>NZ_CM001837.1:817407-1134216 GCF_000355805.1 Dokdonia sp. PRO95
TAGCTACAGGTGTACTCGGAGCACTTACATCATTTTGTGCTACTGGTGGAACAGCATAAGCTGCACTTACTTTTGTAGGAGTTGTCGCATTACCTTCATTATCTGATACTATATAAGAGATGTCCATTGGACTACCTTCAAATACTCCTGTACAACTAGCATCAGGAACTCCGGCTCCAGTACACGGTGCGAACGTAATCGCTCCGCTTGAAGGATTAACAGTCCATACTCCTACTCCAGGCTCTACCAAACTTGTCACAGGAACTCCCGGATTTGCTGGGTCTATTATCATTACTGTAGTAGGATCTACAAGATCCCCATCAACATCATTTGCTAATACATCAATTACAGCATCCATGCCTGGCATAACGTCAGTAATCTCATCTACTGTTGCAACAGGCACATAATCAATTGTTACTGTAGCCTGATTAGAAGTATTACCCGCATTATCATCTATTGTATAAGTGGCAGGAGATGTTGGATCATCATTAAAACCAGCTACTGGTGCAAAACTAATCTCACCGTTTACAGGATTAACTTCCCAAACTCCTTCACCAGGAACTGTGTACCCAATAATATCGCCATCTGCATCCGTTTGTACCATCGTAGCTCCAGCTGGAACTACTAAGCTCACGCTCGTAACATCTAATGTACCGTCTGCATCATCATCTATTCCAAAACCATTATCGGCGGTTGGATCTAAACTTACTGTAGCTCCTGGAGTACTCGGAGCACTTACATCATTTTGTACCACTGGTGGAACACTAGGAACTGCTCCTTGATTATTTGCATCTGTTGATAAATCTTGATTATTGGCAGTATTCGGATCATCTTGATCTGCTTGTACAGTAGCACCATTTGAGAAGGCTCCCTCACTATCAATTGTTGCTTCAACTGTTATTGTCACATTATTGGCAACTCCAGCAGCAATACTTGCTATAGTACAAGGCAATGCAGTACAACCATCCGAAACATTTGTAATTGTCAAATTTTCAGGAATATCTGTAACTACAACATTAGTTGCTTCATCTGGACCTGCATTACTTACTGTTAATGTATAAGTCACTGTACCCCCCACTACGTAAGGACTACTATCAACCAATACTTTATCAATACTCACATCAGCCTGCGCAATACTAAGCGTGGCTGAACGTGTTTCTGTAAAACACACATTATCATCGTGTGTAATGACAACAAAATATTCTGTACCACCTAAACCTGTTACATCATTTACTATTAATGAATCCGTATTTTCCCCACTATAATTAGTATCTCCTGCAGTAATAAGAGTTCCAGATGTATCTGGATCACCTATGTACCACATATAATTTATTCCGGCATTTGCATTTCCAGGAGTTCCATAATCAGGAACACCTGCTGTAAATCCAGTCGAATTATCTGCGGTTGCCGTAACAGTGAAAGTAGCAGACTCACCTGTTGTAGCTGTTTGGTCAGCAGGTTCCATTGCTGTAACATTAACTTGTGTTGCTACAATTTCATTTCCGTTTGCTCCATCATAACCTCCTGTAGTAGGAGCTGTTCCTGTAACTAAACCATTAGCATCAACTATCACAGGTAAAGCACCTAAAATTCCATCTCCATTTGGATCCAACCCGCCAGATTCTAAAACATCATTACATAAATCATTATCGCTATCTATATCTCGGTGATCAAAGATGCCATCTCCATCTGTATCTACAAAAGCTGCACAAAGTGGCACTATACGCCATCCAATATTATCTGCATTTGCTGATGGTAATTGAGAAATAACAATTCTATCTATTGGCTTGTTAATATCGAATCTAAAATTAGCCTCCTGTGCAGTACCTCCTAATATAGCAGCTATTGCATCTCCAGATAATGGGTCATATGAAGCCCCAGCTCCAACCGGATTTGCATTTCCGCTATAAATTACTGCGGGAAACTGAACTTGAACGCCTTCACTATAAAATTTGATATTTTGATTTTCACTATAGGTCCCAGATGCATTTCTACCTAAACTCCTCAAGTTAAATTCAAGAGAAAAAATAGGTTCAGAAAATACGATTTCAGTAGACGTCCCTGTAACATTGTTATTACCGTTACGTGACTGCATATCTACTTGTATGCCCCCGTCAGTATAATTTGGACTATTGGCGGAAAAAGTTCCAGTTCCTATTATTGTCGTTGATACTGCAGTTACATCACTTACAAAATCTTTTAAATAAGCAACTAAATCTCCATCATTAGAATTTGCAGCTACTTGATTAAATGAGGAATCTGTAAAATGAATATTTTGAGTGGTAACTGCACTACAATTGCTATTGTATTCATTCTCATCTAGAATTCCATCATTATCATCATCAAGATCACATGCATTATTTATACCATCACCATCTGCATCATTTGCTGTTATAGTTCCCGCTATAGCCCCATCTGTACAAGGATCTGGCAACACAGTAAGTGTAGCAGAACGAGTTTCTGTAAAACACACATTATCATCATGGCTTACTACAACAAAATACTCAGTACCGTCTAATCCTGTTACATCATTAACCGTAAGAGTATTTGTATTCTCTCCACTATAATTAGTATCTGCTGCAGTAATAAGAGTTCCAGATGTATCTGGATCACCTATGTACCACATATAATTTATTCCGGCATTTGCATTTCCAGGAGTTCCGTAATCTGGAACACCTGCTGTAAATCCAGTCGAATTATCTGCTGTTGCCGTAATTGTAAACGTAGCAGACTCACCAGTTGTAGCCGTTTGATCGGCAGGTTCCATTGCTGTAACATTAACTTGTGTTGCTACAATTTCATTTCCGTTTGCTCCATCATAACCTCCCGTTGCAGGAGAACTTCCTATTACTAGCCCATCACTATCTACCATAGTTGGTATTGCCCCCAATATTCCGTCTCCATTTGGATCAAGACCGCCAGATTCCAAAACGTCATTACACAAGTCATTATC
This sequence comes from Dokdonia sp. PRO95, assembly GCF_000355805.1. NCBI lineage: Bacteria > Pseudomonadati > Bacteroidota > Flavobacteriia > Flavobacteriales > Flavobacteriaceae > Dokdonia > Dokdonia sp. PRO95. The sequence goes on from NZ_CM001837.1 coordinate 820,361, forward strand.
ACTATCTAAATCAAACGAATCAACCACTCCATCTCCGTCAACATCTGAACAACCTATTGGAATAAATGCAAAACCTTCAAAATTTGTATTTACATTAGAATCAGTATCGTAATTTAAGACAAAAGGATACGTAGCACCCTCTAAATCAATATCTAAAGTCCATCTAGAAAACTGAATTTGACGAGTTCCTGAATTTAAGCTTAGTACATCTCCAGAAGAAATCACAGCTCCATCTGCATGACTCACTATTTCACCTAGAGGATCATTTAACACTGCAGAGGTACCTCCCGGCCAAGTTAAAGTTATTTCTTTGACTGCATTTTGCCCAGCAAACGTGGTCCCTGGAGCAGCACTTGCTACTCTCAAACTTGTTAATTGTCCATTCTGTAAATTATCTAATGTTAGTGTTAGATCCATTTCACTCAACCCAGCAAGTTGTGGTCGACCATTATCACCTTCATCCCAAGTAACCTGTAGCCCTTCTGTTATCCCACTTATCTGTCTAGTAAGCGTTATTGGCTCCGTGGTTCTCGGATCTACTATAAGTGTTGGTCTACGTTGAAAAACAAACGGATTTGCGGTAGTAGTCGCCAATTGAAAATCTAAAGTGAATAAATCTCCTGCGTATTGTCCGGATATGGTTTGCGTACCAACTCCAGTAACTCCTACTGGCAGTAATACTCCACACTCTTCTGTATCTAAAACACCATCATTATCATCATCTAGATCACAGCTATCACTAACACCATCACCGTCATTATCTGGATTACCAGATGCTAGTGCATCACACGGATCTGGAAGAAATGTTAACACTGCTGATCTATTTTCGGACACACAAACATTCTCATCATGACTAACAACAACAAAATAATCAGTATTGTTTAATCCAGAAGAGTCATTAACTGTTAAAGTATTTGTGTCTGCGCCACTATAATTAGTATCTCCAGGAGCAATAGGCACTCCTGAAAAATCCGGATCACCTAGATACCATTGATATCTTAAACCTCCATCCGCATTACCAGGAACACTATAAGTAGGTGAACCACCGCTATAAAACGTAGCTTCATCTGCACTAGCTGATACTGTAAAGCTCACAGAATCACCCTCAAACACAGTTTGATCCATAGGGTTACCAGCAGCAACATTAACTTGAACCGCATTCAGCTCATTTCCACTAAGCCCATTATACCCTCCAGCTACCGACCCAGAACCTGTGACACGGCCAGCACCATCAACAGTTGTTGGCAGCACACCAAGTATTCCATCGCCATCAGGATCTAATCCACCAGACTCTAAAACATCACTACAGCCATCACCATCACTATCATTATCAAAACAATTTGCAACACCATCACCATCTGTATCAAAAGGAGCATCTGTGGTAAATCTAAAACTATCTATTCCGTGAAAATCTGTACCTCCAGTTAATAAGGGATTTGCAGAATTATCAAAAACAGACGTCCTCCTTATTTCAACTTGACTTACTGCCTCACGCCCTATAAAACCAATAAAATTTTCAGTATTCTCACCCTGCAATACGTCACCCAAAGGAACTCCCTGATCACTAAAAACAGGGTAAAGACCTGTAATTCCTGCATTCATAGACAACTCAGGTCCCAACTGATATACAAGAACACCATCTACATAAACCTCCCAAGTATCAGTAAAGATCTCATCTCCATGATCATTAAAGTCAATCAAATCGAAGCCAAATGCATAAACTGGCGTTGTAAAGTTTATAACAGTCGAAAACACTAAATTTTGATCTGCCTCTAAATTCGCAGTACCTGGATTAACACCCAAAGTTCGCGTATCACTACCTGACGCCCAAGCTCCATTATTAGTAGGAAAAACACTATAAGGATTTGCCACAGGATTAGCAGCATCGTTAAACCCACTAACAGTTCCGTTTGAAAATGTGGTACTCGTTAAATTAAGCTCACTCTGTATGCTCGCCCCAGTGCCGGTAACAGCCACATCCCAGCCGGTTTCAGAAAAACCTAAGCCGTTTGTATTTCCTCCAATAGTAAAAACCTGCTTACCACCTAAAGTAGTATAAACAATTGCATCAGATTGTACTGCCCCACCAGTAGGAACGACAAACGGACACTCTAAATCATCCAAGATTCCATCATTATCATCATCTTCATCCACAGTATTAGACACCAGGTCACCATCACAATCTGTAGCAGTACCCACACATTGACCATACAAGGAAGATGTAAAACAACCAAATACCGCAATTAGGACAAGTATCTTCTTTGAGATAATTGACAATTGCAACTTTTCAATCTGTCCGGAAGGAATAGTAATTTTTCCCATATATATAAATTATAACTTAATTCAACTTTTAATACAACCTGAGGCCTTAACAAACATCAGATATCATTTTCTTTTCTGCGTTATCTCAATGTGAAATTAAAGTCAAAAATAACACACTTACGTTTGCACAAACAAAATTAGAATTTTATACCAATACAGTGTTAAAAATAAACACTTAATCGATTAAATTTAACCATTAGTAGATATTCTACATGTATATTTCGATGAAATGCGCGTTTGTGTCGACGAATGACACAGAAAGCACATAAACACAAACGTCTTTATATCAGTCTTTTACGAAATGTAACGAATTAAAAACATCAAACTTACCGACAATTCCTACAACAGACACTCAATCAGACTATTATTTTTCTAAAAAACAAAGGTTAGATCTCACAGAGAATAGCTCAAAAAAGTTTGAAAAAAATCTAAAAAACCCTTTGCCAAAAGAAGAAAAAGATTAAATTTGCATCCGCTACGAGAAATAGCGTCGTTCTTACAGAATGTAATGCGAAAGTAGCTCAGGGGTAGAGCATCACCTTGCCAAGGTGGGGGTCGCGAGTTCAAATCTCGTCTTTCGCTCTAGTTTGAAATTATAACGCTTTCGCGAAAGCGTATTATAAAAATAAATACCAATTTTTTTCACATTTGTGAAAATGCTCGAGTGGTGGAATTGGTAGACACGTTGGACTTAAAATCCAATGTCCATTAGGACGTACGGGTTCAAGTCCCGTCTCGAGTACAAAAGGCTTCCATTAGGAAGCCTTTTCTATTTTATAGCTATAGCGTTTAATTAATCTCCTAAGAAGTAGCGCCACCTTTCTTTTTAACAAGCATTCTCTTTATCTCATTGAGCTTCATAAGCGCCTCTACTGGTGTAAGTGTGTCAATATCTATATGCAAAATCTCCTCTTTAATATCTTCTAGCAATGGATCATCTAGATTAAAAAAGCTAAGCTGCATTTCTTCATCTCCCGCTTCTTTAATCTTACCTGTAAGCTCTTCACTTCCATGGGATTTTTCTAGCTTCTCCATCATTTTAGTAGCCCTACGCAATACTTGCTGCGGCATTCCCGCCATTTTTGCTACATGAATACCAAAACTGTGGGCGCTACCACCCGGAACTAGTTTCCTTAAAAACAATACATTGTTCTTAAGCTCTTTTACAGAGACATTGTAGTTCTTGATGCGTTCAAATGTCTCACACATTTCATTAAGCTCATGATAATGCGTTGCAAAAAGCGTTTTAGGCCTCCCCGGATGCTCATGTAAAAACTCACTGATAGCCCAGGCAATCGATATCCCATCATAGGTACTGGTACCACGTCCTATCTCATCTAGCAAGACTAAACTGCGATCACTTAAATTATTAAGTATACTCGCCGTCTCATTCATCTCTACCATAAAGGTACTTTCACCCATAGAGATATTATCACTCGCCCCTACTCTTGTAAAGATTTTATCTACAAGACCTATATGAGCCGCCTGAGCTGGCACAAAACTTCCCATTTGTGCTAGTAAGACTATCAATGCCGTTTGTCTCAAGATAGCACTCTTACCAGACATGTTAGGCCCAGTGATCATAATCATTTGCTGGTCATCTCTATCTAAAAAGACATCATTAGTCACGTAAGCCTCACCCAGTGGTAGCTGCTTTTCTATCACAGGGTGTCGCCCCTCTTTTATATCAATTACCTGCGACTCGTCTAGTGTAGGTCTTACATAATTATTTTCCATGGCTAACTGTGTAAATCCCAACAAACAATCTAGCTGTGCAATTTGAGAAGCATTAGCCTGCACTTGAGGAATAAAACTACTCATCCAGCCTACTAGTGCAACAAAAAGTTGTTGCTCTATCGCTTGGATACGCTCTTCGGCTCCTAGAATTTTACCTTCGTACTCCTTAAGTTCCTCTGTTATGTATCGCTCTGCATTAACAAGCGTTTGTTTTCTTATCCACTCCTCTGGCACCTTGTCACGATGGGTATTGCGCACCTCTATATAGTATCCAAAAACGTTATTAGAAGCTATCTTAAGCGATGTGATTCCCGTGCGCTTAGTCTCGCGCTCTAGCATCTGCTCTAGATAATCTTTACCTCCTTGCGACAACGCTCTTAACTCATCTAGTTCGTTATGAAAGCCCGCAGCGATTGCCCCACCCTTTACAATAGATACTGGAGCGTCTTCAGTCAGAGTTTCTTTTATTTTATCACGCAGCACTGCACAATCTTGAAGCTGCTCCCCTATTATTTTGAGAGATTCATTATCCGTACTAAGCGCTAGTCCTTTAATAGGAACAATAGCTTCGAGAGAATTTTTAAGCTGTATAACCTCTCGCGGACTAATCTTACCAGTAGCAACCTTACTTATGAGACGCTCTAAATCTCCTATTTTTTTAATGTTGGCCTGTATTTTATCAAATATTTCTCCATTTTCTGAGAGAAAAGTAACCACCTCATGACGACGTTCAATCTCATCGAGGCGCTTGAGAGGCAATGCCAGCCATCGTTTAAGCAAACGACCTCCCATAGCCGAAGTGGTCTTGTCTATTATATCTATTAACGTAACAGATTTTACTCCAGAAGCTGAGTTATACAACTCTAGATTTCTTATGGTAAAACGATCCATCCACACGTAATCATCTGCGGCAATACGGCTTATTCTCGTGATATGCTGTAGCTTGTGATGCTGTGTTTCTCCTAAATAATGAAGCGCTGCACCAGCCGCAACCACCCCTTCTGAAAGATGCTCTACCCCAAACCCTTTTAAAGAATTTACATCAAAGTGCTTATGAAGAGATTCTGTAGCATAGTCTATATGAAATACCCAATCTTCTTGGTAAAAAGTATGATAATCTGGGCCATATGCTTCTAAAAATAATTTCTTCTGCTTTTTACAGACTAACAGCTCGCTAGGAGCAAAATTTTGCAATAATTTATCTACATAAGCTACATCTCCTTGTGCAGTAAGATACTCACCAGTAGACACGTCTAAAAAAGCGACACCTACCTTTTCTTTATTAAAAAAAACAGCACCAAGGAAATTATTTGTCTTTGCCGAAAGAATATCATCATTCATTGCAACTCCTGGTGTCACAAGCTCTGTCACCCCTCGCTTTACTATTTTCTTAGTCTGCTTTGGATCTTCTAGTTGATCACAAATAGCTACTCTACAACCTGCTTTTACAAGCTTAGGCAAGTAAGTATTTAAAGAATGATGTGGGAAGCCCGCAAGCTCCGTTCGATCACCACCATTATTTCGACTCGTTAATGTTATGTTGAGAATAGCAGCTGCTTTTACAGCATCTTCTCCAAAGGTTTCATAAAAATCTCCTACTCTAAAAAGCAACAAAGCATCTGGGTATTTTGTTTTAATACCATTGTATTGCTGCATTAAGGGGGTCACTTTTTTCTTAGCCAAATCATTTATTTTAAGAAAAATAAAAGTACGGTATTCTATTGGGTTGGCTTTCTCAAAAATGATTAGACTTTCCTAGTTTTTCCACATTTTATACACACGCTTTCGCGAAAGCGCAAAATAAAGCGTTTTAAGAGCATTTCTCATCACACCCAAGACAAGTGTTTGTCAATTTAAATATTCCTTTTCAAACAAGCCTAAACGAATCCAAATTCAATAGATTTTAGCTATGGATATTTAAATACCGATAACAAATACTGAGGGTAGCTGTTTTTATTGTTAAATCATATAATTCATCTCATTATTCTTTTTGAAAATTAAAAGATACACCCTCAACAAACTTATTATCAAATAATTAATCTCATATGATTTGAAAAGTTCTCAAAAGAAAGCTGATTTATTTGAAGAATTAAGATGACTATTGGCAAATTCGCTTATTTCGTGTAATTTTTAGAAAATTATTAGCATATAGTTAACTATTAGTTAAATAAGTTAAATATTATCCATAATTTGAATTATAAACTAAATCAAATATCAAATGAAACAAAAGTACCCATTACTCAAAATGGTCTATTTCTTGTTATTTTTAATTCCTTGTGCCCTAATGGGACAGTCTGTTGTTACGGGAGTTATTAAAGATGCTGGAAATAACCCAATTCCCTTTGTCAATGTTATTGAAAAAGGAACTTCAAACGGAACTACATCAGATTTTGATGGTAATTACTCGATAACACTAAACGGTAATTCTGGAACCTTAGAATTTTCATACTTAGGGTATGCAACACAAGAACAAACAATTTCAAGTTCACAGACACTGAATGTGACTCTTGAAGAATCATCAGAGTCGCTAGATGAAATAGTAATTTCTGGTCTAGCCTCTTCTGTAAAGAGATCGAATGCTGCAAATGCAGTAGCATCCGTATCAGCAGAGCAAATTACTGGTACCACACCACCACCTACGTTAGATGGGGCTTTGTATGGTAAATTTGCTGGAGCACTCGTGAGTCAGAATTCTGGAGCACCAGGTGGAGGACTTTCTATTAAGCTTCGTGGTGCAACCTCTATCCAAGGTAACACTCAACCGTTATACATTATAGATGGTATCTATGTAGATAATTCATCTATTTCTGCTGGTCTTAATGCAGTTTCTGCCGCATCTGCTGGAGGAAGTGCTTCAAATCAAGATAACCCTACAAACAGAATAGCAGATATAAATCCGGATGATATTGAAAATATTGAAATACTGAAAGGAGCATCTGCTGCAGCAATATATGGTTCTAGAGCTGCTGCCGGGGTTGTTATTATCACAACTAAGAAAGGTAAAGCTGGAGAAACTCAGTTTAAATTTGGTCAATCTTTTGGGTGGACACAAGTAACAAGACTTTTAGGTTTACGCAATTACAATGAGCAACGCGTAGAGGATAGCTTTGGTGCAGAAGCAGTACCACTTTTTGTAGCCGCTAGAGATGAGGGAAGATTAGTAGATTATGAAGAAGAGATATACGGCGAGAAAGGTCTTATAAGCAAAACTAATTTTAGCATGAGCGGTGGAGATGAAAAAACACGTTTCTACGCTGGTGTGACTCATAGTGATGAAAATGGTATTGTAAAAAACACAGGCTATGAAAAGACTTCACTTCGTCTTAACTTAGATCATAGAGCTACAGACTTCTTAAAAGTATCTCTTAACACAAACTACATCAACTCAAAATCTGATCGTGGTTTCTTTAATAATGACAACTCAGGTACTACTATTGGTGTGACTTTAACGGGTACAACCCCTTGGTTACAGTTGTTTCCAGATGAAAATGGTGTATATCCAGACAATCCATCTGGTGCTTCAAACCCTCTACAGACAAGAGATAGAGTAACTAATGAGGAAATAGTAGATCGTTTTATTGTTGGTGCTTCTGCAAATCTAGATATCTTCAAAAAAGAAAAATCAAGTCTTGAATTAATTCTACGTGGAGGTCTAGATACTTATGGACAGAAATCTAGAGCTATTTTCCCTAAAGATTTACAATTTCAAAAACCAGCTAATGGTGGTCAAAATGGGGTTGCTGTTCAAGGAGATACTCAAAACAGAAACTACAATCTAGCGGCTTTCTTGGTACATAATTACAGAACAGATAATGATTTATCTTTTAGAACTCAAGCCGGTGTAACAAGAGAGTATTTTGACAGAAATACACAACTTATTACGGCTAGCGGACTTGTCGCTTCAGAAACTAATGTTGACCAAGCAGCTAACACTGGAACTAACCAGTTTAGATTACTTCAAGAAGATGCAGGATTTTTTGTACAAGAAGAAATCAACTTTCAAGATAAGCTTATAGGAGCAATAGGATTAAGAGGAGACAAGTCTTCGAATAATGGAGATGCAAACGAGCTTAACTATTACCCTAAAGCATCACTTGCAGCAAACTTTAATGAGTTTGATTTCTGGAAAGAGGATAGCTTTGTAGACAAATTTAAGCTTCGTGTAGCCTATGGAGAGGCAGGTAACTTTGCTCCTTTTGGAGCATTATTTACATCATACACTTCATTCTCTACAAATGATCTATTAGGAATAAGCCTAGTAGGTGTGCGTGGAGATGGTGATTTAAGCCCTGAGCGCCAAAAAGAATTAGAATTTGGTACAGACCTTAGTATTCTTGATGGTAAAGTAGATTTTTCTGCAACATACTATATTAAGACTGTTGATGATTTAATTCTTAACTCAGCACTACCTCCATCTTCTGGATTTACGAGCGAATTTGTAAATGCAGGTGAATTACAAAACAAAGGACTTGAATTATCATTAAATAGTAATATTATTGAGTCAGAGGATTTTGTGTGGAATGCTAGTGTAAACTGGTTTAAGAACACCTCAAAAATCACTCGTCTTGATGTTGATCCTTTTAACGTAGGTGCATTTGGAGCAACACTTGGTACATTTAGAATTGAAGAAGGTTCTAGTGCTACACAGATAGTAGGAATAGGCCCTAATCCAGGTGCAAATGGATTCCAAAGGTTTGGAGATTCAGAGCCAGATTTTCAAATGGCGCTTAACAATAGCCTTCAATACAAAGATTTTCAATTATCATTCTTATGGCAATGGAAAAAAGGTGGAGATAACATTAACCTAACTACATTATTATCTGATTTAAACGGTACAAGTGCAGATTATGATGATTCTGGACTTGATCCTTCTGGAACTCTTGCAAATGGTCCATATAGAGTGAGCCAGCTTGGTTCATCTGCAGATGTATTTGTAGAAGATGCATCTTACTTAAGATTGCGTGAAGTAGGATTATACTATACTATACCTACAACAACTTTAGAAAACTTCTTAGGAGGAAACATAGACAATATTAAAGTAGGATTTTCAGGAACAAACCTAATCAACATATTTGATTACAACAGTTATGATCCAGAAGTTTCAAACTTTGGTGGTGGCGGTATCTTTACTGGCGTAGAGGTTACACCTTTCCCATCTTCTAAGCGATTCTTATTTAACCTAGCTGTAAATTTTTAAAATAAAAAGATGAAAAAATATATAACCAAAAGCCTACTCGCATTAAGTATTTGTGCTGGGCTTTATTCTTGTGACGTACAAGAATATTCAGACTTAAATAACCCCGAGGTTGATGCCTTTGAAGAGAATCTAACTCGCGGTGACTTACAAGATCTAGTAGGCGGAGTGCTCTATAGTTCCCGTGTAGGCTTAGGAAATTACTTTGATAATTGTGGAGTTATAGGTAGAGAATACTATAGATTCTCAAGCTCAGACCCTAGATATACAAGTGATTTGCTAGGTGGAGAAAATGCTGTCTTAGACAATAATACCTTCTATATTACAACTCCCTGGGCTGCTAGATATAGAACCGTAAAAAACGCTAACCTTATCTTAGGGTTTATTGAAGGTCAAGATCTATCTGCAATATTTACTGCAGAGGAACTTAGCGCAACAACTGGATTTTTAAAAACAATGATTGCTCATGAGTTATTACTTAATCTAAACTTAGTAGACGAGGGAGGCATACGTGTAGACGTTGCAGACGAAGCAAACTTAGGACCATTTGTATCAAAAAGCGAGGCACTAACCTTTATAAGAACTACTTTAGCAGATGCTGCTACAGATCTTAATGGTGGAGGTGATGAATTTCCGTTTCAACTTTCAGATGGATTTGAAAGTTTTAAAGTTCCAACAGATTTTGCTTTAGTAAGTAATGCCCTTGCCGCAAGAATAGCAGCATATCAAGGGGATTTTGCAGGAGTGTTATCATTACTTGATGATTCTTTCCTAAGGTTAGATAATGTAAACCTCGATCTTGGTGTTTATCACAACTTTTCACAAGATCAGACGGATCTTCTTAACCCTATGTTTTTTGCTGTCAACTCATCTACTGCAGGTGCACGTATCGCGCAACCATCTTTTATCACAGATGCAGAAGCAGGAGATGCTAGACTTAATAAAGTAGTACTACGTAGTGCTGTAGATGATGCTGGCAACACTATTGCAAACCCATTAACACTTGACGGTCTTACTGGTGAATATGACGTGTTCCGTTACACTTCTAATGTTGATGATATTCCAATCATTCGTAACGAAGAATTATTATTACTTTATGCAGAGGCAAATATTACAATAGATCCTGCCGAAGCGATAGTTGCACTTGACTTAATCAGACAAAGTGCTGGCCTCGATCCTTATGCTGGAGCTATGGATGCTGCTTCTCTTACAGATGAGATGCTTACGCAACGTAGGTACTCACTCTATTCAGAAGGACACAGATGGATTGATGTACGTCGTTATAATCGTCTTGATGAGCTCCCTATAGACAGAGCAAATGATGATGTATTCTCTCAATTTCCAATACCGCTTACTGAGAATCAATAAAACTCAGATAGTTCATTCAAACCCTCTCAACATTCATTGAGAGGGTTTTTTTATGCTTTCGCGAAAGCGTAATTACCCACAAAAAAAAGCGCATTCAGCTTATTGCCGAATGCGCTTTTCTACACTAACTAACTAATCACTTATGCTGCTTCTGGCAGCTCTTTTTCTTCTTCTACGGTTTCTTTACCTCCTCGTATTTTGAACTTAATACGATATACTATGTAATATAGCAATGGTACGATAATAAGAGTAAGGAACGTAGCTATGATTAATCCGTAGATTACTGTCCACGCTAGTGGTCCCCAGAAAATCACGTTATCACCTCCTACATAAATCCCTGCATCAAACTCTTGGAACAATCCAAAGAAGTCTATGTTAATACCTATTGCAAGCGGTATTAGACCAAGAACGGTTGTGATGGCAGTAAGCAATACTGGGCGTAAACGCGCTCTACCTCCTTCTATAATCAATTCTTGCATTGTCTTTTTATCAAGTAATTGCTTGTCCTCAAGACCTAGCGCCACCTCTTTTCTGTCTACTAGCAACTGCGTGTAGTCCAGAAGTACCACCCCATTATTTACTACAATACCAGCAAGTGATATAATACCCATCATAGTCATTATAATCACGAACGGAGCTCCACTTATAATAATACCTCCAAAAACTCCTATAAAGCTCAAGAAGATTGCAATCATAATAATGACTGGTTTTGATATAGAGCTAAACTGGAAAATAAGTAAGAAGAAAATTAACGCAAGACCTCCAAAGAAGGCACTTACTAAGAAGTTCATTTCTTTAGCTTGTTCTTCAATTTGTCCTGTATAATTCACCTTGATATCCTTAGGCACACCATCAAAGTTTTTCATCTCTTCTTGAATGGCTGCAACTACCACACCCGCATCTGTAAATCCAGCAGCGAGGTTAGAATATACCGTTACCACACGTTTTGAATCTCTGTGCTTAATCGCGCTAAAAGATGATGTGTTTTTTGTAGTAGTAACAGCACTCACCGGCACTTCTTTTACTTGCCCAGTTGCTGGGTCTCTAAACGTAATATTCTGATTAAATAAAGCAGATTTATCATAACGTTGCTCTTCATTAAAGCGCACGTAGATATCATAATCTTCTCCGTCTTTCTTATATACTCCAGCCTTATCACCAAAGATAGAACGACGCAGCTGCATACCCACTTGACCTGTTGCTACACCTAGCTCTCCAGCCTTCTGGCGATCTACAATGACCTCTGTACCTGGTTTACCTCTATTTACATTAATCTTAAGCTCATCTACACCTGGCACGTTACGGCTGTTGATATAGTTACGCATTTGCTCTGCTGCGATAATGAGTTCTTGGTAATCTTTACCTTCTAGCTCGATGTTAATAGGGTATCCTTGTGGTGGTCCTGCAGCATCTTTTTCTACTGTAATCACCACTCCTGGGTACACACCTCTCACGGCATCTTGCACTTTAAAGCGTAGCTCTTCACTATCTGCCTCGTTACGGTACTTGTACTCACGCATCGTTGCCGTAATTTTTGCTTTATGAGGCATCTCGGCAGCACTACCGCCATCTGTTTGAGGGTTACCTGCACCTTCACCTACTTGTGATACAGAAGTTTCTACAAGAGCATTGTAATCTTCGCCCTCTAGATATGCTTCGTCATTAAATACTTTAAAGACGCGCTGCTCTATTTCTTTAGTAATGGCATTTGTTTTCTCGATGGCTGTTCCTTCTGGATACTCGACATACACCGTAATCTGGTTAGGCTTATTATCTGGGAAGAACTCTATAGCGGTACGACCTGCACCTATAGAACCTCCAAATGCCATAAAAGTTAAAATTAACAGTAGAAAAATACCTCCTACAAATGCAATAGGTCTGTAGCCTCTAATAGACCACCCTAAGAAGTTTTTATACACCTTCTCAAGCCACGTAAGGAATCGCTGCTGAAAAACATCGGCGGCACCTTTAAGTAGGTATTTGTAGATCCACATAAAGATAATAGTCGCTAGCACTAGACTTCCTAGACCGCGTATGCTTCCACCTAAAAATAATATCATTAACCCAATAGGCAACATAATGAGTGATGTGCGTATGAGAAATTTTCGCGAAAGCGCCTTCTCCTCTGTATTCATAAACTGTGATACGAGCATCGAGTTTATAAATATTGCCACAAATAATGATGAACCTAGTACCACAGATAATGTGATAGGGAAGTAAATCATAAACTGTCCCATAATACCTGGCCATAATCCTAACGGTACAAAGGCTGCTACGGTTGTAAGTGTAGAAATAATAATAGGGAAAGCAATCTCTCCGATACCTTTTTTGGCCGCTTCTATGCGTCCCATACCTTCTTCATCCATAAGGCGGTATACGTTTTCTACCACCACAATCCCGTTATCTACAAGCATACCTAGACCCATAATGAGGGCAAAAAGTATCATTGTATTCATCGTATAACCCATTAAATTAAGGATCATAAAACTCATAAACATAGACATAGGGATCGCAAAACCTACAAAGAGTGCGTTTTTAAACCCTAAGAAAAACATAAGTACACCTACCACAAGTATAATCCCGAAGATGATATTGTTTACAAGGTCGTTTACTTGGTTTTCTGTTTTGGCACTCTGATCATTTGCTGTACGTACGACTACATCTGGAGGAAAGACCTCTGCCGTGGCGTTTTCGATAATCTCGTTGATTTGCTCAACAGCTTCAATCATATTTTCGCCAGAACGTTTCTTTACATCTAGCATTACTACTGTCTCGCTTATCTCCTCATCATCTACGGTGTCTCCATCATAAAGCGTGAGGTCACGCGCATAAGTTGTTTTATCTTCTTCTGTAAATGATACCGTTGCGATATCCTTTAAGTATATCGCTCCATTTTCTGATTTAATTACAAAGTCTTCAAGCTCTTCTGGGCTTTGAATCTCTCCTATAACGCGTATGTTACGACGCTGCCCACTGCTTATAAGGTTACCTGCAGAGAGGGTCATATTCTCATTGCCTATAGAAGCAAGTATGTCGTTAAAACTTACTTGTGCAGCAATCATTTTATACACATCTACCGCTACTTCTACCTCGCGTTCTTGAGCACCACGTATGGTTGCCTCCTTGATTTCTTTAAGGCTCTCAATCTCGTCTTGCAGGTACTCTGCATACTCCTTGAGTTTTATAGTAGGGTAGTTACCAGATACGTTTACATTAAGAATAGGTGTCTCTTCTGAGATACTTAGGTCAAAAACATTAGGCTCTACCTTTGCGTTGTTAAACGTAGGCCAGTCCTCATTTGCTGTTTCTGAGTCTACCTCATCCTTAACACGTTGCTTTGCAACTTGTACATCTACGCCTTCTTTAAACTCTACTGTGATGATCGCATAATCTTCTTGTGAGGTAGATAATACTTCTACCACGTCAGAAAGATTCTGCAGTTTATCTTCTAGAGGATCTACTATGAGACGTTCTATATCTTCGGCAGTGTTACCTGGGTAAGGTGCAGAGATATAAATTTTAGTCTCATTAATTTCTGGAAAGTTCTCACGAGCCATCCCTAGGTAGGCTCCCATCCCTAAGGCAAGAAACAGCGCCATAAGAACGTAAATAATCGTAGGATTATCTATCGCCCAACTTGAAATCGCAAACTCCTTGTTTACATTTTTCTTTTTCTTATCTGTCATCGCTTAGTATGTTAAGATTTTTACTGGCTGGTTATCTTTTACAGATCTCGCACCTTCTACAATGATTTTATCTCCCACTTCTAGACCAGATAGTACTTCTATGTTAGGTCCTTGTGATTTACCTGTGGTGATGATTTTTTGCTGTGCTACCATTTCGTCCGCTTTCGCGAAAGCGGTATACACAAATTGCTCACCAGCTGCATTTTCATTAATCACATTGAGAGGGATTAAAATTGCACTTTCTGCCGTATAGTCGTTGATAGAAAGTCTCGCTGTAAGATTAGGTTTTACCTTTCCATCTTTATTAGGAACATCTACTTCTATCGCAAAACTTCTGTTTGATGGTTTGATATAATTACCCGTCTGGCGCACGGTAGTCTCTACAGACTCTCCTAGTACTGGAAACTCTACTTTTACCTTTTTACCAGCAGTTACTGTAGGCAGGTAGCTTTCTGGAATCTCTGCTGCTACATACATATTATCAAGATTTACGATTCTGAATAATGCCATACCTGGAGCAACCACTGTACCTTGGTCTGTAATCACCTCATCAATTACTCCTGAAAATGGAGCTGTAACCGTTGTTTTACCCAGCTGACTTCTAATCTGGCTCACCATATTTTGTGATGACTCATATTGTGTTTTTGCCTGTAGGTATTGTATTTCTGACCCTATTTTTTGATCCCAAAGACGTTGCTGGCGCTCAAAAGTAGTTTTTGCAAGTGCTAGTTGAGATTCCATTTGTGCTACTTGACTGCTTAGACCACCGTCATCTATACGAGCCAGTGTTTGCCCTTTACGCACGCGCTGTCCTTCTTTTACAACCACACGAGATAAGGTACCTTGATACTCTGGGTAGATAAGTACATTTTGCTTAGTCTCTACATTACCTTGCACCTCTATAAAGTGATTAAACAAGGTGTCTTTTACCGTCATTGTGGTAATAAGAACCTCTTTTTTCTCTCTAGGATTCTTTTCTTCTAGCACCTTTTCTAATTGTGCTAGTTGATCATTAGTAGCCGTGATCTCTTCCTTAAGTGCTTTTTGTTTTGCCTGTAACTCCTCTACAGATCCAGACTCTAGAAGGGCCTCTACAGATTTTCCGTTACTGTCTCCACCGCAAGAAGCTAGCGCGATACTTAAGATGGCAAGTGTGATATATTTTTTCATCATTGTAATATTACTGATTGGTACTATTTGGATTCTCTTTTTAAAAACTAGTTGTTTGTATAGTTAGGCACATTAAGAATAGTCTCAAGCTCTGCTTTTGTGGTTACAATTTGTAGCATTGCCTGTATTAATTCTTGCTGCACTTGGTAAAGCTGTGTTTGTGCTTGTCTTAAATCAAAACTCGTACTAAGCCCTTCTCTAAACTTTACTTGGTTTTTATTTTCAATGCGCTCTGCAAGTTTGATATTCTTCAGCGCAGTGTTGTAGTTATCTATCGCAAGCTCGTGATCACTTTTTGCAGATGCATAAGCAAGTTTTATCTGTTGCTCTGTCTCCTCTCTTTGTGTTGCTGCTTGATCTAGCGCAATCTCTGCCTGCGCTGTTCTTGCATTACGCATACCAGAACTAAAAATAGGAATGTTAAGCTGGAACCCAGTAATAGACTGTGCAAACCACTTCTCATCACTATCAAAAAAGTTAAACTCGTTACGCCCTGCAAAGGTTCCTACGTTTATAAACGCTCCTAGTGTAGGTAAGGCCTTGCTCTTTTCTAGCTTAAGCTCTAGTGCTCTTTGCTCATTAAGATTATTTACAATCTTATAGTCTACATTTTGCTCAATGTTTACCGTATCATTAAGTAATCCTAGTGCTGGTACAGCAAGTGACTCTAGGCTATCTTTAAGAATCGTCTCCTCATCTACCCCTACACCTATTGCGAGGTTAAACATTTGCTTTGCAATCACCACCATACGCTTTGCATTTGCTCGCTGATTTTGAAGCGACAAATAAGTGATTTGTAACTGCTCTACATCTTCCTCTTCTGCAAAACCATTTTCAAAAATGAGTTTTGTTTCCTTAAGATTATCTTCAAGGTTTGCAATGTTTCGATCTAAAATTGCTACACTTTCTTGAGCAAGTAGCACACCGCCGTAAGCGTTTATGACTCCTTTGCGTACTTCAAGTTGTGTTTTTTCATTTGCATTTTTAGAATAGTCTAGAAAGGTCTTTGCAGCTTGTAGCCCTACAAGGTATGAACCATCAAAAATGAGCTGACTCAATGTAGCGGTGGCAGTAGCATTTTGCTGTGTTCCAAAAACTACAGGTATAAAAGTACCAGGCTCTCCTCCAGTAAACTCGGCTGGTATAAGCTGTGTAGGCTGCTTGATTTGATAATTATAATCTAGACTAGCACTTACTTGTGGCAACCCAGTCGCTGTGGTCTCCCACTTTTGCTTTATTGCCTTTGCGATATCACGACGGCTATTTATTGCTGTGTAGTTGCTATCTAGAGCAAAAGTCACAGCCTCTTCTACAGTAAAGCTTCTAGTCTGTGCGGTCACACCTACACTAGCAAGAAGCATTACAGCTATATATAATCTCTGTATCATTAGTTATGGTTAGATTTAATAAGTTTATTTAAAATTTTTCTACCCTTAGGGGTTACAATACCGCGTATGTGATACTCTAGATACATATCGTGTAAGTCTCCTACAGGAAAAGCAGATCTAGGGAAAATCGTCTCATCTTTAATACCCGTCATACCGGTGAAGTAAATGTTTACCACAAACGGCACACTTATTTCACTAATAAAAAGTCCTTGCTCTATACCTCTAAGCACATTTCTAGTCACACAGCTCTGCATATAGTCGTACTGACTCTTTCTAAGGGTCTGGTGTATCTTAGGGTAATATTTTTGAAGTTGATACATAGAAGAAGTACGCTCTCCGTTTATATGCTCAAGTACATATTTCTTTATGTCGTATAACTCTTCAATAGGATTTAATTCTTCATCAAGTATCCCATCTATACCCCCACAGACAGAATTAAACATATCAAGTGCGCAGGCAGAGACAATAGCCTCCTTATTAGCATAATAACTGTACACCGTCTTTTTAGACATTCCCATCTCACGGGCAATATCATCCATAGTAATGCTCTTAAATCCTTGATTTAAAAATAGTTCGGTGGCGGTTTTTAATAATTGTTCTTTCATAGTCAAGGCGCGAAGATACGCAGGAAACTTTTTAAGTTTTTAAAGTTTCCGTTAACTTTAGTTAAAATTTAACAACTGTAAGTTTTTACTGTGCGCTTTCGCGAAAGCGTAATAGGGCATAATCTCCTTTTATCACTTATTTTTACAAAAAATTGCCATTTATGCACAGCATACCAGAATACACATCTATATTTTTAGAATATCTCAACAAGCACGCGCTAGAGAAGGAACCTAAAAATCTTTATGAGCCTATTAATTACATCTTACAACTAGGTGGTAAAAGATTGCGTCCAGTACTTACACTTATGGCGTGTGAGCTTTTTGAAAAAGACTATAAAGATGCACTAGATGCAGCGCTGGCAGTAGAGATTTTTCATAACTTCTCTCTAGTGCACGATGATATTATGGATGATGCACCCTTGAGACGCGGGGAAGAAACGGTGCACGAGAAGTGGGATATTAATACAGGTATTCTTTCTGGTGATGCAATGCTTATACGTGCATACCAGCTTTTTGAAAATTATGAGGGAGCCACCTTTAAGGAGCTGGCAAAACTGTTTTCAAAAACAGCAATAGAGGTTTGTGAGGGACAACAGTATGATGTAGATTTTGAGACGCGTGACGATGTGACCATCCCAGAATATATGAAGATGATTGAGTATAAAACCGCTGTTCTCGTAGGTGCTGCACTTAAAATGGGAGCTATTGTAGCTGGCGCATCAAAGAGTTGTCAAGAAGGTATTTATAACTACGGCCGTGATCTTGGACTGGCTTTTCAACTACAAGATGATTATTTAGATGCCTTTGGCGATCCAGAGAGTTTTGGAAAGCAAGTAGGTGGTGATATTATAGAAAACAAAAAAACATTTTTATACCTCACTGCACTTGCAAATTCTAACAAGGATGATGCACAACAGCTAGAGCACTTTTTCTCTATCTCACCGGCAGATCCTACAGATAAAATAGAGACGGTAAAGCAACAATTTCTCGACTCAGGAGCCGCAAAAGCAACCGAAGAAGAAATAGCTAAGTATACTCAAAAGGCGTTTACCGCACTTGATAATGTAGACATATCAGAAGATAAAAAGGAAACGCTTAGGCTTTTTGGGCAAGGGCTTATGAAGCGCACATACTAGCGAGCACACACCTTTTACAAGCAGTCCCCACGTAAACTTTTAACTAAGAGTTTATTATGGCACTCCGTTTGCTTAAATTTACGAGAACTAATCAATGTTACTCGTGAAGTACTTTCTATTTATTTTATTAGCCGCAGTAAGCCTCTCTAGCTGTGCTCAAACTACCTGGCATAGTGAGCAACTTGCTATAGATGACTCGTTACAGATTGCCGTCATACAAATACCAGAAAATAGAAAGCTATCACAAACAGAGGTTTTCTCACTGGGTAATAATTCATACACGCTTACCCTACATAGCACAGACTCTATTTACAGCACAACTCATACCCTCAAGCTTAATAACAACACCTATAAAGCTTACATAACATCCCTACCGCTTATTACTATAAACGCCTCGCAAGAAATTGTAAATGAGCCTAAACGTATGAGTCGCATTGGGTATGCAGATGAGGAAATCACATTTACAAGTTATGCCGGTATTGAGCTACGAGGTAGTAGTTCGCTTGTTTTTAAGAAGAAAACCTATGACCTCAACTTTTACAAAGACAGTCTAGGTTTTGAAAACCAAGACTACAAGCTAGCCGGAATGCGCTCTGATGATGACTGGATTCTGGATGGACTTTATAACGAGCCCTTACGTATGCGCTCTTTTATCTCACTTAATCTCTGGAATGATATCTACACACCACATTATCTAGATGAAGAACCTAAGGCAAAGGCTGGTGCAACGGCCGCTTATAGTGAGGTGTTTTTAAATGGTCGCTACAAAGGTCTTTTCTTACTTCAGGAGCAGGTAGATCGCAAGCTAGTTAAAATAAAGAAAAACAAGGGTGATACCGTGCGCGGTGAGATCTTTCAAGGGGCACGCTACCTAGGTGCCAGTTCCTTTGACTCTATACCTCCTGCAAAGAATTTTTTAGCCAGTTGGGGTGGTTATGACATAAAGTACCCATCGCCTACTAACGCGCCTTGGGACAATGTATATCCTTTTACAAACTTTGTGGTTAATAGTGATGATGACGCTTTCGCGAAAGCGATATCAAAACAATTTGTACTTGATAATGCTATAGACTACTTCTTATATATAAATGCCCTACGAGCACCAGATAATCTAGGAAAAAACCTCTACCTAATACGTTATGATGCAGGAGCGCCCTATTTTTATGCTCCTTGGGATCTGGACGGAACACTAGGCACCATCTACAGCGGAAAGCGTATTAATACCACAAACGACTTTTTAAGCAACGGACTATTAAGAAGGCTTATCGCCACAGATGCAGATGATTTTATTGCACGTTTTCAAGCGCGATGGCTCACCTTACGACAAGGAGTTTTAAGCGAAGAGCAGTTGCTCAAAAAACAAATGCATACCTATAAGCTACTAAAAGAGCAGCAAGTATACGAGAGAGAAGCGCTCGTATGGGACACGTTTATTTTTGAAGAAGAAGGCATTACGTATATGCAAGAATGGACAAAAAAGCGACTTGCCTTTTTGGACAAATACATTAGTGATTTAAAATAACAAGCGATTGTAAAACTAAGCAGTAAAAGAGTTAATCACCTTCAAAAAGTCTTCACGGTTTTTAACAAAATCAAGATCTGAGATGTCTATAATCTTTACATTAAGATTATGCTGTCCCTTTATAAAATCTAGATACCCTTGATTGATTTTTTCTAGGTACTCTGGAGCAATACTTTTCTCATAACTACGGCCACGCTTCTTTATATTTTTAAGCAAACGCTCCGTGTTTTGATATAAATACACATACAAGTCTGGTTGTGGCATATCTTTATACATCATCTCGTGGAGACGCTTGTACAGCACATACTCTTCTTCTTGTAATGTAACTTGTGCAAAGATGAGCGATTTATACCTGTCATAATCTGCACACATAAAGTCTTTAAACAAATCAAACTGACCAATATCATCAAGCAATTGCTGATAGCGATCTGCTAGAAAAGACATTTCTAGAGGGAAGGCAAACCTATCTGGGTCTTTGTAAAATTTAGGTAAAAATGCATTGTCTTTAAATCGCTCTAAAATGAGCTTTGCATTAAACTCCTCAGAGATCATTGTAGCGAGACTTGTTTTACCAGCGCCTATATTACCTTCTATCGCTATATAATTGTAACCACCTAGATCTATACTGTCTTGTGGCTTCTTGAGCCACTTTGCTTGCTTTGTTAATGTGCTATCATCTTCACAGTTTTCTAGCAGCTCTGTAAAAGACTTATTAAAAACAGGAGCTACATCTTCTGCACTTATATCTACGAGCGGCTGCAATACAAAACGACGCTTGAGCATATGCTCGTGCGGTATGGTTAACCGCTCTGTTTGCTTAACAACATCGTCATATAGTAATATGTCTATATCGATATATCGTGATTGATATCCTTCTCCTTCTGTTTTATCTCTACCTAATAACTTTTCTATAGCTTGCGTTGCATCTAAGAGCTTACTTGCAGATAGTGATGTTTCCATCTTTACAGCACAGTTATGAAAATCTGCTCCCTCAAAACCCCAAGCTGGGCTTTGATACACTGGTGAGATTTTGCGCACACGACCTACACGCTCAAAAAGCAATTGAATTGCATTATTGAGTGCCTCGTACGTATTACCTTGATTACTGCCTAATGATAAGTATATAGTATGCAATGAGATAGCTGTTCTAAGTTGGGCTTAAGATTTCACAACAAATTAAGGAAATCAAAATCACAATGCCCTAATTTTGAAATTGAAGTTATTAAGAAAATGAATCAAATCTCTAGTCACTTAAATTCAAAGGACTTACAACTAGCCTATCGCATCTATTTTACACTAGGTGCTCTTTTTATATGTGCCCTGGTGGTATCTAACCTTATATTTCAAAAATTCTTTAGCTGGGACTTTTTTGGCATTTATACTTTTGAGATTTCTGTAGGGATACTTCCTTACCCTATCACCTTTCTTATTACCGATATTGTAAGTGAGATTTACGGAAGAAAAAAAGCAAACCAGATGGTCACTGCTGGCATTTTTGCTTCTCTATTTTCGTTACTCATCGTTTATGTGGCAAAAGTAGTTCCTGCTACTAGCTGGTCGCCTGTAAGTGATAGTCTCTTTACCACCGTATTTGGCGCTACGGCGCTGGCGGTTTTTGCAAGTATGATGGCATACTTACTTGCGCAATATGTTGATATACACATTTATCATTTTTGGAAACGAGTAACCAAGGGCAAACACCTCTGGCTCAGAAATAACTTCTCCACCTTTTTATCACAATTTATAGATACGGCAAGTGTGCTTTTGCTCTTGTGCGCTTTTGGACTAATAGAATGGAATTTATTCGGCGGACTATTATTAGGTGGATTCTTATTTAAAATTCTCGTAGCGGCATTCGACACACCGTTCCTTTATCTAGGTGTATGGTTATTTAAGAAACGTTTTAACCTTGAAGAAGGAGAAGAAATTAAGCTCCCTATATAAACAAGTATATTCACACTAAGGCAGATAGTAAAAGACAACATTAGAAAACAACAAATGAAAAAGATATTTAAAATTATAGGCATAGTAGTTCTTGTACTTGTTATCGTGCTGGCTGCTTCTCCATTTTTGTTTAGAGGAAAACTAGAAGACCTCCTCAAGGAAACCATAAACAATAACCTCAACGCTCAAGTAGAATGGTCTTCTCTGGATTTAAGCCTCTTTAGGAGCTTTCCTGATGCTACGGTTATTGTAAATGAATTTACGGTAATAAACAACGCACCATTTGCTGGTGACACACTTGCTAGTGGTAAAGAAATACGCATTGAGATGGGCGTTACCCAACTCTTTAAGAATACTGCAGATGAGCCTATTGCTATAGAGGCACTATCACTTCTAGAAGCAAACGTACACGTGCAAGTAGACTCCTTAGGTAATGCAAATTATGATATTGTAAAAGAGACACCGACTACAGAGACTACTACTGAGGAGAGCTCAGAACCTTTTGTTTTTAACTTACAAGAGTACAGCCTCGTAGACTCAAAAATAATTTATGACGATCGCTCTACACAAACCCACTTAGAACTTACAGAGGTAAACCATACTGGTTCTGGAGATTTTTCGGCTATTGAGAGTGAACTTGATACAAAGACCCACGCTGTAGTATCTTTTGATTATGGCGGCACACATTACTTAGACGGGCACGACCTAGACCTCGAGGCTGTAATCCAAATGGAGCTAGAAAAACAGAAATATACTTTTAAGGAAAACCTAGCCAAAATAAACGAACTCCCACTAGAGTTTAATGGTTTCATAGAGCTTCTAGAAGATGGTAATCTTATGGACTTATCGTTCAAAACGCCTTCATCAGATTTCAAGAACTTTCTAGCTCTAATCCCTAAAGAATATAGAGCAAATCTCGATGGGGTGGAAACGAGTGGCGATTTTCGCGTAAGCGGAATTATAAAAGGGAAAACAACGGAGACTAACATCCCAAATCTTGATATTGAGATTGTGTCTAACAATGCTTCTTTTAAGTATCCTGATCTCCCTAAAAGAATGAACAACATCAATATAGATGTAAAGATTAAAAATGATACTGGCATTACAGAACTTACTTATATCGAGATAAACGACTTACGTTTTAAGATTGACCAGGACACCTTTACGGCAAAGGGAACACTTAAAAACTTGATGGGTAATATGCTTGTTAATCTTGACCTAGATGGTGCGCTAGACTTAGGTAACATTGACAAGGTGTATCCTCTTAACCTAGACCAGCCGCTTCAAGGTAGACTGGTTGCAGATGTGGTGACGAGTTTTGATATGAACGCTGTCGAGAAGCAACAGTATCAAAATATAAAAAGCTCTGGTAATGCTACACTTAGTGACTTCACTTATAGCACTCCAGAACTGCCTAATCCCATTGCTATACAAAATGCAGATGTGAGTTTTAAAACCGGTAATATTGCACTTAACTCATTTGCCGCAACAAGTGGAACTTCAGACATAAATGCAACGGGATCTATAGAAAACCTCATCCCTTTTGTAATGTCTAAGGAAGATTTAAAAGGGCGTTTTGACGTGACCTCAAAGGTGTTTAATCTAGATGATTTTGCAACCAGCACAGCAACTACAACAGGCACTTCACCAGCCAGTACAGGCGAGAGTGATACCGCTGTACAAATTCCAGATTTTCTAGATGCCTCTGTAAACTTTAATGCCGCAAAGGTAATTTATGATGGGCTAGAACTTAGTAATACAAAGGGTAGCGTGACCATTGCAAATGAGCAGGCATCATTAAGCAATCTTAACTCTGGCATCTTTGGCGGTGCGGCAGGACTCTCTGGATCTGTCACCACACGTGATGGTGCTCCTACTTTTAATATGACTGTAGACTTGAGCAGTATAGACATAGACCGCTCATTTAAGGAACTAGAGATGCTGCAAGGACTTGCTCCTATTGCAAAGGCACTACAAGGCGCGCTCAATACCAAAATACAATTGCAGGGACAGCTGGATGACAACTTCAGCCCTATACTTAGCACCATTTCTGGAGATGCCTTTGCAGAGATTTTGACCGCAGATGTAGATGCAGATAAAATGCCGCTTCTTAATCTCCTATCGCAAAAACTTGATTTTATAAATCTTGACGACCTGAAACTAGACAAGCTCAAAACAAGCCTTACATTTAATGATGGTCAGGTGGCTGTAAAGCCTTTTGATTTTAACATAAAAGGAATTAATGTACAAGTAAGCGGTGGACATAGCTTTACAAATGAGATGAACTACACCCTCAACCTTGATCTCCCTGCAAAATATCTAGGCGGAGACGTGAGCGGATTACTCTCAAAACTTACAGATGCCGAAAAAGAGAACATCCATATAGACGTTCCTGTTTCCCTTTCGGGAAATTTTACTGCGCCTAAGGTAGACCTTAACTTAAAAGCAGCTACAACAGCGCTTACTAACCAGATTATAGAGATCCAAAAGCAACGCGCAAAAGACAAAGTGGAAGATAAACTTACTGATGTATTAGGAGGTCTTTTAGGTGGAAACAAAACAACACCAAACACTACTGCGACAGATAGCACAACGACTGACACACAGACTCCTCAAAACACCACCACAACCCCAAAAGCCGAAGATGCCATTAAAGATGTTGCCACGGGAATATTAGGTGGTCTCTTTGGGAAAAAGAAAACAACAAAAGAAACAGTGAAGGATACGGTTAATTAATGAAGTAGTAACTCAAGTTATGATGTGGTGTATATATATTCCGCTTTCGCGAAAGCGGGATACTACCCCTCATCATCTACCTTAATCTCGTTGAGCTCTTCGTTTTTATACTTGGCATAGTCGAAACCACTCTTCCACCAGATTTTCATTTTTTCTTTATTAAAAATGAGCGAATTTGTAGTGAGCACTGTAGGTGTATAATAGAAGTTAATTATCGCCTCTTTTTGATTGGCTGCATATTTACCTATGGTGATATTTTGCTTTTCGATTCGGTCCATCATAAAGCCGTGTAGATTGCTCAACAGGGAGAACACGTTAGTAGAAGGGAGATTGTTATAATAAGTAACTTCTGTTTCTAATATGATTACATCTATCTCTGTTGCGCCACGCTCTACAGCTTCTTTAATAGGCACAAGCGCGCCAAAACCTCCATCTGCATACTCGCATCCATTTTTTGACGCAAGACTCATAAAAGGGATATAATTGCACGACATCCATACCCAGTCACAAAAATCTTCGTAGGTCTCTTCCTTACTGGATTTATATTCCGTTTTATGAAGTGAGAGATTAGAAACTGTGACTAGTACTTCTTTACCACTAGCCTGTAGCTGTTCATAATTTTCACGCGTAAAGGTTTTTTCTATAAGCTTGCGTAGCTTCTTACTTTCCCCAAAGGTTTTAGAGCCTTTTAAAAAATTGCGCAGTACGCTCCAGTGATCAATAGCAATAGTTTGCTCACCCCATTTGTCTTTTTTAATTACAAAAGGACAAACATTAAAAATAGCATTTTGATTTACAGAGGTGTATACCTCTTTTATCTTTTCGATATTTTGAAGAGCAAGATGAGGCACTAATAGACTTCCTGTAGAGGTGCCTACAAGCATATCATAGTCCTTTCCCATTTCTTGCATAAGGTACTGAGCAACACCGCCGCCAAAAGCGCCTTTACTTCCTCCTCCTGAAATGACTAATGCTCGCATTGTGGGTTCTCTTTGAGCTTAGAAAAATAAGGTTTTTAATTAAGAAATGAGGGTTTTGTTGAGGTACGCTTTCGCGAAAGCGTTAAAAGAAAAACATCCCACCGTCATTTGTTTCTCCCTTTTTACCTAGCGTATTGAACTTCCAGCTAAGGCTAAGCATAAAGTATTGCTCCAAAACTGTGCTCTGTACATCTTGTATAAAGTTTGCATTTGCCGTACGCCTTGCATTTGTGTTTTGATCTAGCACATCATATACTTTTAAGGTTGCTGTGGCGCGATCTTTTGCAAATGAATAAGCAAGTGTCGAGTTCCAAAAAACTGCACTTCGCTGGAAATCTGATGCAATATTAGGGTTGTAATTATAATTAATATCGTTGCGCCACTCCCAGTTTTTGGGAACAAACAAAGCCGTTCCCAATGAAATATTATGAGAAACAAAGTCCTGATCTTCAAAAGCATCTAGACCAAACTGAGTATTTGAAATAGAGATATTATAACTAGGTCTTACTTCAAACAGGTTTTTCCAAGTGTATGTAAAATTTACACGCGGTGTTAGAGATCTCGTTTTACTAGCGTATTGCACTTCATTATTAAAGTTTACATTACGCCCAAAGTTTGTGTAAATGCCTCCGCCATATTTTATACTATGTAAGGAGTCTATTTTTACTTTTTTATTATAACCTCCTCCTGCTCCTATGCTATAATTGCCATTTACATTTACATAGGTAGTACGACTTACTAGGTTGTCATCTATGGTAGTTTTACGTACAATAGCATCGTTTGTAAACCTTCCATTTCCATTAATATACCATCCGCCTCCTTTTTGAAAGTCATAATTATTGAATCCTCCATAAAAGTTATAATCATTAGATGGTGCTAGGTTAGGATTACCCTCTACAATATTAAGTGGGTCTGAAACATCTACAAATGGATTAAGTTGTGTTACTTCTGGAGGTCTGTTACTCTTACCTAGACTTGCATACATAGACGCTTTTGGGCTAAACCTATAGTTAATATACGTGTCAAGTTCTAATGCTTCAAAATTTTGCTTGATATCTAATTCTGGGCGCAAGTTGTCATTATTTTCTAGGGTGCGAAATACGTATCCTGCACTTACGTTAATATTGAGTTTCTCTCCATCTAAATTAAGCCCCAGTTTAGGCGTTGTGCGTGAATTTCGACCTTCAAAATCTGTACTTAGTTCTTGATTGAGGATACTATACTGCTGCGTTACTTCATCAAAGTCAAAGGTATTTCTCTTGCGTTTTCTACTATCGCTACGGTGACCAAAATCTACATCAAGAAATAACTTTTTGGCTACTAGAGGAACTCTATACGTAAGATTAAGGTTGTAACCATCAAGTTTAGTTTCTCCATCTGTAAACTGATTACGATTAATTTCTGATGGGTTATCGCCAAATATCTCTGTGTTTGAAACTATAAAATCTTCGCTCTCCTGTCTATTGATTTCGTTTTGAACACGAGCTCTTACATAGGCTCCTTTATCACCCCATTTCTTAGTAACACTGAAGGTGTTTTCAAAATTCTTTCCTTGATCTGTTACGAAGTTATTAGTTGCCGATTCATTAATTCTCTCACCTTCTTCATTAAGTGATTCCTCTGTACGGTTGAAGCTTGTCTCACTGTTTGCAAAGGAAAATTTTGGCTTGATATTAATGAGTAGCGTAGAATCCTTCTTTATATTTATAGTAGTATTAATACTATGATTATCTGAATTTGAATCATTGCGAGAATCGCTGTTTGTAAAAAACCTTCTGTCTGGAAGAATATTCTCTCGCTCTACACGAGTCTCATCAAAAGAGTTTGCTGCCGAGTAAAAATAATCCATATTTGCATCAAAGCCTTTTGCATACTCATCTGTATAATTTGCTCCTACACTGCGGCTATTTACAATTCCTTGTCCGCCACCAAAGCTTCTGCCGTCAATACCGAAACTTCCGTTGCCGTTGAAGTAGACGCTTCTTCCTCCTCCAAACATTTTTCTTATCTCTCCAAAACTAAATCCAGCCGAATTAATATTATTTCCTCCTGCAAGTACACTGATGCGTCGCTCATTATCAAAGGCGTTTACAATACCTGCATATTCAAAACGATTATCTGTCCCACCACCAGCAGCAACTCTCCCGAAGACTCCCTTATTCTTCTCTTCTGAGATGGTAAGATTAATGGTCTTACTTTCTTGATCACCATCTTCACCAGCAAAGGCCTCATCATCTGTCTTAGTATCTACTACTTGTATTTTTTCTACTATTTCTTTAGTAAGGTTGCGCGTGGCAATTGTTGGGTCATCGCCAAAGAATGGCTTACCATTTACTAAGATTTTATTTACTTCTTTACCATTTACTAAGATCTTACCACTCTCGTCTACCTCAACACCTGGAAGTTCCTTGAGTAAGTCTTCTATATTTGCATCTTTCTTAGTCTTAAAAGAAGAAACATTAAATTCTAGCGTATCTTTTTTTACAGTTACTGGAGCTCTACTTTTTACAACGACTTCGCCCAAAGTATTTGTTGAAGGTGCTACCTCTATATCACCAAGCGTAATATCTCCAGCACTTAAATCTACATTCTTCGTGAAGTTCTCATAACCTAGAAAGGAGATATTTACACGTGCATTAGTCTCTTGTGCGCGACCTTCTAGTTGAAATAATCCTTCTTGGTTTGTAATCGTATAGGTTATGAGTGTACTGTCTTTTACGGTCTCTAAGAATACCGTAGCTGCTTCCAGCGTTTGTTTTGAATCCTTGTCTTTAAGAGTTCCTGTAATTGAAAAATTTTGCGCCTGCAGAGCAATAGAGAAGAATAGACCTGTCGCGAGGAGTACTAGTTGATTGATTCGCATTATATACGGTTGATTGATTGATGTTTACCAAATAAACAATGATTACTTCCAAATGATATACTGATAGTTAAATTTTAATAAATATTTAACAGGTCATTTTCTACTCAACCTGAACTCATAACAGATTATTAACTCATACTAGAATACGAGAAGCGTATGTTTGTACAACTAACCCTTAAACCAAATATCATGAATAAAATCATTAAAGGACTTATTGCCGCTTATGGTGCAAAAAAACTAGGTGGTGGCTGCATAAGCACCATTATTATCTTCTTTATTATTTTTTGGCTTCTAGGGTTATTGGGATAATGTTCAAAAAAGCATTTTAATGGCTACAAATAGCCGTTTGCAGATTATAATAAACTAAAAAAGCTATCAGATGTCTGATAGCTTTTTTAGTTTGTTTCGTTTTCACGAAAGTGTACTTCTAATTATTTTTTTCTAAAATAGATAGAAATAGGCACTCCTGAGAAATCATAAGCTGCACGAAGTTTATTTTCTAAAAATCTTCTGTAGCCTTCTTTGAGATACTGTGGTAAATTACAGAACAACGCAAATTGTGGTTGCGGTGTAGGAAGTTGCATACAGTACTTAATCTTCACGTATTTACCTTTAATGGCTGGCGGTGGAAATGCCTCTACTAATGGCAAGAAGAACTCATTAAGTTCGCTTGTTTTAATACGCTTCGTTTTGCTTTCATATACTTTTACAGCAGTTTCAATTGCTTTAAAAATACGTTGCTTTTCAAGTACAGAGATAAATACAATAGGCACATCTGTAAATGGTTCTATTTGCTGTCTTATGTGCTTTTCAAATTCTTTCATTGTATTAGTCTTCTTTTCTACAAGATCCCACTTGTTTACTAAGATTACTATTCCTTTTCTGTTGCGTTCTGCAAGCCAAAATATGTTTTGCACCTGACCATCAAATCCTCTTGTTGCATCAACTACGAGCAAAATAACATCTGCGTGCTCGATAGCTCTTACGGATCTCATAACCGAGTAAAACTCAAGATCTTCTTTTACCTTAGCCTTACGACGTATACCAGCTGTATCTACAAGGTTAAACTCAAACCCAAAGCGATTGTACTTTGTGTCCATCGCATCACGAGTAGTCCCTGCGATATCTGTTACTATATAACGTTCCTCACCTATTAATGCATTTATAAAAGAGGATTTTCCTGCGTTAGGACGACCTACCACAGCAAAGCGTGGCAATTCATCTTTATCTTCCTCTTCTACTTGTTCTGGAAGAGCCTCTACAACAGCATCAAGTAAATCTCCTGTTCCGCTTCCATTTGTTGCAGCTATAGTGTAATAATCACCTAATCCAAGGTTATAAAACTCTACAGCATCTGCCGCACGCTTATTATTATCTACTTTATTTACAGCAAGGAAAATAGGTTTTTTTGATCTACGTAGTAGTGTTGCAACCTCTTCATCCATCCCAGTGATACCGTGCTCTACATCTACCATAAAGATGATAGCATCTGCCTCATCTATGGCAAGCTCTACTTGCTTGTCTATCTCTGCTTCAAAAACGTCATCACTTCCTACTACATATCCTCCTGTGTCGATAACGGTAAATTCGCGACCGTTCCAGTCTGTTTTTCCGTAATGACGATCACGCGTCACTCCACTTACGGCATCTACAATCGCCTCACGACGTTGCACTAGACGGTTAAAAAAGGTAGACTTCCCTACATTAGGGCGTCCTACGATAGCTACTATGGTACTCATTGTAAATTTTTTAGGTGTGCAAAGATAGCGTTAATCTACAGTCTTATGCATTTAAATGATTGTTCTCTTTATACCAACATTTTGGGATGTAAATTTCGTAAATCCTAAGGATATGATAAACTCTTGTCTATCCATATGATTATAACGTAGCTTTACCAACTACTATGATCATTATCGCATATATACTTACCCTTTTTATAGGACTTATAGGAGCCATAATCGCCACGCTACCACCTAGCGCGACGAATCTTGCTGTAGTAAAATACACTAGTGACAAAGGACTTACTAAAGGACTTCACCTAGCTTATGGAGCTGCACTTGGAGAGGTCTTTATTGCAGGACTTGCCCTTGCTTTTGGGGTGCTTGCAAAACGATTATTTGAAAAACATGAGTGGATACAGATCACTTTTATTGTTCTCATGATAGCTGCAGGGATCTATTTTCTCTCAAAAAAGACTAAAAAAACCGATAGTGAATCATCAAGCAGACCTAAGCGTTTCATTAATGGCCTCTTACTAGGAGGACTTAATATTCCAATGTTCATTTACTGGACTGCGATATTCTCTATAAGTTCTAGGTATGTTATTTTAGACAAGAACTCTCCGTGGCTTCTTATTATATTTTTCTTAATTGGAGTTTTTGCAGGTAAATTTGGACTTCTTTACCTCTATGGAAGAGCTAGCGAGTATATGACTTCAAACTTTGCAAAATTTAAAGGAAAGCTCAACAAAATTATAGGCTTTGTACTTATAGTTGCTGGTGTAATCCAAGCCATAAAACTTGTAATTGCTGAATAATTTATCAACGATTTAGTAAGCTTTTATAAAAGCACTCCACTAAGTCATTATGATTTTTACAGCATTACTTATAGGCATTATTACTACCATTCTCGGGGCACTTCCTCCGGGAGCATCAAATCTTGCTGTAATCAAAACCTCCCTAAATGAATCACAACACGAATCTTTAAAGATAAGTTATGGTGCTGGACTGGGAGAGGTACTACTTGCCTTTATAGCATTTTCTTCTGGTATGGTTGTACAAGATTTTTTTGAAATGAATCTCTGGGTACAATACTTAGTCGCTACAATTCTCGCTATGGCAGGGCTCTACTTTATTCTTAAAAAAAAGGATTACCCGAAACGTAAAAGACAAAAATCATCTAAATACCTTTTAGGATTCACACTAAGCATTATTAATCCGCCAGTACTAGTGTATTGGATTTTGGTTTTTTCTTTACTCGGAAAATGGTTGTCCAGTACCGCATCTGACTCTACGTTATGGCTGGCACTATTTCTTAGTGGTGTCTTTATAGGAAAGGTTGCAACACTCTATGGCTACAGTAGATTTGGTTCTCATATTCAAAAAAAGAAATCTTCTTCAGAGAGTAGTATTAATCGCTATATAGGCGTAACACTTATTATTTTGGCCTGCATGCAAGTTATCAAGCTGACTTTCATTTAAGAAAGTACTTCTAGGCGTACTACATACCCTTCCCAGCTACGCACGTTAAATACGGTATCATCTTCAAAAAGAAGATACTGTCCTTTAATCCCTTTTAAAACACCTTCATAAGCCGGAGTTTTGTCTAGATTAAGCGTTTTTAATTTTTCTGGATATTTATCTACTGGAAAATGAATATGAGTCTCCTCATTACTAGGAATGAAATACTGCTGTGCCTCTTCTGGTATATATTTTTTAAGTTCATCACGATATTCCGCGAGGTTTACATCTTCAATGTCATTTTTGAGCATCTTGCGCCAGTTCGTTTTATCTGAAACATGTTCTTTAAGCGCTAGTTCTGTTATACCAGCTAGGTATCTATTAGGCACTTCAACAATCTCTACTGCTTCATGGGCACCTTGATCTATCCACCTTGTAGGCACCTGTGTCTTACGTGTCACTCCTACCTTTACATTACTTGAGTTTGCTAGATATACAATATGAGGTTGTAATTGCACCTTTTTCTCGTATTCTAGATCTCTCTCTTCTTCACCTAAATGCGCTTTAGAAAGCTCAGGTTTCATAATCCAATCGGCAGCTTGTGGTACTTTGTAAAAATCATCATAACAATATCCTTGACGGAAAATCTTTTTATTTTCGCCACAAGCGAGACATTCGTACCTTACAAATTCTAGATGCAACCTTTTTCCTAAGAGTTGATTCATCTGTATGAAGTCACCATCCATTACTAAATAGTAATTTATAGGATCTGTGTGCTCCGTTTGCATTTTTCTAAGGACACCTTGGTATTGCATTTAAGAAAACTTTGATTACAAAATGTGGGGAAATAAGGTTAAATTAGCTTTCGCGAAAGCAATAACCTATTCCGTTATATACGTGTAAATATACCAACTTTATGGCTATCCCTTTAGTGCATTCTATTGCTTCTTGGTTCTTAAAAAAACGCATTCACCAGATGGAACTTTTTATAAAGTACCCCTCTGAAGTTCAAGAAGAATTGCGCATTAAGCTTATAGACAAAGCAAGAGATACCGAGATAGGTAGAGCTTATGACTTTAAATCTATCAAGTCATATCGTGAGTTTGCAGATCGCATTCCAGTCACGTCTTATGAGGAAAATCAGGAATATATAGAGCGTAGCCGTAAAGGAGAGTCAAATATTATGTGGCCTACACCTATAAAATGGTTTGCACAAAGTAGTGGTACTACAAATGCTCGTAGCAAGTACATCCCAGTAAGTCCAGAATCACTGGAAAACTGCCACTATGCCGCAAGTAAGGATTTACTCTGTATGTACCTTAATAATAATGAGGGGTCACAACTCTTTTCAGGAAAAGGTCTTAGACTGGGCGGCAGCAAGCAATTATACCAAGATAATGGAACTGTGTATGGTGATTTATCGGCTATATTAATTGACAATATGCCTTTTTGGGCAGAGCTTAGCAGTACACCTACTAATGGTGTTTCACTCCTAAGCGATTGGGAAACCAAGATGCAAGCCATAGTAGACGAGACTATCCAGCAAGATGTAACCAGCCTCTCTGGAGTACCTTCCTGGATGCTTGTTTTATTAAATAATGTTCTTGAAACTACTGGCGCATCAAATTTACTTGAGGTGTGGCCTAACCTTGAAGTTTACTTCCATGGCGGCGTGAGTTTTGATCCTTATATGGAGCAATATCAAAAGCTGATCCCGTCTAATTCTTTTAAGTATTACGAGATTTACAATGCCTCAGAAGGCTTTTTTGCAATACAAGGTCAGAACGACTCTAAGGAATTACTACTCATGCTTGATTATGGCATTTTTTATGAGTTTATACCGATGACCACCTATGGTACCCCTGGACAAAACGTAATACCGCTTACAGAGGTAGAAGTAGGAGTAAATTATGCGATTGTTATTACTACAAATGCAGGTCTATGGAGGTATAAAATAGGTGATACTGTGAGATTTACGAGCACGAGTCCCTATAAAATTAAAGTCACAGGAAGAACAAAACATCACATTAACGTTTTTGGAGAAGAGCTCATTATTGAGAATGCAGAAGAGGCACTTAAAAAAGCGACAAAAGAGACAGGTTCCGAAATAAAAGACTATACCGCCGCACCTATATTCATGGAAGGGAAAGAAAAAGGTGCACATGAGTGGATTATAGAGTTTAAAAACCCACCTAAGGATATTGCACTTTTTAATCACAAATTGGATCTTGCGCTTCAAGAAGTAAACAGTGATTATCAAGCAAAGCGTTTCAATAACACTACGTTAAACGCGCCCACGATACATAGCGCGAGAGAAAATCTATTTTATGACTGGCTCAGAGAGAATAATAAACTTGGCGGCCAGCACAAAGTCCCTAGATTATCAAACAAAAGAGATTTTGTAGAAGCACTACTTGAGCTTGAATAGTATTGCAATCGGCATTTTTAAGTAGGTTTTTATGTTGGAAAACACGACTGCTAAGCGAAATTAGTAGTTTTTTACGCTTTCGCGAAAGCGTACTCATCACAATACATTCTACTTTTAAAACCTAAAACGCTCACTCAAAACCATAAAAAAAGGCACTCATAAGAGTACCTTTTTAATCTATTTATGTAACCTCATTACTATGAAGCCGCTTTGAGCTTTTTAAGAGTAGATTTATTTAATTTACTCTCTGCATAAGTTTTAGTTACATTAAGCGATTTCTCGTCAGAACTAGGAAGATCAAACATAGCATCCGTAAGAATAGCTTCACATAAACTACGCAGTCCTCTTGCTCCAAGTTTATACTCGATAGCTTTACCTACCATATAATCCAAAGCTTCATCTGTAATGGTAAGCTCTATATCATCCATACTAAAAAGCTTCTTATATTGCTTTATAATAGCATTTTTAGGCTCTGTAAGGATAGCTCTCAACGTTCCTGCATCTAGCGGATTCATGTGCGTTAAAACCGGCAGACGACCTATAATTTCTGGAATAAGACCAAAATCCTTAAGGTCTTTAGGAATAATATATTTAAGCATATTATCCTTTTCTACTACATCTTCACTCTTGCTCGCCACAAATCCCATGGCCTGCATGTTAAGACGCTTAGAAATATGGCGTTCTATACCGTCAAAAGCTCCTCCTGCGATAAATAAGATATTCTCTGTATTTACCTCAATAAACTTTTGATCTGGGTGCTTACGCCCTCCCTTAGGCGGCACATTTACAACCGTACCTTCTAATAGCTTTAATAACGCCTGTTGCACACCTTCTCCACTCACATCACGCGTAATAGATGGATTGTCACTCTTACGAGCAATCTTATCTATCTCATCTATAAAAACGATTCCTCTCTGTGCTTTTTCAAGATTATAGTCGGCTGCTTGTAGAAGACGTGTCAAAATACTTTCAACATCCTCACCTACATAACCTGCTTCTGTAAGTACTGTAGCATCTACAATTGCAAGAGGTACATTAAGCATACGAGCGATTGTCTTTGCGATAAGTGTTTTACCAGTTCCTGTTTGTCCCACCATCACGATGTTACTCTTCTGGATCTCTATATCGTCATCTGTAGCAGGCTGCAATAATCGTTTGTAGTGGTTATACACCGCTACAGACATTACTCTTTTTGTAAACTCTTGACCTATAACATACCCATCAAGAAACTCTTTAATTTCTTGTGGCTTTCTTAACTTAAGCTCTCCTTCAAGATCATTTGTAGCAACGTCCTTAGACTCTTCTATTACAATACCATGTGCTTGCTCAATACATCTATCACAGATATGTGCATCAAGCCCAGCAATTAGTAAGCTAGTCTCTGGCTTTTTTCTACCACAAAATGAACATTCTAAATCTTCCTTTGCCATTTTATTTACTGTTGTGAGATATTATACGCTTTCGCGAAAGCGTATATCTCATTAATCTCTCTTCAAAATTTCGTCAATCATACCGTACTCAAGCGCTTTATCTGCTTTCATCCAGTAATCACGATCACTGTCGTTATATACTTTATCATAGTCTTGACCAGAATGCTTTGCGATAATATCGTAAAGTTCTTTTTTGAGTGTCAAGATTTCTTTTGCCGTAATCTCGATATCTGATGCTTGACCTTGTGCTCCACCCATAGGCTGGTGAATCATCACACGGCTATGTGGCAAACCACTACGCTTTCCTTTTGCTCCTGCACAAAGCAATACAGCTCCCATAGAGGCAGCCATACCAGTACAGATAGTAGCTACGTCTGGCTTGATAAACTGCATCGTATCATAAATACCTAATCCCGCATATACACTTCCTCCAGGAGAGTTAATGTAGATCTGAATATCCTTATTTGCATCTGTACTCTCTAAAAATAGTAGCTGTGCTTGTACAATATTTGCGACTTGGTCATTAATCCCTGTTCCTAAGAAAATGATGCGATCCATCATTAAACGAGAGAATACATCAAAGATAGCTATGTTCATCTGGCGCTCTTCAATGATATTAGGAGTAAGGCCTTGTGGCAACATGCTCGTAATAATTTTATCGTAATAATTAGAGTTTACACCCTGATCTTTGATTGCAAAATCTTTAAATTCTTTTCCGTAATCCATATTTTTATAGCAATATATATTTTAAAAAAAAGCGTTTTACCTATACAAGTAAAACGCTTTAAAGATACTTATTATCTAGGAAGTATTCTAATTGTAAACTTCCTTAACAAATTCGTCAAAGGTTACTTCCTTCTCCTTAAGTTTTACATTTTCTTTAAAGAATGCAAGCATTTTTACATTCATAAGCTGCTCAGATAAACGCTTTACCTCTTCTTGATTACCAAGTATACGTGCTGCGATATCTTCTAGCTCTTTATCTTCTGGGTTCATCTGACCGTATTGCATCATCTGCGATTTGATCATATCTTTTGCGTAGTCTTTTAATTCTTCAAAAGTCACTTGAAGTTTATTATCTGTAACTACTTTCCCTTCTATAAGCTGCCATCTTAAGCCTTTCTCAGAGCGAGTAAACTCTTCTTTTGCCTCCTCATCTGTCATAGGCTTCTCACCACTAGATTGTATCCATCTAGCAAGGAAGTCTGAAGGAAGATCAAACTTAGTTTCATCTATAAGACGCTCAGTAACGTCATTCATAAGTTGTTGATCGCTCTGTTGTACAAACTGGCGCTCTCCATCTTCTTTAATCTTCTCTTTAAGCTCTGTTGTGCTTTTTACAACATCCTTACCAAATAATTTATCAAATAGCTCTTGGTCAAGATCTGCTTGCTCACGCTTGTTTGTTTCGGTTAGTGTAAAGGTAAGTTCTGCGTTCATTTCTTTTGCTTGATCTTCAGAGATCTTTAACGCAGCTTGGTATGTTCCAGGCTCAGAAAACAAACTTTTTGTTTTTAATGTGATTACATCACCAGGCTTTGCACCTACTAATGCATCTACATTTTTCTTTCCTTTTACTTGCTCTATTTCAAAAGTCGCTTGGTTGTCTATACCTGCTTCTTCGTTTACAAAAGTACCAGTGATTTCACTATCCTTTGCTACTTCTGTTTGAGAAACTAGTGTACCGTATTGCTTTCTTATGGTAGTGACCTGGCTATCTACCATCTTGTCATCTACTTTGATTTTATAACTCGTGATAGCTTTCTTTGGTGTAAGATTTACATCAAACTTAGGAGCCATCCCTAATTCAAATTCAAAATTATAATCATCTGTATCCCAATCAAACCCTTCTTGGTTTTTAGGTAGTGGATTACCTAAAACATCTAGCTTTTCTTCTTGTAAAAACTTACCTAAAGCCTCTTGAAGTAATTTATTAACCTCATCAACTCTTACAGCTGTTCCATACTGCTTTTTAATCATTCCCATAGGGACGTGACCTTTTCTAAAACCAGGAATATTTGCCGTTTTACGGTAGTTTTTAAGGATAGACTCTACTTTATCGTTATAATCTTCTTTAACGATTTCTACCTTTACTACTGCGTTCAGGTCGTCTATTTGCTCTTTTGTAATATTCATTATGATGTAATTTTGAGGGCGCAAAAATACAATATTTTTACGAGTACAACAATCTTTTAAGATGTGCTTAACTAGCTCTTGCTGTCGTCTTTAATAAGTGAAAACAATATACTTTGAAAAATACTAAGCAGGATACTAAACAGTAATGCTATCCAAATACCGCTCACCGAAAAGCCACTTATAAAATAATCTGCTATTAATATTATAAAAGCATTGATGATAAATAGGAATAAACCAAAGGTCAAAATCGTTACTGGCAATGTAAGTATGACAAGTACCGGTCTCACGATAAATTTAAGTAGCGCGAGTATGATAGCGACAATAATCGCTGTCACAAAACCGCTTACGACCACGCCCGGAAGGAGCTTTGAAAGCACTACTACCGCAACGGCTGTTAGTAAAATTTTGATGATAGATTTCATAAAGTTGAATTTTAAGGGTTACGCTTTCGCGAAAGCGTAAATTTACACATAAAAAAAGCGCCCTCTTAAAAGGCGCTTTTTACATATTATAAGTAAACGTATTCTAGTTTACATCATTACTTATTGTTACCGTAGCATAGTCTCCTATATCTACAACTGGAATCGTTGATCCATATGTGTTATTAATGGCATTAATGACCGCGTTTGCAGTAAATGCATAACCTCTAGGTGATGGATGTACTCCATCTAGTGAGAATGCTCCTCCCGTCACAAATTGCGAAGAAAGAATACCACCGCTAAAAGCGACACCTCCGTTTGCTACATTTTGTAGGGCAGTTCTAGCATCTACATAAGCAAGTCCATTTGCGTCTGCTAGCGCCTGGATTGTTGCGTTGTATTCTGTTTGTGCTGCCGTTACGAGTGCTTGCTCTTGCGTAGTAAGAACAAACTGATCTTGTAATGGTCTAGACACACCGTTTATTGCTAATAATCCAGCTTGTTCTACAGGAAGACCTTGAGAAACTAAGAATCCTACGTAAGCCTCATCTACAGTTCCTAAAACTCCAGCAGTTGTAAGCGGAATTAAATCTTCATTTGTAGTTTGACGTAGTTGAGATAATAAAGAAGCTGTAATAGGATCTAAGTTAAAAGGCGCTCCTTGAACAATAGCTGAAATATCAGTCAAATCTTCGTCTTGAATAGTGATAAAGTTTGCTCCTGCACTAAAGTTAATTTGGCGAGCAGCAGCTTCTTCTGCTGTAATCACTCCAAAAGAGGCTAGTCCTGGCAACACTTGTGTATTATAAGCTGCAAAACTTGCATTAAGTGTTGCTGCTGTTTCCTCATCTAGTGGTATTGCCTGAGAAGGAACTGTTGTAAAGAAAGGAATAGAAGTTACATCTGGAATGTTTACTAATGCTCCTTTTGCTCCTGTACTTGTAAGTGCCGCTACTTCTTGAGCATAAACACCTGCAAATAATGTAGGATCTGTAATATCATTAGGGCCATAAGTAGTCGCATCTGGGTTTCCAGTTTGATCAACTCCAGCACCACCTGATGTTGCAAAACCTAAAATATCATTATTACCTATCCATAAAG
Source organism: Dokdonia sp. PRO95 (assembly GCF_000355805.1). Classification (NCBI taxonomy): domain Bacteria; kingdom Pseudomonadati; phylum Bacteroidota; class Flavobacteriia; order Flavobacteriales; family Flavobacteriaceae; genus Dokdonia; species Dokdonia sp. PRO95. The sequence continues at coordinate 859,705 of NZ_CM001837.1, forward strand.
AAAAGAATGTTGGGTTTGCCGCAAGTGCCTCTGCCATTACAGTCGTGTTTGCTGTACTAGCAAAACGAGCAAAATAAGGATTTGCTTGACCTGTAGCTACACCAGCAACGTTACCGTAACCTGGAGCTACAAGATGAAAACTTTTTGCCCCTGGTACACCCACATTATTAAATGGTCCAGCAACGATATTTGAAACTTCTGTAGTAGGAGTTCCTGCAAGACGTGCAGGTCCTGGGTTACCATCTGCGTCTGTAGCGAGTACAAAACGGTTTTCTGTAATTTGCATACCTCCTAAAGTAAGTCCTCCAAGGTTATCACTTACTAGTGGTTGAGAAAAACTACCTCCTCCTGCAAGCGCAAATTGCTGCGCCATAATGTTAGGGTATGAGTTTTCTTGACCCGTGATATACAATGCTCCGTCTGCAAAACCTGCAGTAAGCGAGTTTCCTACAGAAACGTAGCTTGAGAAGTCTGCACTACCACTAGTGTAAAAATCATCATTCTCTGCGATATCATTATCAAATTCTGGTTCACAAGCAACTAGTCCTAGTGCTAGTGCCGGAAGTGCTATATAATTGAAATATTTTTTCATCAATGCTATTTTTATAATTTATAACTAAGACCTAAACCTGGTGCAAATGCACTTGATTTGTAAGTTCCTCCAAAAGGAACGCGCTCTCCACCTTCTACATAAGAATCGTAAGAAGCATCAATTTCCTTAAATGTTAGGTAAAGGAAAGAAGCATCAATCGCTAACTTATCTGTTACGTTATAAGTAAATCCACCTGTAAATCCGTAAGAATCGTTACGTGGAGTTTCTGGAGCAAAGAAACCTTCTTGTACTGGAGACTCATCAAAGTAAGCACCTGCACGTAGTACAAATTTTGAACTTACATCAAACTGAGCACCTAGACGGTAACTTGAAGCATTTTTATAGTTACGAGGATTAATAGACTCTAATGCTAGAGAACCATCTGTATTAAGGAACATAATGTCTAATGCTTCGTAAGCATCCCACTCTGCATAATTCCAGTCAAAGTTAAGCGTCCACTTATCTGATGGCTTATAAGAAACTCCTACCGTCCACTCTGCAGGTAATGGTAGTGTTGCTGTAAAGTCATAAGTTCCATTTGCAATAGGTGCTAATGGAGAGTTAGGCACATTTGAGAATACTGCTTCACCATCTCCTTGCTCTACATCGATATCAATCTTAGACCTATAGTTAACTCCAAAAGACCACTGATCATTAGGAGTAATCATAGCTCCTACAGAAAAACCAAAAGCAGTTAGTCCTTGTGAGTCAAGCTCTACATTTGAACGATTACCATCAATATCAGTAAGGTTACGAGATAGATTACGATTAAAGTTAACCCCTCCAATAGCTAGGATAGGTCCTCCTCCAATACTTAAATCTTCAAGTAATTTTACAGAAACCATAGGTTGTACAAAAATAGCCGACAGATCGATACTATTAACAAGATGTGATCCAGACCAATCTGTTGGATACTCTACAGTACTTCCGTAAGGAGTGTACACTGCTAGACCTACTGCTAGTTTTTCACTTACGTTATAGCTTGCATATAAATACAAAGGCGTTCCTGTAGGACTATCAGTTTGTGAAGTCTGTCCGAACTCAGCATTCTGAAACTTCACATCAGAGAATACTCCAAAACCTCCTACGGCTACATTTAATTTTCCTTCTAGATGCACTAGACCTCCTGGGTTAAAAAATGCAATCTCTGCATTATTAACCATTGCCACACCAGTGTGACCCATCGCTAGACCGCGTTGTCCTTGTAAACTTACTCGGTATCCACCGGCATAGGTAACAGCACAAACGAGTAGTAGCACAACGACACTTAATACTTTTTTCATAATTTAATTTAGGTTAAGGGAAATGTGTTATTCTTAAAAATCTACCCTCAAAAATACAGTATTTACAAGGGATTTATAGATTTATTATCAATTTACTATGCATACATAGTAAATTTGCTGAAACAATGTTATAAAAAATTTATCACTTCTTTATAAAAATCTTTAGGATTTTCTGCGTGAAGCCAATGTCCAGCATTTGAAATAGTGCTTAATTTTGCTTTCGCGAAAGCGTTATAAAGACCTTTTTCATCCTCATCAAGAATATAATTTGACCTGTCTCCTCTTAAAAAAAGTACATCCCCTCCATAGCTAGCTCCTTCCGGAAGTGACTTCCCTATCTGTTCTATGTTTTCTATAAGTGCTTTAAGATTCATTCTAAAACCTAACACACCTTTTTCTTTCCAATAAAGATTTTTAAGCAAGAACATTCTAGTTCCTACATCTGTAATGTATGTGGAAAGAAAATCATCTGCTCCTGAACGACTGGTCATTGCTTGAGTATCGTTTGATAAGGCAGTTAATCCTTCAAGAATGACCTGGTGATGTTGTGGATACTCTTTTACACCTATATCTGCGATGATCAGTTTTTTAATCATATTTGGATAGGTGGTTGCATAAAGCATAGCGACCTTACCTCCCATGGAATGACCAAGTAAGTTGAAATTTTCTAGACTATTTTCTACACAGTAAAATTTGAGATCTTCTACCATTAACTCGTAGCTAAAAGCATCACTATGAAAACTACGCCCATGATTACGCTGATCTATAAGATGCACTTGAAAACCGTCTCCTGCAAATTGCTTTGCCAGCGTCTTCCAGTTATCACCCATTCCTAGAAAACCGTGTAATATGATGAGCGGCTCACCTTCTCCTATGATATTAGAATGTAACATAAATTACTGCAGTTTTTTGAGGTAAGACGCCACCACCGTTTCAAAACCTAGATATAAAGACTCTGACATTAACGCATGACCTATAGATACCTCTAACAAATCTGGAATGCTATTATGAAAATATTCAATATTATCTAGTGATAAATCATGACCAGCATTAATTCCTAATCCTACATCACTCGCATGAAAAGCAGCAGCTATAAATGGTTTTATCGCTTCTTCCTTATTAAGCACATAACCATCTGCATATGACTCTGTATAAAGCTCGATGCGGTCTGCGCCAGTTTCTTTTGCTCCTTCTACCATTTCTAGCACTGGATCTACAAAAATTGAGGTGCGTATTCCCGCATTTTTAAACTCTTGAATTACTTCTTGCAAGAAACTTTTGTGTTTTATAGTATCCCAACCAGCATTACTTGTAATAGCATCTACAGCATCTGGAACAAGTGTAACTTGGGTAGGCTTAGTCTCGAGAACTAAGTCTATGAACTTCTGGATAGGATTTCCTTCTATGTTATACTCTGTAGTAACTACATCTACAAGATCTCTCGCATCTTGATACCTTATATGACGCTCATCTGGACGGGGGTGAATGGTTATTCCTTGAGCACCCATTTTCTCCAGGTCGCCCGCAACTTTTAATAAATCTGGAACATTACCTCCTCTTGCATTACGCAACGTGGCCACCTTATTTATGTTTACACTTAATTTTGTCATAGCAATATGGTATTATTTGATATCACAAAAATACGAAGAGACCACTGCTAGGCGGTTATTTTTTCATTATTTTGCAGTATGACGTTAACAGATTTCATTATAAATGACATTTCTCCAGTTTCTGAAAAGCAGAACATAGGAGAAGTACAGTCTATTTTTAGTCAAACTACTTATTCCCATGTCCCTATAGAACGAGACGGTGTTTACGTAGGTTCCTTACCAGAAAATGATACTCATTGCCTAGACGCAGATACTCCTATAAGTGAATACAGTCATGGATATGAGCAATTTTTTGTGCGTTATGACACTAACTGGCTAGATGTACTCGAGACTTTTGCACGACACGGCTGTAACATGATGCCTGTGCTTGATGAAAAAAACACCTATCTAGGATACTACGAGCTAGAAGATGTAATGAGTTTCTTTAATAATACTCCTTTTATAAGCGAGCCAGGAAGTGTGGTAATTATAGAAAAAGGGATTCAAGATTACTCTTTTAGTGAAGTAAGTCAGATTGTAGAATCAAATGATGGTAAAATCTGGGGTATATTTATTTCTAGAATAGAAAATGACGTTGCCGAAATCTCAATAAAGATAGGCAGATCAAATTTTAATGACATTCTCGCAGCCTTTAGAAGATATAGCTATAACGTAGTATCTAGTCATCACGAAGACACCTTTCTTTCAGATTTAAGAGAGCGCTCTCAGTACTTAGAGAAGTACCTTAATATCTAATAAATTATGAAAATTGGTATTTACGGACAGTTTTATCACAAAGAAGCAGGGCAATACATCCAACAGCTTCTTGATATTCTTGACAAAAAACAGATAGAAGTAATTATAGAAAAGAATTTCCTTAAGCTCATACATGAGAATGACACTATTGAAAAGGACTATAATCACTTCTCGACCTTTAAAGAATTAGATAACAGTTACGACCTTTTTGTAAGTATAGGAGGTGATGGAACCATACTAAAGACAGTTACCTACGTTAGAGATCTCAACATACCCATAGTAGGTATAAATACTGGGCGATTAGGTTTTCTTGCTACCATCAAGAAAAATGACATTGAAGCGTCAATAGACAAAATCTTAACTGGAAAATATAGCATTTCCAAAAGGAGCTTGTTACAAATTACAACCAGCAAACCCTCAGAAGAAATAGGAGAGCTTAACTTTGCTCTTAACGAGATCGCTGTGAGCAGAAAAAACACTACCTCCATGATTTCTGTAAAGACCAAGCTCGATGGTGAAGACTTAACAAATTATTGGGCAGATGGTTTAATTGTAGCTACTCCCACCGGCTCTACCGGATACTCTCTCAGTTGTGGAGGCCCAGTTATCACGCCGCACACCTCAAGTTTAATACTCACCCCCATAGCTCCTCATAATTTAAATGCCCGACCATTAGTAATTCCTGATGAGACCATTATCGAGCTGAGCGTTTCAGGAAGAGAAGAGCAACATTTGATTTCGCTGGATTCCCGCATAGCTACATTGGATAATGAGACCATTATCACTTTACAAAAGGCACCATTTCAAATAAGCCTCATACGTTTAGAGGGCGATAGTTTTTTAAAAACACTACGTCGAAAGTTACTTTGGGGGGAAGACAAAAGAAACTAGACAATATTTATGCGTTTATTGTGTTTTCTGTAAGGGTTATTATTATTAATGACAGTACGCTTTCGCGAAAGCGTAAACTTACCCACAGCATCTTAGCAATCCCTAATTGCTAGTACCAACACAGAATTGTTATATTTGCAAACTTTTAACGTTATATGAAGTACCTGACGATTTTATTGATCGCCATTTTTTGGAATATTGAAACACAAGCTCAGACTTATGAAATAGGAGGGTTTATTGGTGGATCTAATGTTGTAAGCGATATTGGCTCTACCAGCTACTTTTCTCCAAATAAGCCTGTTTTTGGTGCTATTTTGAAATGGAATCGAAGTGCTAGACATTCCTTTAGATTTACAGCCTTGTTTACAGAGCTAGAAGGAAATGACGAAGATAGTCATGAGGCAAGAAGACAAAGCAGAGGATTATCCTTTACTAATAATCTTCAAGAGATTTCATTGGGTCTAGAGTATACGTTTTGGGAATTTGACATGTTTAAAGATCGCAATGCCAATGCACCATATTTATATACTGGTCTCACGGCTTTTAGTCATGAAAACATATCAAATATAGACGGAGTAACGGCAAGTGGAAATGCGTTTGATGTAGCAATACCTATCGTACTTGGCTATAAAGTAGCTGTAAATAGTACAATGGTTATAGCCTTAGAAGGTGGTGCACGTTACACATTTACAGATAATATAGATGGCAGTGATCCTGCAGGAGAAGATGCTTTAAGTATAGGAAATAAAAATAATAATGATTGGTATGTATTTACGGGATTGACCGTGAGTTTTACCTTTGGCCGCAGACCTTGTTACTGCGGATTTTAAGAATATAATGGACGTACTAGCCCAGATTAATAAAGAAAAGTTACCCCAGCACATCGCCATTATTATGGATGGTAATGGACGATGGGCAAAAAGACAAGGCCTTCTTAGAGCTGTTGGTCACAAAAAGGGATCTAAGGCCGTAAGAGAGGCTGTGGAAGCCGCTGCCGAACTTGGTGTGCCTTATCTAACCTTATATGCTTTTTCTACAGAAAATTGGAATCGACCTAAAGCAGAGGTAGACACACTCATGAACCTCCTTGTGTCTTCATTAAAAAAAGAAATTTCAACCTTACAAGACAATGATGTTTCCTTAAACACTATTGGAAATACGAGCTCTTTGCCCAAAAAAGCACAAAAAGAACTCAATGAGGTTATAGAAAAAACAAAGAACAACAAAAGGCTTAAACTCACTCTTGCATTGAGTTACGGAAGTAGAGAAGAACTAATAAAAACTGTAAAAGAAATAAGCGATAAAGTTAAAAATAACCTAATTTCGCCAGCTGAAATAGATGAATCTTGTATAAATGAGCATCTTTACACCCATGACATGCCGGATGTAGATTTGTTAATACGCACAAGTGGAGAGCAACGAATTAGTAATTTTTTGTTGTGGCAGATAGCCTATGCTGAGTTTTATTTTACAGAAATACTGTGGCCAGATTTTAGAAAGGAACATTTACATGACGCTATTTACAATTATCAGAAAAGAGAACGAAGATTTGGAAAGACAAGTGAACAAATTAAATAGTGCATCTACTTTTTCAAAAGTGACAAGCCAATGGATGATTTTTTTAGCCCTTTTGAGCTTCACTTTTGCTCAAGCGCAAAGACAATTACCGCTAGACCCAGAAGTTAAATATGAAATTGCAGATATCACAGTAAGTGGAGTTTCTACTTATAATGAGAATACCGTCATTGCATTTACAGGACTACGAGTAGGAGAAGAGATTTTTCTACCTGGACAGAAAATAACGGACGTCATTAAAAAGTTATGGTCACTCGAGCTTTTCTCAGACATTAACCTATATGTTACTGGTATAAACGGTAATAAAGTTGACTTACAACTTGACATAAAGGAAGTTCCAGAACTTAATGAAGTTAGATTCAAAGGAATCAAACAGAAAAAAGGTACCAGCTTTATCAAAGACAATGGTCTTAACAAAGGTGCAAAGGTTACAGAAAACCTAGAGACAACAGCAAAGAATTACATAGAGAATACCTACAAGAAGAAAGGATTTCTTAACTCTAAGGTATTTATTAATACTGTTCCTACTGCAGATAGTATAGGTGCAAACAAGGTCAACATGACCGTAAATATTGATAAAGGTGAACGAGTAAAAATTGCCGACATCAATTTTACAGGACGTGAAAAACTTAAAAGAGCTACCCTTCTAGGTTCTATGAAAAACACAAAGGAGAAAAAAATCTGGCGTGTGTGGAAGCGATCAAAATTTATTAAAGCAGACTATGAGGAAGATAAAATTGCACTTATAGATAAGTACAAAGAAAAAGGATACCGTGATGCACGTGTAATCTCTGATACTATTATTAAAAATAATGACAAGAGCATTACTTTAGAGATTAATGTAGAAGAGGGAAATAGATACTATATTGGTGATATCGATTTTATAGGAAACTCTGTATACACAGATGAGCAGTTAAGTCGCCAACTAGGGCTTGTTAAAGGTGACGTATATAATGGTGTCTTACTGAAAAAACGTATTCAAGATGATACAGACCCAGACTCAGACAACATTGCAAACCTTTACCAAAATACTGGTTACTTATTCTCAAATATAAATGCCGTAGAGACAAGTGTTCAAAACGACACTATTGATTTTGAGGTACGTATCTCTGAAGGAAAACTTGCTTATTTTAATAAAGTAACTGTAAAGGGTAACGACAAGACTAAGGATAAGGTTATTTATAGAGAACTACGCACTAAACCTGGACAACGATACAGTAAAGATGCAGTGGTTAGAACGATTAGGGAGCTTGGTCAATTAGGATTTTTTGATGCACAGCAACTTACGCCTAACTTTGATAATTTTGATGCTGTAGGAGGTACTGTAGACTTAGAATACAATGTTGTAGAACAAGGTGCCAGCCAGATAGAGCTTCAAGGAGGCTTTGGTGGTGGAGGTTTTGTAGGAACGCTAGGTCTTTCTTTCAATAACTTCTCTATCCAGAACATTTTTAATAAGGATGCATACCAACCTCTTCCTATGGGAGATGGTCAGAAATTCTCCTTAAGAGCGCAAGCTAGTCAGTTTTTCCAAACGTATAGTGCTTCACTTACAGACCCATGGTTTGGAGGAAAACAACCTGTACAATTTTCGACTTCTTTTTCACATACGATACAATATCTATTTACAGGTATAAATAGTGGGAATGCTAGTGATCGTGTAGACAGAGATAGAAAGTTTTTAATTACAGGTGGTTCTATTGGACTATCAAAACGTCTTTCATGGCCTGATGGAAACTTTAGCCTATCACACGCTTTAAGTTTCCAGCACTTTGACTTACAAAACTATAATACGGGTCTATTTACCTTTGGTAATGGATCATCAGAAAACTTAGCCTATACGGTTGGTTTAAGTAGAAGAGAAGTATTTGGCGGACTCATATTCCCTACCGGTGGATCAGACATAAGTGTAACGGCTAAACTTACACTTCCTTACTCTGCTTGGAATGGGACAGATTACAAACAGCTTGCTGCAGATCGCGAAATAGCTGTAGAGAATCAAGATAGTGATGAGATAGGTCGAATTGATCAAGAGCGTTTTAACTGGCTAGAATACTACAAGGTTAAATTTGATGGTAAATGGTATACGCCGCTAGTTGGCAAATTTGTCCTACAAACGGGAATTGAATTTGGATGGCTTGGAGCATACAATCAAGATAGAGGCGTGCCTCCATTTGAGCGTTTCTTCTTAGGAGGAGATGGTCTAGGTGGTTTCTCACTAGATGGTAGAGAGATTGTACGACTTAGAGGTTATCCTAACCAAGCGGTAACTCCTATTGACAGAGGAGCAGCGCTTTCTAGCACAAATCAAGCAAATGATGGTGCAACCATTTACAACAAATTCAGTTTAGAACTACGCTACCCAATTTCGTTTAATCCTCAAGCGACTATTTATGCATTAACTTTTGCAGAAGCTGGATCATCTTATGACAATTTTAGAGACTATAACCCGTTTCAATTGAGTAGATCTGCTGGAGCAGGAATTCGTATATTTATGCCAGCCTTTGGTTTATTAGGATTGGATTTTGGATATGGATTCGACCCAATTCCTGGTACTGTAGGAGCAAATGGATGGGAAACACACTTCATTATTGGTCAGCAGTTCTAATTTTTGGCACGATTATTTCTAATGCAATTCTGAAATTATGAAGACACCAGTTTTTCTCTTACTAATCGCAACAATGTTGTTATCTACTTCTTCACTAGAAGCTCAAAGAGCTAGTGGTGTACGTATAGGATACATTGATATGGATTACATACTTGAAAATGTTCCCGAATATCAAGAAGCATCTGCACAGCTTGATGATAAGGTTAGTAGATGGAAAGGTGAGATTGAAACAAAACTGGAAGAAGTTGCTGCTATGAAAAAGCAACTAGATAATGAAAGAGCATTACTTACAAAAGAGCTTATAGAAGAACGTGATGAAGAAATCACTTTTGAAAGAGATTTAATATTAGAATACCAGCAAAAACGTTTTGGACCAGGTGGAGATTTAGCTATCCAGAGAAGACAACTTGTTGAGCCAGTACAAGACCAAGTATTCAATGCAGTACAAGAGATTTCTGCAGCAAAGAAGTTTGACCTTGTTTTTGATAAATCATCAGACTTAATGATGCTTTATACGGCAGACAGACTTAATATAAGTGACCAAGTATTAAGAAGCATCACTAGAGCTGCCAAACGTAATCAAATCAACAGCAAGAAAGACGAGAGAGATTTTGATATCGATGAGGCAAAGACGGTAGAGCAAGATAAAGCTAGTCAAGAAAGACAACGAGCAATAGACGCCAAGACTGCCGAACGTGAGGCTGCACTTGAAGCTCGCAATAAAGATAGAGAGACTCAAAAGGCAGAACGTCAAGCCGCTTTTCAAGAAAGAAGAAGATTATTACTTGAAGAACGCCAGCGCAAGAAAGATTCTATACAAGCTGTACGTGCAGCAAAAACCACAACATCTAGCGGAAGAGGCACACCGTCATTAGGAACAGACCCTGCAAATGCTAAAGCCGCCAAAGAAGCTGCCATTGCAGAGAGAAAAAGAAAAAAAGATTCTATTATTGCTGTAAGAAAAGCAAGGAGAGATTCAATTTTAGAAGCAAGGAAAAAGAAAACTACGCCTCCAGCTCAAAATGGCAATAACGGAGACGGTAGATAACCCTTATTAATTATTACACTTAACTCAAATTAGATTAAAATGAAACAGTTTACAAAAGTATTAGCAGCAATTGCACTTATCGTAGGAATGAGTAGCGCTATGCAAGCACAAAGCAAAGTTGCACACATTAACTCACAGTCTCTTGTAGAAGCTATGCCAGCATATAAGAATGGGATGTCTGAGCTAGAAAAGCTACAGAAATCATATGATACAGAAATATCTGCAATGGGTACAGAACTTCAAAAAACATACGAGCGTTATACTCGTGAGGCAGAAACTCAAACTGAAGAAGAGAATGGAAGACGTATGCAAGAAGTTCAAGAAACAAGATCAAACATAGCGAAGTACCAACAAACTGCATTACAGACACTTCAGAAAAAAGAGCAAGAACTTCTTAAGCCTGTATACGAAAAAGCAAGAGTAACGATTCAAAAAGTAGCAAGAGAAAAAGGATTTGATTACGTACTTGATTCTACAACTGGAGCTGCAGGAGTTATCATGGCAGATGGTTATGACTTAATGCAAGACGTGAAAACTTCTTTAGGAATATAATTTTAAGATATTCTTTCGCTTAAGCGAAAACAAATATTAAAAACTGCCCTTTTTAAAGGGCAGTTTTTTATTTTAGATACATGCAACATAAAGGTAACATTGGACTTTTTGATAGTGGTATAGGAGGCACTTCCATCTGGAAAGAAGTAGTCACACACCTACCGTATGAAAACACCATATACCTTGCTGACAGTAAGCATGCACCTTACGGCGCAAAGTCAAAAGAGGAAATAATTGCGCTATCCGTAAAAAACACAGAAAAGCTTATACAGCTAGGCGCAAAAATTATTGTTGTTGCTTGTAATACCGCAACCACAAATGCGATTGATTACCTCAGGGAAAATTATGACATCCCATTTATAGGCATTGAACCAGCTATCAAGCCTGCGGCACTCAATTCTAAAAATAAAACCATTGGTATTCTAGCGACCAAAGGAACGCTAAACAGCACCCTGTTTCAAGATACTTCAGAGAAGTGGACTCAAGGAACTAAAGTTATAGAAGTCATAGGAGAAGGTCTCGTACCGCTTATAGAGAAGGGAGATCTTGAGAGTTCCGTTTTAAGAAAGCTCCTTGAGTCATATGTTGCTCCTATGATTGCCCAAGAGATTGATTACCTCGTTTTAGGATGTAGTCACTATCCATACCTCATCCCACTTCTAACTGAGTTATTACCTCAAGAGGTAACTATCATAGATTCCGGACTAGCCGTTGCTCGCCAGACCAAATCTGTTCTTACAGAAATAAACGCCTGCAATACTGCTACTACTGGAAATCATCAATTATTTACAAATGGGGATCCCAGTATTTTAGAAAAAGTATTAGTACGCTTTCGCGAAAGCGTAACCCCTCCACTTGATATCACTATTAAGAAACTTGATTTTTAGCGTACCCAATTATTGAAAATAGGTGAGTAAGTTTGCTTTTTGACTAGCAGAGACCATTACCTCTTTCCCACTACTCAACACGACGCTTCCTCCTTTACCCTTTTTATAAGCGGTGATTTCGTTTACATTCACTAAATATGATTTATGAACACGTGCAAATCCAAAATCTGTAAGCGCATCTTGAAAAAATTTAAGCGTTTTACTTACCAGTTTCTTCTCGTCATTTTTCAGGAAAATCTCTGTGTAGTTATCATCTGCCTTGCAATATAAAATATCTTGTGCAGATAGTACTTCAAAACCATCTTGTACTGGAATAGTGATTTTACCTTGCTTGTCAATTGTGTGTGCAGTGAGCACTTTATTATCTAAAGCATTCTCTTTTGTCTTGATCTCACTCACGTAATCTACCGCTTTAATTAGTTCATCTATAGAAACCGGCTTTAGTAGATAGTAAGATGCGTGTGTGTTGAGCGCATCCATGGCATACTGATTATATGCTGTCACAAAAACCGTCTCAAAACTACGGTCGCCTACTTGCTCCAGTAAATCAAAAGCGTTGCCCTTAGGCATTTCTACATCTAGAAAAACCAAGTCAAGCTCATGGTTTCTTATGAGTACCAACGCTTCATCAACATTTGCTGCCTCACCTACGATGTCAACTTTAGGACAGTACTTAGTGAGATAGTTGCGCAAGATCTCTCTACTAGTCTCTTCGTCTTCTACTATAATGGTTTTGAGCTTCATGTGTTATACTTTTTTAAGAGTGAGCGTCACTTTTGTTCCTTCGCCTGAATCAAATACATCAGAGACGGTAACAGCGATACGATCACCGTACATCTCATTGAGAATGGCAATTCGCTTTTTGATATTCCCCATTCCCTTAGATTTTTGTTTCTTTTGATTCTCCGTCTTCAATGCTTTACTACGTGTACGTCCTACTCCATCATCTGAGACCGTTATAATTGCCGTATCCTCATCCTTTTGATCAAAACTAATGCGCAGCATACCTTTCTCTTCTTTATAACGCATTCCATGCCACACAGCGTTTTCTACATAAGGCTGCAATAACATAGGTGGAATCATAAAGGAGCTTACATCTAGCGCTTCATCTACCTCAATCTCATAATCAAAACGATCTTTAAATCTAAAATGCTCTAGCATCGTATATCTCTTGATAAGGTCTATCTCGCTTGATAGTGGTATAAAATCTTCCTCACTATTCTCTAGCACGGCTCTCATGAGGATAGAAAAATCTGAAAGATATTTATTGGCCGTACGCTCATCATTTGTGGCTATAAAACTATTAACCGAATTCAATGCATTAAAAATAAAATGCGGATTCATTTGTGATCGCAAACTTTTAAGAGCAAGGAGGTTATTTGCATATTGTTGCTTCTTACTACTTCTATACATAGAGAATGCCGTAAGTAACAATAATGCCGTGACCAATATGAGAGATCCAATGATTACTTTTTGCCTAGTATCTCTAGCCTCTACAAGCTCCTGTTCTTGGAAAGCAAGCTGATATCGACTCTCATTAAGTTGTCTGTCTTTTTCAAGACTAATGATTCTATTCTGTTTTTCGGTAATATCCTTTGCAAAGCGGGTGGCTTGGGAGATTTCTTGCTCTTTACGGCTATAACTAAGATCTACAATATTTTTATACGCCTCATAAGCTTCCTTAGCTTTGTCTATATCGCCCTTGTCGCGATATACCTCAGAGAGTCTGCGCCTTGCATTTTTCTCCACTATTAGATCTTCCTTATCACGTGCTTCTTCTATACTCTTCTCTAAAAAAGTAATAGACTCTTCGTATTTATTTTGTGCGGCCAGTGCAAATCCTATCTTATAGTTTTGTTTTTGTACTGTTATCACATCATCATTAGATATAGAATCTGGTGCAACTAGGCTTATATCCTCTATTGCAGATTTACGTAGCTCAATCTCTGCATCATAAGATTTATTTCTACTATAATAATCTGCAACTTTAGTCTTTGCTCTTACGGCAGACTCCGTTTTTTCAATATTAGATAACTCGGCTGCCTTAGAGTAATTTAAAGCAGCGGCTTGCGGTGCTCCTTGTTGATCATAAGCATTACCGATTTTTGTATTTAGTCTTGCTGCGTCTGATGGTTTCTGCAGTTGGGTAACTTTTTTCTCCACCTCTTCATAATTTGTGATAGAGGTTACATAATCACCCGTTGCAACATAAGCATCACCTAGTCCTTCTTTTACTGTTATTTGTTGCGCTGCAGTGAGCTCCATCTCTGTAAGCTTGGTGTATAGTCTTATACTTTCTTGATAGTTTTTATTGTTATAATATGCCTGAGCAAGTGCAATTTCAACAGGAACACTTGGTTTATTTTTGATGCTCAATTTATAATTAGTTACCGCAAGATCATACTGCTTCCAGTGGCTATAAATATCTCCTAGTAGCTCAAAACTCTTAGCTCTTTCGGTTATCGAAATATCAGGAATAGAAAGGGCTTGTGCCACTTTATCAACCCCAGCAGCGGCATTTGATTTATAAACCTGCGTTGCCTCATTAAGTAACGAATTAAAAGTTATAGGCGCTGCTTCAATATCTGAAACTTCATCAAATTGAGTTAACTTTTCTATAGGTCGCACTTCTAATTTAATACGCTGCTGGTCTTTTATTGTGTAAAAAACAGTCTCAAAATCTTCACTACGTATCACCAGCTCATCACCTACTTTGGCAGCTATTCTAAACTCTCCATCACTACCTGAAGTTGTATAAGCTCCACCTGTGACCTCTACATTTGCCTTAGCAACAGGTTTCATGTGTTCCGTATCAAGTATACTTCCCTTTAAAGTAAAAACTCGATTCGTACTTCTACTCACCGCCTCGCGTTCTTCTTGAGAAAAGACTGTGTACGACCCCAGCAAAAGAAGAAGTATAAATAATATGTGATTTCTTGTTTTCATTGTAGTCAAACTTACTCTAAAAAAATAGCATCTTAAAACCATAAAAGATGCAAACACGCCTATTTTCATGGCTTTACCCATAAAAACATTCCTTTCACTAATCACCCAGGGTCGTTTACTCATTCATCTGTCCTATTCACTCATTCTACCTAAAATTTGGCTTATTACACTAGTAATTTTGAATTCTATTCATCATAAAAATCAGCAAATGAAAACTCTTTTTATCTTAGCAACTACACTTGCTCTGCACAGCGGACTCCTAGCCACAAATGGAAATGGGGAAGGGCACGCTTTCGCGAAAGCGGAAAAAAATCACACCTCATCATTAAAAAAAGATCCCGTACAAAACACCATTAAGGTCGCATTACTCTTAGACACTTCCAACAGTATGGATGGCCTTATAAATCAAGCACGAGCACAATTGTGGGAGCTAGTAAATGAATTAGCCGAAGCCAAATGCGGAAATGAAAGCCGTCCGGATCTCAAAATTGCACTTTATGAATATGGAAATGACAGATTGAACGCAAGAGAAGGCTACATACGTATGGTAAATTCCTTTAGCACAGATCTTGATGAAATCTCTAAAAATCTCTTTTCTCTCACAACAAATGGAGGAAACGAATATTGCGGTAATGTGATTCAAAATTCGCTCAATCAATTAGAGTGGGGTAAAAATAAAAACGACCTCAACCTTATTTTTATAGCTGGTAATGAACCTTTTGACCAAGGCCCAATACGTTATCAAGATGCAGCCAGCAATGCTTGTGGAAAGGATGTGACAATAAACACAATTTTTTGCGGTAATTACAATGAAGGATTGCAAACCAAATGGAAGGATGGCGCATCCCTTACACAAGGAGATTATATTGCTATAAATAGCGACAAAACAACAGTGCACATCCCGTCGCCTTATGATGAGATGATACTAAAGAAAAATAAAGAACTTAATAAGACCTATGTAGGTTATGGAAGCCTAGCCTCTTCTAAAATGGCCTTACAAAATAGTCAAGACAGTAATGCACAATCTTATGGAAATGCAAATGCTGTAAAAAGAGCAGTAAGCAAGAGCTCTAGGCTGTATAAGAATACCAGCTGGGACCTTGTAGATGCCATGGAAGAAAATGAAGAAATAATAGTAGAACTTGAGGAAACTAGCTTACCTGAAGAACTCAAAGGAAAAAACGAAAAAGAGATTAAGAAATATGTTTCTGAGAAAAAGATACAGCGAACAAGAATACAAGAGGAAATCGCTAAGCTCAACATAAAGCGTAAAGAATTTCTTGAATCTAAAACCAATACTAAAGACAATGAATTGCGCAATGCACTAGTAGATGCTATAAAAAAGCAAGGTCATGCAAAAAACTATAGCTGGGAATAATTACCGCAAAATACTCATTATAAACACCTTGCACAGCACATCGTCTGCAAGGTGTTTGACTTTGTGATATTCTTAACGTCTATATAAAAACCTCCCACCGTATAACTAAGAAGTAAACACTAAACTAAACACTTATGATTATTTCAAGAGTTACAAAGAATACCCTACTTATTGCAATGACTGCTGGAGCACTTACCTCTTGCGTCTCAAAAAAGAAATACACTCAGCTTCAGTCTGAGTACGACACTACAAAAGTTACTTTGACTAAAACTAAAGTAGAAAAAGAAGAAATAGAAGCAAAATATGCGGCTATAGAGCAACGTGTAGATGATTACAATACTAAAATTAATTCTTTACGTGATTCTAACGTTGATTTACAAGCATCTAATGACGCTAAATTTGAAATTACTGCTAAGGGTACAGTAATGTCAGAAAACACAAAGCAAAAGCTACGTGCTGCACTGGCAAATGTAGATCCAAGTGAGCTTGCTCTAGCTCAAACGCTAGAAGACTCAATGAATCTTGCCGTTTCTCATAAACTTAAACGTAACCTTGATAAAGATGTTTACGGAGCAAATGCACTAGATGACATTAATATAGATATAGATGATACTGTAGTACAGATTTCTATTTCAGACAAGATGTTATTTCGCTCTGGAAGCTATAGAGTAAGTAAGGAAGCAGATGCTCTTTTAAGACGTATTGCTGCCGTAGTAAATTCTGAACCCGCTGTAGAAGTTATGGTAGAAGGTCATACAGATAGTCGTACTGTAAAGAAAGGCTCATACCTTAAAGACAACTGGGATCTAAGTGTACAACGCGCTACAGCAATTGTACGTGAGCTACAAAATAATCATAATGTAGATCCATCTAAACTTATTGCTTCTGGACGTAGTAGTTATGTTCCTTTAGTAGAAAATGATACTAAAGAGAATATGTCAAGAAATAGAAGAACTAGAATTTTAATTCTACCTAATCTTGATAAATTTTTAGCCCTAATGGCATCAAATGAATAAGAGCTATAATCCCTTATATTTATAAAACTAAAAATCCCTCGCCAGTTAAGGCGAGGGATTTTTTATATTTTAAACTAAGTATCTAACCGAATGCTAGTTGATAGCAGGGCAGTTACAGTCATAAGGTTCTTTATTTTTACCTAGGTTGATACCAAGTGTAATCTGATGAAAACCTCCGTTAGTTAGCACCACTGAATTGCTTTGGTATGAATAGGTATATCCTATCATAAAACGATCATACATACCACCTACAAACGGTGTTACATACTGTAGCTTTTGAGACTCAATAGATTCTCCGTTTGTGGTAAACTCTGCTCCATCAAAACTTCTCCTATAAGAAAGTCCTCCCCATAGTCTTCCCCAATCTGTTTTGTAATATGCCTTACCGTTTACATCAAAAGTAGACTCGCCTGTGGTATCAGTTGCTTGAAATAACACAGATGGCTCAAAACTCCAATTAGAAAAATTAGGAGAGATTGTATAAGCCATAGATATTAAATAACGTCGTTGATTGCTAGACTCAAAATCTTCACTAAAGATGTCACGCTTTACTGGAATAGCATTTTTTACAGCAAAATGAGCAGAGAAGTCTAAAAAGTTATAAGACACTCCGAAGTCAATGTTTACATAAGAATCGCTTTGCTCAATGCCAGCTATAATAGGGTCAAAATCTGTAAGATCAAAGCTAGTTTCGTCAAGTTTTCCTTGAATTATACCTGCACTTATACCAAAGGACAATTGATTTAAATCTATATAATTTCTACCTAATAATAAATGATATGCAAAAGTTGCATAAGCTCCTTGTTGAGAAAAGTAACCATTACTATCGTTAAATAATATCCCTCCTACTCCTATATTATCTCCTAAGCGACCATTAATACTTATAGTTTGTAATGCTGGCGCATCCTCTAGTCCGGCCCATTGTGAGCGAGCTGTTCCTCTCAATTTAGTAGTTTGTGAAGCACCTGCCATCGATGGATGTAATAAATACAAATTGTCTTGTAGATAATCAAGATATACCGGAATACCTTCTTGAGCTATGGCAAACTGCGTAAAAAACAACGCTATTAGAAAGTAGGATTTCTTTAGACTCATGGACTTTTCTTTTTCTATACGGCTACAAATCGAAGGATTATTGCCCCATACGACTGTATACTTTTAACTTGAGTAAGATCTATAAAAGACAATACTTCCATAGCTCTCAAATATAGGACTTTTTACAATACATCACGCCATATAACTACCCAACTACAATAGACATTCCTTTAATAGCAACGATTATTTGTTAGTGTTTTAGCTATATAATGAAGTACATTAACAATAAAAATCTATAAACCCATTACCCGCACTTTATATACCAAGTACGCTCTATCTTCCCTACCTTTGTAAAAAAAATTATCAATGTCAACATATAGTATATCTGTAGAAGGAACTTCTAACCCTGCTATTAAAAAATTTCAGGCAGATCAATTTCTAGTTAATCATAACAGCTACGAATTTAAAAATATAGATGAAGCTGCAAATTCGCCGCTTGCTCAACAGTTGTTTTATCTTCCATTTGTAAAAACAGTATATATTACTCAGAACTTTGTTGCTATAGAAAAGTACAACATTGTAGAGTGGATTGATGTTCAACAAGAAGTTGCAAATCAAATAGAAGATTATCTTAACGATAATGGACTTGTTATCATAGAAGATGTTGCCGCAAAGAAAATACCGGTAACAGTTTATGCCGAGTCCACACCTAACCCATCAACACTTAAGTTTGTAGCAAATAAAAAGCTGGTTACTACAGCTTTTGAGTTTAAAAGTATAGATGACACGGCAAATGCTCCTATGGCAAAGGCTTTGTTTCACCTTCCTTATGTAAAGGAAGTTTTCTTTGATGAAAACTACATATCTGTTCAAAAGTATGATGTTGCAGAGTGGGATGAAGTTGTAACTGAAACTAGAGAGTTTATACGTGACTACATTCAAGATGGAAAAGAAATTGTAACAGCGGCTCAACTTAAAACGCCACAGCAAGCAGAAGCAATCGCCGAAGAAAAGTTTGAGAGCCTCGATGATATCTCTAAGGAAATAGTAAACATTATTGAAGAGTATGTAAAACCAGCAGTTGCAAGTGACGGTGGAAATATCATGTTCAAGGGATATGATCCAAAAACACAAAATGTTTCTGTAATTCTTCAAGGAGCTTGTAGTGGTTGTCCTTCTAGTACGTTTACACTTAAAAACGGAATAGAAAATATGCTTAAGCAAATGCTACCAGGTAAGATTAATATGGTAGAAGCTATTAACGGCTAGATTTATAATCTCACAAAATTAAAAAAGCCTCATTACATAAAAATGTAATGAGGCTTTTTCTGTTAGAGTAACGTTTACTATTTAAAAGCATTCTCTCCTGTAATATCAAGCCCTGTTATAAGCAAGTGTATGTCGTGCGTACCTTCATACGTGATTACACTCTCTAGGTTCATCATATGGCGCATTATACTATACTCTCCTGTAATACCCATACCACCTAGCATCTGGCGTGCCTCACGAGCAATTTTTATAGCCATCTCAACATTATTACGCTTTGCCATAGATATTTGTGCAGACGTAGCTCTATCTTCATTTTTGAGCTGTCCTAGTCTAAAAGCTAATAATTGTGCCTTTGTAATCTCTGTAATCATTTCTGCAAGCTTCTTTTGCTGCAATTGGAAAGCAGCAATAGGCTTTCCAAATTGGATACGCTCTTTTGCATAACGCAATGCAGTATCATAACAGTCCATTGCAGCTCCTATCGCTCCCCAAGCAATACCAAATCGTGCCGAATCAAGACAACCTAATGGCGCTCCTAATCCAGATTTGTTTGGCAATAAATTTTCTTTAGGCACTTTTACATCTTGAAAGATGAGCTCTCCTGTGGCACTTGCTCTAAGTGACCATTTATTGTGAGTCTCTGGAGTAGAAAATCCTTCCATTCCTCTTTCTACTATAAGACCGTGTATACGTCCTTCTTCATTTTTTGCCCACACAACAGCCACATCACAAAATGGGCTATTTGAGATCCAAAGTTTTGCCCCGTTTAAAAGATAATGGTCTCCCATATCTTTAAAGTTTGTGACCATCCCACTAGGATTAGACCCGTGATCTGGTTCTGTAAGTCCAAAAGACCCCATAAACTCACCAGAGGCTAGTTTTGGTAAAAACTTGCTACGTTGCTCTTCAGAGCCATATTTCCATATAGGATACATCACTAGTGAAGATTGTACAGAGGCAGTAGATCGCACACCAGAGTCACCACGCTCTATCTCTTGCATTATAAGTCCGTAAGAAATTTGATCTAAGCCGGCTCCGCCATATTGCTCAGGGATATATGGTCCAAAAGCACCTATTTCTGCTAGGCCTGGAATGATAGACTTTGGAAACTTTGCATCTTGCGCTGCTTGCTCTATTATAGGTGATACGTCACGCTTTACCCAAGCACGGGCAGCATCACGTATTAATTTATGTTCTTCGGTAAGAAGGTCGTCTAGATTATAATAATCTGGAGCCTCAAAAAGATCTGGTTTCATAGCTTAGTTTTTTGCATCGTAAAAGTAGCGAAAACGTTTTCAATGCCCAAAACCCAGCTTACATTTTGATATAGAAGTCTTTAACTAGTGAGACATATGCGTCAGTATAATCGTGACGTGACTTTTCGATAATAAGCGTTGTTATCTCTGCGGGACTTTGCGGGGTTACGCTTTCGCGAAAGCGGTCTTCTCCATCTACCACTTCTTCATCTTGAACAGCAAATGAGAAAGACATAAGACTGCGCTTTACTGGTGCGTCTGGGGTTCCTTTTACTCTGGTAATTCTTGTAGGCACAAGTTGTGCTCTAGAACATAGCAAAATAAAATCCTCTTCACGCTCATAAGGGATTATCACGTTAAATGTACCTTCTGGCGAAAGCAGCTTTGCTACCGCTCCCACAAGTAATTCAAAAGGCATCGCAGACTCAAACCTTGCTTGTTCTCTTGCATCTTGGGCTGCACCATCATTTTGCGACTTTTCTTTTAATGCGTCTTGCGAGGCTTGTGTGAGATCTTCTGTATAAAATGGCGGGTTACAAACTATAAGGTCATACTCATCATCTACCTCTGCCGCAAACTCGTATAAATGTGCGTGGTAACAAAACAAACGATCGCCCCAGTCACTGTTTTCAAAATTTTCGGTAGCCTGCTCATAGGCATTATCATCTAGCTCTACAGCATCTATAGTTTGTGCATCGCAGCGTTGTGCAAGCATAAGTGCTATCACACCTGTGCCTGTCCCTATATCAAGTATACTATCTGGGTAAGCCTCTGTAGACGTCCAAGCACCTAGCAAGACACCATCTGTGCCTATTTTCATCGCACAGCGATCTTGAGCGATGGTAAACTGTTTGAATTTAAAGGGTTTTGATGACATTATATGTATAAATCTATCAAGCCTTCAGGTAGTTCAAAATGCATTTGCTTGTTCTCGCGGTCTAGCTTTTTGATAAAGTCATCTACCATAGGGATGAGTACTTGAGAGCCATCACGATCTATCTCAAAAATAGCCTGTGTGTTACTATCATTTACATAAGTGATGGTACCTATCTCACCAAAAGCTTTGTCTACCGCAGTAAAGCCTACTACCTCGTGGAAGTAAAATTGATCTCCCTTTAACTCAGGAAGCAAATCTAGAGGCAAATATAAACCTGCGCCTATCATATCATCTGCATCTTCTTCCGTATCTATATCTTCAAATTTCACACGAAGCAAACTAGATTTATGTAACTGTGAGGTCTCTACAAAATAAGGTACAAGACTAGGCCCAAAATCAATAAACACGGAGTCCATGTCTACATACATTTCTGGTTCGTCAGTATCAAGTTTAGCCAGAAGTTCACCTTTAAAACTATACTTTCTAACTATTTTTCCGAGGTAGAAACAATCTTCTTTTTTCATAGGGTGTAAAAATACGGGATATCTTATAAAAAGTCTTAAAAGTTAATTGATAAGCAATATCAAGCATCGCGTTTGACCTCAATAGAGCAGCAATAAATTTAAGCCATAAAAAAAGCCCCAATAATTAAATCAGGGCATTTTCAAAATGTTGCGAAAGCATAACTGCTTCCACGAGTTTTTTACTCTTCAGAATCTGAAGCTGCTGCTTCACCTTCTGCAGGTGCATCTTCAGCGTCTGCAACCACTTCTGGTTGAGCTGCTGCGATACGAGCCTCGTTTACAGCTTTTTCAGCTGCAAGAGCTTCTGCTTTTGCTTTTTCTTCTGCTTGAGAAAGACTTCCTTTCTTAGCTTCTACTTTACTAGCTTTCTCCGCTACCCAAGCATTAAATTTCTCTTCTGCTTGCTCTTCAGTAAGTGCACCTTTACGCACACCACCAGCTAGGTGATTTTTAAGCATTGCTCCTTTATAAGAAAGAAGACGCTTTGCAGTTTCTGTAGGCTGCGCTCCGTTTTGTAACCATGTTACAGCAAGATCAACATCAAGGTCGATGATTGCTGGGTTACTGTTAGGATTGTAAGTACCTATTTTTTCTAAGTATTTACCATCTCTCTTTGCGCGAGCATCTGCTGCTACAACCCAGTAAAAAGGTTTACCTTTCTTACCGTGTCTTTGTAATCTAATTTTAACTGACATAAAAGTTAATTTGTGGGGTACCCGACCCCGTTTTTTAAATAAGTGTGCAAATATACTATAATTTTTCTGGCACTCATCACGTTATATCTTTAATATAAAGTACTTTTGCCCTCTATTATTGATTTTTTATTATGCGTAATTTACTGTTTGCTCTCATCTCTATTGTCACTTTTATTTCTTGTAGTACTATAGAAGATAATACACCTGCACTTCAAGGTGTGCGTGATACTGTATTACTACGCACTACAGACAGTAGAGCTATTCTTGATGAAAATGGTGATTTATTTTTAAAAGGAGAGCGCGGTGAAGAGGTAATAAGCTTCCAAATACAAAATCAAGCGCAGACTCAAATCACCTTCGGTGGTCAGAACAATCCTAACATTGCAACATATATTGATAAAGACGGAAAGGTATTTACAACCGAATCTTCAAAAGCCAGCGGCTTACTAGACTTCTCATTTAACGGGAGTAGTTCGATTTCTGGTGATTTTAAGTTTACTGCGTTTACACCTTTTCTTGCAGATACTGTCGTATTTAGCAGAGGTGTCGTTTATAGAGTTCCTATACTTACTCCTACAGTAATTGAACCAGAAATTGAAGATGTAGATGACAATTTTGAAGCTCTCATTAATACTACGGTTTTCAATTCTATAGTCATTAATCACATTATCTCTGGTAATGTTATCACGGTTCTAGGCCGTACATCTTCTACCAATATAGCTATAAGCTTCCCTATAAACAGCACAGCTGGAACATACACTATTGGTTCAAATCCTGACTTCTCTGCCGCTTACACCACTCCTTCAGGAATCTCAAATGCCATATCTGGTGAGATTACGATAATTGCTAATGATCAAGAAAATAACATAGCCTTAGGTACATTTAACTTTATGACTGCGCAAGGTTTTTCAATTACTGATGGTGCGTTCACCATTAATTACTAGTGAACTTAACATTACACTTCCCATTTAATGCATCACTAAGTTTATAGGCATCAGCATTGACCTCTTAACCTCTCGTTTAAAAAATTTACAAACGACATTCTCAAATAGGTAGTTCTCACAATTACCTAGCAACTACCCTTGTCTTAGGTTAAGATACTTGATCTATCAAGAAAAGTTGTTTATTGACTTTTAACCGCTCTGTTTTACCAGTACTATCTTCCATTGCCTCCCGTCTTATCATACTATTAAGACAATTAACATCCTTTTACGTTAAAAGAAGCCAATTATAATCACTTTGGGTTAAAGGTAGTTAAACCCTTTATGTATAGTGTTTTAAGCCCATATCTTTACACCAATACTAACAACAAAAACAGACATTATGAACTATACAGAGGAAGTAGCAGATAAATTAAACAACCTATTAACGAAGTCATATGATGCAGAGGCTGGCTACAAGAAAGCAGCTGAAAATGTAAAAAATACTGGCTTAAAAAACTTTTTTCAGAACCGTGCACAAGACAGATACAACTTTGGGCATGAAATTAAAGAAGAGGTAAGAAGTTTTGGACAAGAAGTAGATAAGGGAACAAGTTTCCAAGCAGATATGCACAGAGCATGGATGGACGTTAAAACAGCATTCTCTACAGATGATGATGAGTCAACACTAGAAGAAGCAATTCGTGGAGAGAAAGCATCAGTAGAAGCATATAATGAAGTACTCGCAGAGACATCACTTCCAAGTTCTACAAGAAATGTATTAGAGAAACAACGCAATAGCATCCAGAATGCATTGAATGAAGTAAAGACTTTAGAAGAGTGGGCATAAGCACATTAAGCACACCAGATAAAATTAAAAATCCAGCCATAATGGCTGGATTTTTTTTGTGCATAAAAGTTGATAACTCATAGCTGTAATTTCATGTAAAAAGCACTAAAATGTAGTACTTTTCATATCCACTTTTTCTACGCCTATGTACCTTATTTTTGATACCGAAACCACCGGACTTCCTAAAAACTGGAACGCTCCACTTACAGACTCAGATAACTGGCCTAGAGCGATACAGATCGCATGGCAGTTGCATGATGAGATGGGTAACGTCATAGAGCATCAGGATTATCTTATCAAGCCAGATGGATTTGACATTCCTTATGATGCAGAGCGCATACACGGTATCTCTACAGCACTTGCCGAAAGAGATGGGATTGAACTCTCTGAAGTACTCTCAAAATTTAATATTGCACTTTCAAAATCAAAGTATGTTGTAGGTCAGAATGTGGGCTTTGATACTAATATTATGGGTGCCGAGTTCCACAGACTCAATGTAGGTAATAACCTTCAAGAACTACCCGTACTAGATACCTGTACAGAAAAGACCGCCACTCTATGCCAGCTACCTGGAGGACGTGGTGGCAAGTTTAAACTACCTACGCTTACAGAGCTTCACAATCATCTTTTTGGCGAAGGTTTTGGCGAGGCGCACAATGCCACGGCAGATGTGGAGGCAACTACTCGTTGCTTTTTAGAACTGATACGCCAGCGTGTTTACACAAAAGAGGAACTTGATGTTGCACCAGATTATTTTGATAGATTCTCTCAATCTAATCCACAGCCTATTGAGTTCATTGGACTCAAACACATAAATCTCAAAAAGGCTTCGGCAAAAATTGCCCAAGCACTAGCTGCCCAAGATGATACTCCAGAGATTTCTAAGGCAGAGATAGAGGAAAATAAAGAACAACTTTCTGATGTAAAGTTTGCTCACCTTCATAACCACTCACAATTCTCCATATTACAATCTACCGCAAGCGTTCAAGATATTGTAAAAGCTGCCACACTACACAAAATGCCCGCTGTTGCTATGACAGATATGGGTAATATGATGGGTGCTTTTCACTTTACAAAAGCGGTAAAGTCACATAACGCAGGCGTAAAAAAAGCAAATGCCGCAGCCGTAGAGGCGGGAGAAGAACCGGAGGGAGTACCTCTTAAAGCCATTATTGGTTGTGAGTTTAACGTATGTGTAGACCACAAAAACAAAAGCCAGAAGGACAATGGGTACCAAATAGTGATACTCGCCAAAAACAAAAACGGATATCAAAATCTCTGTAAAATGGCCTCTATAGCCTATACAGATGGGTTTTACTACGTTCCTAGAATAGACAAACAAGTAATTGAGCAATACAAAGAAGATCTCATTGTACTCACGGGAAATTTATATGGTGAAGTGCCAAGTAAGATTCTTAATGTAGGAGAAAAACAAGCCGAGGAATCTCTTATTTGGTGGAAAGAACAATTTGGTGACGACCTCTATGTCGAGCTCATGCGTCACGGTCAAGAAGATGAAGATCGTGTGATGCCTGTTTTAATTACGCTTTCGCGAAAGCATAACGTAAAACTTATTGCTTCTAATAACACCTTCTACATTGATAAATCTGATGCAGATGCGCATGATGTTTTACTTTGTGTAAAAGATGGTGAGAAAGTAGCAACACCAAAGGGTCGAGGTAGAGGATATCGTTTTGGTTTACCAAACGACGAATACTACTTTAAGAGTGCAGATGAGATGAAAACGCTTTTTGCAGATGTGCCAGAAGCTATCTTAAATGTACAAGAGGTTGTTGATAAAATTGAACCTTACGAACTAGCAAGAGATGTATTACTTCCAGCATTTGACATACCACAAGAATTTGTATCTCCAGAAGATGCCATAGATGGTGGAAAACGCGGTGAAAATGCTTTCTTAAAACATCTTGTTTACGAGGGAGCAAAAAAACGATACGGACAGGATCTCTCTGAAGAAGTTATAGAACGCTTAGACTTTGAGCTAGATGTAATTGAAAAAACAGGTTACCCAGGATACTTCTTGATTGTAGAAGACTTTATAAGAGAAGCTCGTAACATGGACGTTTCGGTAGGTCCCGGACGTGGATCTGCAGCGGGATCTGTTGCAGCATACTGTTTATGGATTACAAACATAGACCCGATGAAGTATGATTTGCTTTTTGAGCGTTTCTTAAATCCGGATCGTGTGAGTATGCCCGATATTGATATTGACTTTGATGATGAAGGTCGTGGGCGTGTAATGCAATATGTGATTGATAAGTATGGTGCAAATCAAGTAGCACAAATCATCACTTACGGTACAATGGCTGCAAAGTCATCCATAAGAGACACTTCTAGAGCGCTAGATTTATCACTAGGAGATGCAGACCGTATTGCAAAGCTCATACCTACTATGAGTAAGCTACGCAAGATCTTTGGTAAGACAGATGCAGAGTTGCGTAGTTCTTTTAGATCTGATGATTTGCCTAAGGTACAAGAGCTTATAAATATAGAGACTCAAGACAACCTGGAAGGGCAAATGCTACGTCAAGCAAGACAGTTAGAAGGATCTGTACGTAATACAGGAATACATGCTTGTGGTGTGATTATCACACCTAGTGACATTACAAACTTTGTACCTGTTGCACTAGCCAAAGATTCTGATCTTTACGTAACCCAATTTGATAACTCTGTAGTAGAGGAAGCTGGGCTACTTAAAATGGATTTCTTGGGTCTGAAGACCCTTACACTTATAAAAGATACTGTTAAGCTTGTTAAGTATCGTCATGATATAGATCTCGACCCAGAGAACTTCCCCCTTGATGACGAAAAAACGTATGAGTTATTCCAGCGCGGTGATACCGTAGGGATATTTCAGTATGAATCTCCAGGAATGCAAAAGCACATGCAATCGCTCAAACCTACCGTGTTTGAAGATCTTATTGCAATGAATGCCTTGTATCGCCCTGGACCGATGGAATACATACCGTCATTCGTAAGAAGAAAACACGGAGAAGAAGAGATAGAATATGACCTTCCAGCCATGGAAGAATACCTTAAGGAAACGTACGGTATTACTGTCTACCAGGAGCAAGTAATGCTTCTTTCTCAAAAGCTTGCAGATTTTACAAAAGGTGAGGCCGATGTACTTCGTAAGGCAATGGGTAAAAAGCAAATTGCCGTTCTTGATAAAATGAAGCCTAAGTTTATAGAGCAGGCTTCTGCCAAAGGACATGACCCAGAAAAACTAGAGAAAATCTGGAAAGACTGGGAAGCATTTGCCGCATATGCATTTAACAAGTCACACTCTACATGTTACGCATGGATTGCTTACCAAACAGCATATTTAAAAGCACACTACCCAGCAGAGTATCTTGCCGCTGTACTGTCTAACAACATGAATGACATAAAGCAAGTAACATTCTTTATGGAAGAGGCAAAACGTATGGGACTAGAAGTACTAGGGCCAGATGTAAATGAATCTTTTAGAAAATTTACGGTAAATGATAATGGCGCTGTACGTTTTGGTATGGGTGCGGTAAAAGGCGTAGGTACAGGAGCTGTTGCCACTATTGTAGAAAATAGAAAAGAAGGAAAATACAAATCTGTTTTTGACTTTGCTCGTCGTGTAGACTTACGTGCAGCAAACAAAAAAGCTTTTGAAAGTCTTGCTCTAGCGGGTGGGTTTGATGAACTAGATGGTGATACTCATCGCGCTCAATTTTTTAATCATGACGGAGATGGTATTACTTTCTTAGAAAAAGCCGTAAAATATGGTGCTCGTTATCAAGAAAATGAAAACAGCTCACAGGTAAGTCTCTTTGGAGAGTCTAGCGAAGTCCAAATACCAGAACCAGAAGTTCCTCCATGTGAAGAATGGGGAACTATGGAAAAACTCAAACGCGAGAAGGAGGTTGTAGGAGTATATATCTCTGGCCATCCGCTAGATGATTTTAAGACAGAAATGGAAACATTTTGTAATGCAACGGTGTCTAATTTTCACCAGATGGAGGCTTACGTCAATAGAGAGCTCACCTTTGGTGGCGTAATATCTGACGTACAACATCGCGTATCAAAAAATGGAAAAGGATGGGCAGCTTTTACTGTTGAAGATTTTACAGATTCCTTTGAGTTTAGAATGTTTGGAGAGGAGTATCTCAAGATGCGTCACTTTTTGATCCCTAATAGCTTCATACATGCAAAAGTGTTTATTAAGGATGGGTTTACAAACAGAGAAACAGGTAGAAAAGGTGATCCAAGAACGCAGTTTAATAGTATCCAGCAATTGCAGGATGTGATGGAAACAAACGCAAAGAAACTCACCATAAATATTGACATCAACGAGGTTGCGGAAGCCCGCATAGAAGAAATAAAGAATATTCTTGATCTCCATGTAGGCGATGCAAAGCTCCACTTTCAAGTATTTGAACCACTTGAAAAACTCTTTGTAAAAATGCCTAGTAAACGCATGAAAGTAAGAATTTGTCAAGAACTTCTAGACACCTTAGAAGAGAACAGTGTTCACTATAAATTAAACTAGCTACGCCACATTACGAGGATTTAACAACTTCCTTCGCACTAAGATAGTTACTTCTTCCATGTAACTATCTGTCTCTAGTGTGTAGGTGAATTTTTGTGAATGCTCGTTACTTTTTACACTCTGTATACTAGCCTGATGCAAAATGAATGCTCCATAATTTGGGTAACCTAGGTATTTGCAAAGCTTTTCTATCATCCTCGCATTAGGCGATAATTCTTTTGCTTCTACATCTTCTATATAATTATTATAGTAATTGAGAAGTGTTCTTCTTGAAATTTGGTAATTAAACTCACACCAGAGACTATTTGCTAGGTGATCTGCCCATTGTGTTTTTGTGTTTCCGGGGGTTTCTGTTTGCGCTTTCGCGAAAGCGGACAAAACAATTTTTCTAAACATCATAATGGTCGTTTTTGTTTCTAAATCATTCCTACATTTTTTCTATTAAGGACTGGAAAGTATTTTCCATCGGTTTTCCATCTAGCGCTCTTAATAAGCTAGATATTTACGTATCTAAAAGATAATCAGCACACAAAGAACGATAAATAGCACTTAGTTCTATAAAGGAAATCCGTAAAACGAGCTATTTTTATTTGTTAAGTATGATTTTTCTTACATGAAATTCAACCCTAAACCATTTAAATTATGAAAGCAACAACTTACATTTTAGCATTTTTATTTATTGGAGTTACATTTACTGCCTGTACTCCAGACATCGTTATTGAAGAAAGTGATCGCATAGAAAGCACTTGGGGAGAGGATGACAACAATGAGGAAGAAAAAAAAGGAGAAGATGAGGAAGACGAGAGTAATTAGACTATCTGCATCTTAATATTTTTTCCTTATTCGTATCTTAGAGGGATGAAACAGCTTGTTCTGTCATCCCTCTTTTTACTGTATAGCTTTACTGTTTACAGCGCCTTACCACCTCAAAAAAATAAAGCTGAGGATAGTTTACTGTACTACAAAAAATTAAGTCGCCAAAAGAAAAATACTTACGAGGATAGACTGATTGCAAATGAAAAAGCCATTTACTGGGCAAAACAAGTATCAGACTCTGTATATCTTGGTCAGCTAGACTATAGATGTGACTTGTATTACTACGACGATCAATACGACCAAGCTATAACCCAAAGCAAAAAGCTATTATATGAAGCTAGACGGTTAAAAAACAAAAGATTTATTGGTAAAGCCTATTTTCAAACAGGAGATTTCTTTCAAAAAAAGAAAAACTCATCCGATGCTTTTTCTAACTATGTACGGGCAATAGAATCTTATAGTGAGATAAACGATAGCTTACAGGTTATACGTATTTCAAAAAAGGCAAGCTACATACAAGCCAGTCTGGGGGATATAGACGGAGCAGAATATACTATCGTAAATGCTCTTGATTACAGTGATGCATTAAAAGATCTTTCTCAAATTTCTTGGTTTTATGACATTTTAGGTAGAGTATATAGAGAGCGTGGCTTGTGGCTAGAAGCTATACGATATCATAGGAAGGCATTACAAATTGCAAATAACACAAGCAGCAAGGCTTCACTTATTAATAATTATGCCATTACCCTTCTAAAATCTGGTGATAATGATGGCGCTATACAGCAACTAGAAGTAGGTCTTGCTTATAAAGACAGCCTGTCACTTAAAACATTATATAGACTAAAAGATAATTATGGCTTTGCAAAATCTCGGGCTGGGCATAAAGACGCCATATTTTTACTAGAAGAAGCTTTATCATTGAGAAGTGATATAAATGACATACCTGGAGCATATGCAAGCCACATACATCTTGCTGAGGCTTACATGACATTAGAAAACACTAAAAAAACTGCATATCACGCCCAGCAAGCTTATAATATTTCTTCTAAAGCTAAAAATACAGAAGCTGTTATAAAGGCCTTGGACTATTTAATACCTGTAACTATAGAATCCAATGTACTTTTTGAAGAATATACTTCTTTATCTGATTCGCTGACTAAAGCTCAAAATAATGCTAAGTTTGAGTTTGCAAAACTGCGTTACGATGTAGAAAAAGCTGAAGAACGAGAGAGTAGAGCCTTAGAACAAATTACAGCCTCACAACTGCGAGAAGATATAGCACGCAGAAAGATAAACTGGGCCCTTGCAGGCATAGGAACTCTTGTAGTAATTGCTGTCATATTTATATTGTACCAACGTGAGCGATCAAAAAAACAGCGACTACTAGACCGTTATGAAACAGAAAAGCGCATTGCAAAAAAACTTCATGATGAGCTAGCAAACGAAATATACTTAGTTATGAATGAGGTTGAAAATGAAGCCTATTCTCCAGCAGTAGCAGATAGGCTTGAAGATATTTACAAACTAAGTAGAGATCTTTCAAGAGACACAAAACCTATACAAACAGATGGGAACTTTCCAACAGAGCTTGCAATGAATTTACAAACATACACCTCATCAGAACGCAAACTCATATTGAGAGGCCTTGAATCTATAGACTGGAACGTTGTTAAACCAGAAGTAAAAATTGAGATTTACAGAGTACTACAAGAGTTAATGACAAATATGAGAAAGCACAGTAAAGCTTCACTTGTTGCACTTGTTTTTAAAACTGCAGATAAACTCTTGGAAATAAATTACAGTGATAACGGTAAAGGAGTATCACTATCCAAAGGTAATCGCGGCAGCGGTTTATTAAATACACAAAATCGAATCAAAAGCTTAGGAGGACACATACAATTTGAATCTGCAGTAGATGAAGGCTTTAGAGCAGAATTATCCATTCCAATTTAATTTACGGCAACATGTTTAAAAAAATACTAGCAGCGGAAGACATAGATAATATTAAACTAGGAGTCTCTTCTATTCTCAAACAACTCAAGATACCAGAAATCGTACACGTCGAATACTGTGATGAGGCTTTTTTAGAGTTCAAAATGGCAATTCAAGATAATGCTCCCTTTGATCTTTTAATAACAGATCTTTCTTTTAAAGAATCATATCGAAAAGAGCGCCTTACCTCTGGAGAGCATCTTTTTAGAGCATTAAAAGAAGTAGACCCCACTATTAAAGTAATCGTTTACACCATGGAAGATCACCCTCAACGCTTTGATAGTATCTGGAAATCGGGTTTACTAGATGGTTATGTATGTAAAGATAGAAGAGGTCTAGAAAATCTCAAAGAAGCAATAGAACAAGTCGCAAAAGGCGAGAAATACATCTCTCAACATCTTGCAGATAATGTTAAGCAAAAAAATCTAGTAGAACTTAACAACTACGACATCGAATTATTGAGTCTACTAGCAGATGGTGCAACACAAGATGAAATACAGCACTATTTCAAATCTAAAAATATCAAACCCTATAGTAGAAGTAGTATTGAGAAGCGACTGCGCGAATTACGTACAGAGTTTGGCGCAAAAACGACCATACATCTCATACGACTACTAGCTGATTTACGTCTAATTTGAAATAAATTTTAAATAAAAACACGTAAATAAAGGAAATACGTAAAATTTTACCTCAATCCACTCCTATCTTTATAATACTTTATTAAGTTCTTGTAAATTATTTTTTTGAAGAAACTTCATAGCATATTATACACAGTGTAATAGTGCCATGATCAATATTCTACGGTCCCCCAACCTAAAAACACCTTATCGAAGTACCGATGGGTGTTTTTTTTGTAAAACAAAAAAGTCTGCTCGAGAGCAGACTTTTTTTAGAATTAAGATAAATATCAAATTACATTTCTAATGCTTTCTTGATATCTCCATCCATAAGAATGTTAATAGGATCTTCTAGTGCTTCTTTTACAGCTACTAAGAATCCTACAGACTCTTTACCATCGATAATTCTGTGATCATAAGATAATGCTACAAACATTATAGGTGCGATTACAATCTCACCATCTTTTACGATAGGGCGCTCTACGATATTGTGCATTCCTAAGATACCAGATTGAGGTGGGTTTATGATAGGTGTAGATAACATAGATCCAAATACACCTCCATTTGAGATTGTAAAGGTTCCTCCTGTCATCTCATCTACCGTAATTTTACCATCTCTAGCTCTTATTGCAAGGCGTTTTACCTCGCTCTCAACCCCTCTAAAAGAAAGGTTTTCTGCATTTCTAATAACTGGTACCATAAGTCCTTTAGGACCTGATACAGCAATTGAGATATCTTTATAATCAAAAGTAAGCATCTCCTTACCATCTATCATACTGTTTACAGCAGGATACATCTCAAGAGCTCTCACTACAGCTAATGTAAAGAAAGACATAAAACCTAGACCTACACCGTGCTTTGCCTTAAAGTCCTCTTTGTATTGCTTACGCAAGTCAAATATAGGCTGCATATTTACCTCGTTAAAGGTAGTAAGCATTGCTGTTGTGTTTTTTGCTTCTACTAGACGTTCTGCAACTTTACGACGTAGCATAGATAACTTAGTACGTGAGTCACCTCTAGAACCTGGTCCTGGAGTTCCCATAGAAGGTGTTGCTTTTACAGCATCTTCTTTAGTCACGCGACCAGCTCTACCTGTACCCGTAACCTGGCTAGCAGTCATTCCTTTTTCATCAAGAATTTTTCTTGCTGCTGGGCTTGGAGTTCCAGATGCGTATGTCTTTTCAGTTTCGGCAGGAGCTTTTTCTCCTGTGTTAGGAGTTGCTGCCTGCTCTTTTTTAAGGTTTTCTTCTACTTTACCATCTCCACCACCTTCATCTCCACCTTCATAGGTGTCTGTAGCTGGCGCCTCTGCAGCAGTATCAATAAGGCACACAACTGCACCTACCTCAACAGCATCACCTTCTTCTGCTTTAAGTGTAATGACTCCACTCATCTCTGCTGGAAGCTCGAGCGTTGCTTTATCACTGTCTACCTCGGCAATGGCCTGGTCTTTTTCTACATAATCGCCGTCTTCAACGAGCCATTGTGCGATTTCAACTTCTGTGATGGATTCTCCCGGTGAAGGGACTTTCATTTCTAAAACCATAATGTTTCTGGTTACGCCAGTATTACTAAACCTACTTAGATGAAGGACGCTGGCGGCTATTAATTGTTACTATTTTACAGGCGCTTCAAAAACGCTATCTATTACTTTTTTGTGTCTTGCTTTTGATCTTGTACTACTTCCCGCAGCTGGAGATGCATAAACACGTCGCGATGCTACTCTAAGTTTTACTTGATCAAAATTCATAAGCATATAACCCCAAGCTCCCATATTTCTAGGCTCTTCTTGTGCCCAGACATAATCTGTTACATTAGGATAAGTTGCTATAATATCTTCTAACTGCTTTTGTGGCAGCGGGAATAATTGTTCTATACGTACAAGGGCTACATCATCACGTCCATTTTCCTTACGACGCTCTAAGAGATCATAATAAAATTTACCTGTACAGAATACAAGTGATGTAACTTTCTTCTTATCTACCTCAGTGTCATCAAGAACTTCTAGAAAAGACCCTGTGGTAAGCTCCTCTTTAGTACTCACTACAAGAGGGTGCCTTAATAAGGATTTAGGTGTAAAAACTACAAGCGGCTTTCTGAAATTCCACTTCATCTGGCGACGTAGTAGGTGAAAGAAGTTTGCTGGCGTCGTTACATCTGCCATTATAAGGTTATCTGTAGCACAAAGCTGCAGGTAACGTTCCATACGTGCACTAGAGTGCTCAGAACCTTGACCTTCATACCCGTGAGGTAATAACATCACAAGTCCGTTTTGTGTTTTCCACTTAGACTCTGCTGCGCTTATGTATTGGTCTAACATTATCTGTGCACCATTTGAAAAATCTCCAAATTGAGCCTCCCAGATAGTAAGTGTCTTAGGAGCAGCCATCGCATACCCGTAGTCAAAACCTACCACTCCATACTCAGAAAGTAGTGAGTTATAGATATCCATCTTACCAGCTACGTCTAAACGGTTGTGTAGATTGATCTCTTCTACATCATCTTCTGTTTTGATAATGGCGTGACGGTGAGAAAATGTTCCTCTCTCTACGTCTTGTCCAGATATACGTACATTAAATCCTTCTTCCATAAGAGAACCGTAAGCAAGAAGCTCACCCATTCCCCAGTCTAATTGGTTCTTTTCTGTATACTGCTTATTTCTATCTGCAACAATACGCTGTATCTTGCGTATGAACTTTTTATCTTCTGGTAACTTCGTAATACCATCTGCTATAACATCTAGCTTACTTATATCATAGGTAGTATCTACAGGAGTAAGAATATCTTCTCTACTTCCTATCTCATACCCTTCCCAGTCATCTGCAAGAATCTCGGTAATTACCGTTTTATCTCTCTTACGAGATTCTTCAAGATCTTCTTCAAGATCATCTTTATATTCTTTTTCGAGCTGCTTAACGTATCCCTTTTCTATAATTCCTTCCTTAAGAAGTCTTTCTGCATAGATATCACGTGGGTTTGCGTGTTTTGAGATTGCTTTATATAGTAAAGGCTGTGTAAACCTAGGCTCATCACCTTCATTATGTCCATACTTTCTATAACCTAGTATATCTATAAATACATCACGACCAAATTGCATTCTAAAATCAAGTGCAAAAGCAAATGCGTGACATACAGACTCTACATCATCTGCATTTACGTGTAGTACTGGAGACAAGGTAACCTTACCCACATCTGTACTATAAGTAGATGATCTCGCGTCGAGATAGTTTGTAGTAAAACCTACTTGGTTATTTGCTACGATATGTATCGTACCACCCGTGCGATATCCTTCTAACTGTGCCATTTGCACAATTTCATATACAATACCTTGACCAGCTACGGCAGCATCTCCGTGTATAGCAATAGGAAGAATTTTCTTCTCATCTCCTCCTAACTGATTATCAATTTTTGCACGAGACATCCCCTCTATTACTGCTCCTACAGTCTCGAGGTGCGATGGGTTAGGTGCTAGGTCCATACGTATTTTGTGTCCCTTATCGCTTTCGCGA
Organism: Dokdonia sp. PRO95; assembly: GCF_000355805.1. Classification (NCBI taxonomy): domain Bacteria; kingdom Pseudomonadati; phylum Bacteroidota; class Flavobacteriia; order Flavobacteriales; family Flavobacteriaceae; genus Dokdonia; species Dokdonia sp. PRO95. The sequence continues at coordinate 895,723 of NZ_CM001837.1, forward strand.
AAGCTAGTCCACCCCATATGGTATTTTACATCTCCATCAAAAAGTTCATCCTCATCATACTCTTTTCCATCAAACTCAGAAAAGATTGCCTCTGGTGATTTTCCGAAGATATTTGCTAGAACATTAAGACGACCACGGTGTGCCATCCCTACTACAAATTGCTCAACACCTTTATCAGACCCTCTCTCGATAAGCGTATCAAGTCCCGGAATCATAGCGTCAAGACCTTCTACAGAAAAACGTTTTTGCCCTACATACTTAGAGTGCAAGAAACCTTCAAAAGAAGCTGTTTGATTTAATTTTTTGAGAATATGCCTTTTTTCCTCTTTTGAAAAAGAAGGATGGTTATCATTTTTATTGAGCCAGTTCTGTATCCAAGCAATCTCTTCTGGATTACGAATGTACATATACTCAATACCTATGTGGTCACAATATATGGCCTCAAGGTGATTTACAATCTCTTGTAACGTCTTCTTCCCAATACCTAAAATTGAACCAGCTTCAAACTCTGTACTAAGATCAGACTTAGAGAGTCCAAAGTTTTCTATCTCTAGTGTAGGTGCATATTTACGACGTGCACGTACAGGGTTAGTCTTTGTAAAGAGGTGACCTCTGTTACGGTATCCGTCTATTAATTTTACTATTTGAAATTCTTTTTGAATTCCTTCAGGAATAACCACAGTCTCTCCCCCTACATCACCAGTAACCTCTTCTGCACTTTCTAGTCCAAAGTCAAAACCTTGAAAAAAAGCGCGCCAGCTAGCTTCTACACTATCTGGGTTAAGTAAATATTGATCGTAAAGCTCAGCAAAGTAAGCGGTATGTGCGGCATTCAGAAATGAAAATCTATCCATTTGATATTTAAGTTCTGCGTCTTGCGACTTTAGAAAAGCAAAAATACGATAATTAACATTTTTGGACATATAATACCTATATTTATAACAGAGAATTAAGACACTACAGCTATGAAATGCAATTTTTTAGGGATTATACTACTTACAGGCCTCTTTTTTACAATGACAACAACAACTCAAGCGCAAGAGATTGCTACAAAACCTAAAAGTGAGTTTTGGAGCAAGGTGCGTTTTGGTGGTGGATTAGGCTTAAATTTTGGCCGAAACAATACTAACATCACGGTTGCACCAAGTGCATTGTACCAACCCAATCAATATGTCGCATTTGGTCCAGGGCTTAATTACACTTATCAAAAATTTGGAGATTTTAAAACAACTCTTGTAGGGGCAAGTGCTATTGTCATTTCAAATCCGCTTGATTTCTTACAGCTATCTGGAGAGTTTGAGCAACTTCGCGTTTTTCAATCGGTTTCTGGACTACCAGACATTCCAAATTCTTGGAACACTGCACTCTTTCTGGGCGCGGGATACCGTCTCAACGTAGGAGGCAATAGCCTAGGCGCAATCGGGATACGTTACAATGTACTCTTTGACGATAATGATTCTGTTTATGCAGATGCGTGGCAGCCTTTTGTGAGGGTTTATTTTTAAGGAAACATTTATAACAAGTGGTTTTTGTTAAGTTTGCTAGACATCTTATCAAGCCTTACAATGACACAAAAACTTCGTTATCTACTTATATTAGTAGCATTATGCACTCTTAATTCTTGTGGTTTCTCATCAGAAACAAAAAGTCCAATTATAGAACTGAGTGACACAAATGAACCTTTTGTGGGAAAAATTGTTCTTGAAAATATTGAGGACAATACTAAAACCGAAGTTACTTTTCATGTAGATGTAAATAGTATACGTAGAGAGCAAACTCATCAAGGAGGTGAAGGCCTTCTAGGCGATAAAGCTGGTATAATTGTAAACTATGACAAGGATCAAGTTATCTTATACAACACATCTGGAGGAGCAAAATGGACAGAATATACTATAGAAGAGTATAAAAACACACTGGCCAAAGTCACCTTTCCATACGCATCTATTGTAACGCCGTATGATTACACTTATAGTTTCTTAAACGATTATACTGCTATAGTGGCAAAAGAAAATGCTCTAGAGATTGAATCTCTCCAACTCGATTATAAACTCTATAGCAATCTTAGCTTACGTCAAGAAAATTTTGACACGGATGAGATTAAAGTAAAGCGAGAAATGATAGCACTCGTCTTTCCAAATATGCCAAAAGATGTACATTTTCCATTACTTTTTAAAATCTCAAAAAACACAGGAGATAACAACTTAAAAAACGAAACTAATCTATCAGAAAAGGGATGGAAAGACAAGATAACTCAAGTGCTTAATGAACTAACCACCAAAGAAAACAAAGTAAAAAGTATCCAACGTGGTGAGGTACACCCTTCCTTATTTGAGTTTAAAGAGGAAGATTTTATCAAAACGCGTCCAGAGTACCTTTTCAACTCCTACAATAATGGAAGCTCTTGGGGTGATGATTAATAAAGATTACACCTCCAGCATACTTCCTAAAACCACATTCCACTCTTTAATTTCCCAAGAAGAAACAATACCGTTTTTCACATAAGGGTCTTGTGCCGCAAATGTCTCAACTTGCGATTTGTCTTTTACTTGAAAGATTAACACACCTGTTTCACCAGGACCTTCTGTAGCACCACCTAGTAGAAGACTGCCCGCAGCTACAGCTGTTTTTGCAACCTCAAAATGATCTTTGCGATAGGGCGTTCTTTTCTCTAAATAATTTTCTACAAAAGTATATGTAAGGATATAATATTTCATCTAGTCCATCATAATCTCTAGAAGACCTATCGCCGCCTCACTTATTTTTGTTCCAGGCCCAAAAACTGCTGCGGCTCCAGCCTCAAATAAAAATTGATAATCTTGCTGTGGAATCACTCCTCCTACAATCACCATAATATCTGGTCTTCCTAGCGCCTTTAGTTCTTCAATTACTTGAGGAACTAATGTTTTGTGACCAGCAGCAAGTGATGAGACTCCTAGTATATGCACATCATTTTCTACTGCTTGTTTTGCTGCCTCTTTAGGTGTTTGAAATAGCGGCCCTATATCCACATCAAAACCTATATCTGCGTAGCCAGTTGCTACTACTTTGGCTCCACGGTCGTGACCGTCTTGCCCCATTTTGGCAATCATAATTCTAGGACGACGCCCGTCTTGCGTTGCAAATTGGTTTGCGAGTTGTTGCGCTTTCGCGAAAGCGGAATCTTCTTTCATCTCTTTGCTATATACACCACTAAAGGATTGTATCTGCGCTTTGTGACGCCCATAAACCTCCTCTAGTGCATCTGAAATTTCTCCTAGGGTTGCTCTTTCTCTAGCTGCTATAACCGCAAGTGATAATAAATTACCATTGCCCTCTCTAGCTGCGTTTGTAAGCGCCTCTAAAGCTTGAGAAACTTTAGCTGAGTCTCTGTCATTTTTGATTTGATCCAGACGCTTAAGCTGGCCATCACGCACCTTTGTATTATCTACATCAAGTATATCTAGGTGCTCATCTTCTGTAGGTCTGTATTTATTTACTCCCACAATAATATCTTGACCACTATCTATGCGGGCTTGCTTTCTAGCAGCTGCCTCTTCAATACGCAATTTAGGAATACCAGCTTCTATAGCTTTAGTCATTCCGCCTAGCTCCTCTACTTCTTGAATAAGCTCCCAGGCTTTATGAGCAATATCATTTGTGAGAGACTCTACATAATAACTACCCGCCCACGGGTCTACAGTTTTTGTAATATGTGTTTCTTGCTGTAAGAAAATTTGTGTGTTACGAGCAATACGAGCAGAAAAATCTGTAGGTAAGGCAATGGCCTCATCTAGTGCGTTTGTGTGCAAACTCTGCGTCCCTCCAAAAGCCGCTGCAGCGGCTTCTATGGTAGTACGAGCTACATTATTAAATGGATCTTGCTCTGTAAGACTCCAACCACTAGTCTGGCAGTGGGTTCTCAAGGCAAGAGACTTTGGGTTTTTAGGGTTAAATTGTTTTACAATTTTTGCCCAAAGCATACGTGCTGCACGCATTTTGGCAACTTCCATAAAGTGATTCATCCCTATTGCCCAAAAGAAAGATAATCTTGGCGCAAAGCTGTCTATATCCATCCCGGCAGCAAGCCCAGTTTTTATGTACTCCAGTCCATCTGCTAGGGTGTATGCGAGTTCTATATCGCAAGTTGCTCCAGCTTCTTGCATATGATATCCAGAGATTGAGATACTATTAAATTTAGGCATCTCCTTTGCTGTATATTCAAAGATATCTGAGATAATTCTCATAGACGGTGTAGGAGGATATATGTACGTGTTACGCACCATGAATTCCTTAAGAATATCATTTTGGATTGTACCCGAAAGTAGCGCCGTATCTACTCCTTGCTCTTGTGCTGCGACTATATAAAATGCCATAATAGGCAGTACAGCACCATTCATAGTCATAGAGACAGACATCTTATCTAGCGGTATCTGGTCAAAAAGGATTTTCATATCCTCTACCGAGTCTATCGCCACACCTGCCTTACCCACATCTCCCACTACGCGTTCGTGATCACTATCATAACCACGGTGTGTTGCGAGATCAAAAGCTACCGAGAGTCCCTTTTGGCCTGCAGCAAGGTTTCTACGATAGAATGCGTTACTATCTTCTGCAGTAGAAAAACCTGCATACTGGCGTATCGTCCAAGGCCTTCTTACGTACATTGTGCTGTAAGGCCCGCGTAAGTTAGGAGCTATACCTGCGATAAAATCAAGATGCTCCAGACCTTCTAGGTCATCCTTTGTATAATACGACTTTACGTCAATCTTTTCTGCAGTAGTAGTCACCTTAGCTTCTACCACTGACGATGTGTTTTCTTCTAGAGAGGAAAGTGTGATATGTTGAATATTTCTTCTACTCATTACTTTCTTGTATAGGAAGCTCAGTCATTGTAAGCTGTTGATAATATGTATCTAAAGCGACATACAAAGCTGTGTATCTGCTTTTTGAAGCTTTACGGCCAAAATTGCGCATTCTAGTGCTAAATAATTTTGGATCCATTGTATTTGAATCAACAAGCGCTTCTATCATAAGAGCAAGCTGCGGATCCTCTATATTTTTGAGAATACATGAAATATTACTGTATGCTAGATTACTTTTAAACCCGCCATCTTTAATAATTCCCGCTTTTACGAGTTCTTTTCTTATTGCTAAAGTGTGAGGTGTAGCTAGTCGCTCATATTCCGCTTCTCCTGAAAAACCAACGTATAAAAAATTTGCATATGCCTTATTAACCAATTGAGATTCTGGATCATATGCATTTGTAATATCCTGCTCAAATTGATATAAAGCCTCATTAAGCAATGTATTATTTGCATTTACACAATTAATTACTTGTTCCTTATCTGCGTGTTTAAACTCAAGTGAAGCTTCATTATCACATGAAATAACCCCAATTACAATAGATACAGCAACAATAAGATTATAGACTTTTTTCATAGGACTATTTTTCTGTTTTGATACGTTCTTGTTCTATGGCCTCAGCTAGGCGTTTTGATATTATAGGCTCCAGTAATGTTTTACGTGGATTAATTTTTACAAAAGGATAAATTTCTAACTCACCCTTCATCAAATCTTTCGGGTTAGGATGCTTATTTGTTCCTAACAGAACCAACTCACCCTCATCAAATTTGGCTTGCTCCTTTGCAGCGCTTTCTTTTATTTTACGCTGGATTGTACCTTCTTTAAGTTGCTTTAAAAAACCTCCTTGTGCCTCTATATCTTTATAAAGTGTAAGCGCTTTTTCTGCAAGTTGAGAGGTAAGTTCCTCTACATAATAAGAACCATCTGCTGGATTTTGAACCACGTCAAAATAGCTTTCTTCTTTAAGTACAATAAGCTGATTACGAGATATACGCTGTCCAAAATTATTGGTTTTGTGATATAACGCATCATATGGCATGTTTACTACCCAGTTTGCCCCACCTAATACGGCACTCATACACTCCGTAGTGGTACGTAGCATATTTGTATTATAATCGTAAATAGTTTTATTTCTGCGTGATGGATGAGCTATTATATTAATGACTGTGTCCTCAAAATCAAATGCAAAGAGCACTACAGTCGCAAGCTTTCTAAGGGCTCTTAACTTTGCAATTTCAAAAAAATAGTTTGTTCCTACTGCGACTTCAAAAGTGACCTGATTAAGGCTAAGCTCTTCTTTCTCGCAATGATTTAAGTACTCTGTAAGATGAGCGATACCGTAAGCCAACTGCTGCACCATAGTAGCGCCAGCATTTTGATATAACGTGGTATCAACGGTAAGCTTATTCTCCCTTCCTTGCAGTAAGCCACTTACAATACTATGATCTTTTTGTAGGTTGTGATACCAGTTACCATCAAGTGCAAGATGATTAATGATATCGAGCTTTATGGTGATATGATACGCTTTCGCGAAAGCGTGAAAACCATTATAAAATTCTTCATCAAGAAAATTAAGCTCAAAATAAAGAGGAATATCTTTGCTCTTTAAATCTTGAAATAACAGCTCTATATCAAAAGGAGTGTTTGCTTGAAAGTAAATAGCTTCTACACCGCTTTCTATAGCTTTATTTGCTGTTTGTGCAGATTGCGCCGCATCTACAATAAAAATTTTCTCACCTATGAACCACTGTTCAGGAGCTTGAACAGCTACAGTTTCTTTTATTTCATCACTGTGATAAAAGGGTTTTACATGTATTCCTTCTAGACTTTGCCATACAAGCGTCTCATTATAGTCTGCACCCTTGAGGTCAAACTGTATTTTTTGCTTGAAAGCCTTTGCAGAAACTGCGTCAAATTCTGAAAATAAATTAGTCTTCATTCTCTGTAGATAAACTATCTTGATATTCAATTATATAAATTTCCTCGTTGTCCTTTTTCATAAGGTATTCTTCACGAGCAAATCTTTCTAAACCTGCACTATCCTTAAGTTGTAAGATTTGTGCATTATCCTTTGCTATTTCTTTTTTAAAGTATGCTCTATTACCTTCCAACTTATCGTATTCCTGATTAAGCTCTCTATGTAATAGATAAGAACTACCATCAAAAAACAACATCCACACTAGAAAAATGAAAAAAATGAGCAAGTATTTATTGCTCATTATTCTAAACCATTTTTTCTGTTTTAGTTCCTTGATGTTCATCATTGTAAATATAGCAAAACCTTAATGTAATCGTTCATTTATGATACTACGAACGATATCTACAGCCACTGTATTGTATCTGTTATTAGGTATAATAATATCTGCAAATTCCTTTGTAGGCTCTATAAACTGCTGGTGCATAGGCTTCAATGTAGTTTGATATCTATTCAACACTTCATCTAGATCGCGACCACGCTCTGCGATATCTCTCTTGAGACGACGTATTAAGCGCTCATCACTATCTGCATGCACAAATACTTTAATATCAAAGAGATTGCGAATATTAGGATCTGTCAAGATAAGAATTCCCTCTACCACAAGCACATTTGTAGGACTCGTAAGCACAGTCTCATCAATACGGTTATGCGCAACAAATGAGTACATAGGTTGCAAAATATTTCTACCCTCTTTAAGCTCAACAAGATGCTGGCATAGCAAAGGAAAATCTATTGCATTAGGGTGATCAAAGTTCACCTTCTTACGATCTTCCATCGATAATGCAGAGAGATCTTTATAATATGAATCTTGAGAAATTACTGTTACTTGTCCTTCTGGCAGATCTGACACAATCTGATCTACAACGGTTGTCTTACCACTTCCAGTACCACCACCTATTCCTATAATAAGCATAAATTAAAGCTATTAAATTTTACATCACTTATTCCAGTGATAATTAGATTATTCTTCTTCGCTATTTCCTACTTGCCCTTCGTATTCTGGGTACAAAAAAGCATTATAAGGAAATCTTGTAACGTGAATTTCTCTTACACGCTCGTACACTTTCTTTCTAAACTCTTCAAAATTATTCTTATTAAGAGCAGATATAAAGATAGCATCACCATTTGTACGTGACATCCAGGTTTCTTTCCACTCATCTAGAGAATAATGAACTCCTGTACGCTCCACCATAAGGTCATCATCATCGTAAGCTTCGGCTTTATAAGCATCAATCTTATTAAAAACCATAAGCGTAGGCTTATCCATACTTTTTATCTCATCCAGAATTTTATTTACAGCATTGATATGATCTTCAAATTGTGGATGAGAAATATCTACTACATGCAGTAACAAGTCTGCCTCGCGAACTTCATCTAGCGTACTTTTAAAAGAATCTACAAGTTGTGTAGGCAATTTACGTATAAACCCTACTGTGTCTGAGAGTAGAAAAGGAAGGTTACCTATAACAACTTTACGTACCGTTGTATCTAAGGTTGCAAAAAGTTTATTTTCGGCAAAAACTTTACTCTTACTTATCACATTCATGAGCGTACTTTTACCCACATTTGTATATCCTACAAGAGCAACTCTCACAAGAGCACCACGATTGCCACGTTGTGTAGCCATTTGCTTATCTATACTAAGCATCTTTTTCTTAAGCAAGGTAATACGGTCACGCACAATACGTCTATCTGTCTCAATCTCTGTCTCACCAGGACCGCGCATACCTATACCTCCACGCTGGCGCTCCAAGTGTGTCCATAAACCTGTAAGTCTAGGTAGTAAGTACTCATATTGAGCAAGCTCCACTTGCGTGCGCGCATAACTCGTTTGAGCTCTCTGAGCAAAAATATCGAGGATTAAATAAGTGCGATCTACAATCTTACATTTTAAGATTGCTTCAATATTACGTTGTTGTCCAGGAGTAAGCTCGTCATCAAAGATAACAGTACCTACCTCATGCTGCTCTACATATGCAGCCACATCTTCCATCTTCCCGGTCCCTATAAAAGTTTTAGGATTAGGACGTTCTAATTTTTGAGAGAAACGCTTTAACACTTCGCCTCCTGCCGTATAAGCAAGAAACTCAAGTTCGTCAAGGTACTCTGTCATTTTATCGTGCGTTTGCTTTTGGGTAACTAGCCCAATCAGTACACACTTTTCGTAATCTATTTTTTCTGTTTCGAGCATATTAACAAAGGTAGCAAATGGATTGCAGTCTTTTTGACTAAATTGTAACACTCATAGACACTATTCAATATGGAGGATGATTACGCTTTCGCGAAAGCGCAACAAGAAAAAATACAATGTGCAGTAGGCTTTTATAACCTAGAAAATCTTTTTGACACGACAAACAACCCAGAAACGCTAGATGACGACTTTACTCCGAACGGTTTTAAGGAGTGGAATAGCTATAAGTATAATAAGAAAATAGCCAAACTATCCAAAGTCATATCAAACATAGGGAAGGATGACACAAATACTTCGCCATCCCTACTAGGTGTTGCCGAGGTAGAAAATAGAGATGTACTAGAAGCTCTTATTGCCACAGACCATCTCAAAAATGAAGGTTATGATATTGTTCATTATGACTCTCCAGATGAGCGAGGTATTGATGTTGCTTTATTATACAAAAAAGCAGATTTCAAAGTTACTGCAAGTAAGCCCATCACGCTCTACCTAGAAGCCGACGAAGGTGGGAGGGACTATACACGTGACATTCTTTATGTACAAGGAGAACTTTTAGGAAATCCAATGCACATCTTAGTGAATCACTGGCCTTCCCGAAGATCTGGTGAGAATGAAACTTCTCAAAAACGCATAGCAGCAGCTAGTCGCAACAGGGAGATTATAGACAAACTCATGAATGATGATCCTAAAGTGAAGATTATCATCATGGGTGACTTTAACGACGGCCCACACAGTGAAAGCGTAAAAAACAACCTCGTTAAAACTGAGTTTTACAACCCAATGCTCTATTTAGGAACAAGGTATGAAGGAAGCTTAAATTATAGATTTGAGTGGTTCATTTTTGACCAGATTATCTTTTCAAACAATTTTGTACAGCTACACGAAAACACACTTCTTTATGAGAAGTCAGATATTTACAATGACTTTTTTCTTACCGAGTATGAAGGTAAATTTAAAGGCACACCCTTTCGCACCTATGCAGGAAAAAGATATTTAGGCGGCTATAGCGACCACTTTCCTGTGTATAGCATTCTATCTACAAGACCTGAATAAAAAGATTTTTAATTTGCTTTAATTTCAATCTCATCGAGCTCATATGTACCGTCAAAGTTGGAATTTCCAGAGCCATTGTATTTAAAACCTATATAACCCGTATCTGTAACACAAGAGAGATCTACAATACCAGAGTCAATCCAGCTTCCGAAGAAGTCATTATCTGCAACAACATCTGCTGCGGCTAGCACATCCCAAGTAGAAGCAGCAATTGTTGTGACATCGCCATCCCAGTCGTTAGAAAAAAGTATGGTCAACCTACTACCATCTGCAAAACTGTTTGAGGTTCTAAAACGTAAGGTTTCTCCTGTATTTGATGTAAAATCTATGGGAGGAGTGATTAACCAAGATACCGTTCTTGCATCTCCAGAAAAAGCAGAAGCAATTCTCGCAGATCTACCTAATGACGCATTCTGACCAGTACTCCTGTATGCTTCCCAAGCTTGAGTGCCTTCCTGCTGGTAATTAGTCCAACCATTACCCACAATAGGATCATTATTAGTTTGCGTCTCAAAAAACTCTTCAAATAATATATTTTCTCCCATTCCACTAGCTGGACCACAATCTATTTCTACAGGATCACAACGGTCTGTCTCCTCAAAAATGACGGCTTCTGGATTATTAATAGCAAGATTATAGGTGTCTCCAAAAAAGTTACGGGTGAGTACTCCCGATATACTGCCAACTCCATCTGGCAGCAATATAGATTTAAAATTTGCAAACGTACTTGTACTTACAAGGGTGGATTGCCCAGTGGTGCAATGTACTAGTTCACGTTCTCCATCAAATTCATCAAGAGGCTCTCCGGCATAGGTAACACTCCCATCAATGACATCCTCCTTTATAAACTGAACATCCGAGAGCTTGACGAATATATTTTCTAACTCATTACTAAAATCTTCTATTATAACCTCAAGCGGTACTATTTCTTCAATAATGGATGACCTCTGCATAAAGCTAAACTGAGCTGGCGCTGGAATTTTATCTAGATTTTCTGTCATGCCTAGCGTTAATATTCCGTTGCTATCTCCTATCCACAAACCTCCTATAGCTTGATTGTCTAGTGTTGCATTACCTAGCTTTACAAAAACCTTGCGACCCACTTCATAATACGTATACAGCGGACTCTCATCTATAAGCACACGTACACCTGCTGTAGGATTACTTGCTGCATCTTGTATGATGATCTCCTCAAACCAGTTTCCAGAGGCATCACTACTTATCACAAAACCTTCTACATAACGATTAGTGTCAGAAAGATCAAGTCTAAATGTGCTGCGCAGGGCTGTGACATCTGTTTGGCTAGTAGCATTGATGCCAAGATTATCTGCCTCGATTAGAACGGCCTGTTCATAGAGGTTTGCTAGCTGTGCGATGGTGATGATTTCTCCGTCTAGAGCTGGCTCAGTGATTTCAAGCAGTGGTGTTGTGAACTCATCATCATTCACACAGCTCATAGCTAATACAAGCATGGCAGCGATTGATAGTTTCTGGATTAATTTCATCATCTTAATATTAAAGTTTAAAATCGAACGTAAGCATTTGCGTAGTATGTAGTTCCTCTCCCAAAGAATAACTTATCTCCAAAAATGGGAGTCGCACGCTCAGATTCCTCAAGTTTAGATCTATAATTTACTCTACGAGAATCCTCAAAGCCTCCTGTAATATAATTTTCATTGAGTACATTATTTACTGTTGCAAAAAAGCCCACAAAGTACCTTCCTATTCTCCATGACTTTCCCCCTATAATATTTACGAGATGGTAATCATCTATTTGTGTTTGTCTTAGTAAACCCTTAGCTACATCCACATCAAAGTCGTTAAAGGGTTGGCCATCTATATCTTGATTGAAATTTGGTGTACGCGCTAGGTTACTAAAATCTATGTAAGCATTAGAAAAGCGATTTACCGTAATTCCAAAATTCCAGAATTCTGGGTCTCTATATTCAAGGCCTAGTTGATAGGCTCTTTCTGGCCCGCCAGCAACATGCAAATTATTGAGTACAACTTTACCATCTCCAAAAGTCTGAGGACCATCAAAATCATCTGAGGTATAGTAGATATCTGGATTATTTGCATACGTATATTGACCTACAGATGCAGCCGCTTTTAACTTAAGCGTAGGTAATACCTGCGCCTCTATTCCTACTTCTACGCCTATATTTTGTCGCGCAATATTAGTAAGTACTTCTTGTACAAAAGACGCCTCTGTTTGCGCTATCGAGTTTTGAGTAAAGAAGAATCCCAAATCAGTCCCGTTTTGAAACCCAGTATAAAATCCTGTGAGACGTCCTTTTACAATAGGAGATCTATAAATATAGCTAGCATCCACACTTTGTATTTGTTCTGAAGTTAAGTTATTAACTACATCATTATTTTGTCGAGCATTACTAAAACTATTTCTAATAGAAGGAGCAGTAGTATAGTAAGCTCCGTTTACTGTAACTATATGTCTACCGGTAAATTTATATGTCGCGCCCGCTTTTAGACCTACATCTGTAAATGAAAGTTTCTCACTAAGCCCAAAGGAATTTTCACCTACAAAATTTCCGTTCTCATATAATCCCTCACGCTGATAACTTGTAGTACTTGCCGTGCCAGAAATAAAAAACTCTGAATTCTTAAAAATAAATTGTCCTTGAGCAAATCCGCTTATTGTACTTGAATTGATATTATAGTTATACTTATATCGATCTCCTACTTGAACAATGCGGTTAGGATTACGCACATCGCTTTGTGCAAGATCGCCTTCTTGACCATCTTGACTCTCGCTTACGGAGAAGTTATCTATATCAAGAAATCCCTCTCCTCCTAGCAAATCCCTAACTTGCGCATAATTTTCACTTCTCAAATCTCTGTAAGATAAATTTCCATTTATAGTAATTGCATCAGTAAGCTGTGAGTTCAAAATAATATTTGCAGTTAATTGTGTATCTGCCACCACATCATCTTGAAGGATTACTTTTGAGTTCCCTCCATCTGCATTCGCCTGATAGATAGACTCCCAATCTAGCTGACCATCACTAATAAAGTCTTGCTGCAGCAGATAAGCTCTTTGAAAATCTCCCGCAGTTGGACTTGGGTCTTGAAGTGCAAAACTGGGCAAGAGTTGATAATAGTTTGGCGCCGGATTCCTCAAACTTCCATTATCTATCCTACCACTTTTTATGGCACCCATTTGATATCCCAAGTTTATATTAACACTAGTATTATCACTTATATCCCAATAATGATTGATCATGAATACTGGCTCTTGAATCTCGCGTAATCTAGCATTGCGCTGTTGCCCGTTTTGAAAACCCCAATATGGATTATAGGTACGTCCTTTGAGATCAACCTGTTCTTGAGTTAAAGCAGAAGCACGACCGCGACGATTAGGCGTATAAAAAGCAGAAAAATTAAGACTGCTGTTACTATTTATTTTCTTTTCTATAGATAAATATATCGAGTTAGCATCGTATAAGGTGCCATCTTGAAAACCCTCTTTACCAAAACGACGAGACAACAACACACTGTAAGCCCACCCTTTCTGAGATAATCCACTATTATAGCTACCCATTATTCTGCCTTGGTAAGAAGCACTAGCTGCGGCATATGAAACCCTACCGCCTTTTCGCTCCTGGGATGCTCGCATGATAATATTTGTTACACCAGCTAGTCCTCCAAAGCTATATTCACTCGCTTTTAATCCTTGTGTAAACTCACGATTGCGCTGTGCATCGTTAAGTCCGCCCCAACTTCCCCACTGCGGCCGACCGTTAAACTGCATATTCATTTCTATCCCGTTGATGAGAAGCTTGCCATTTGCATTATCTAACCCTCTTGGTCTAAAAAAAGTAGCACTCCAATCAAATGCTGCTGCACTCAAAAAAGCATCTCGTCCAGCAGACAATAATCCAGAGGTATTAAAACTTTCTTGAGTATCGCCGCTATTCAAATCATTTTCTGATAATGAGATTAACCCCATCTGTCGTTGTTCTTCTGAGATATCAATATCAATGGTTATGATTGGAAGTTCTAATATTTCATTGACTGTTATAATGACGGGCAGCCTCTTGGTAATGAAGCCATTTTTTTCTACAATTAGAATTTGATCTCCATACGACTCGATACTAGTCAACACAAATACACCAAGTGCATCTGTTTTTACAGTGTCATTATCACCTTGAATTTTAATACTCACATCTGGAATCGGCTGTGAAGTGACGGCATCTATAACCGTTCCTTTAAGTTGCGCTTGAGACCACAATACACCGCCAAATAATAAGAAAGCGTAACGTAATAAATTTTTGTTCATAGCTCCTAGTTCATGTGATATCTCAGTTTTAAATATTAACACACGAAAGTTTTAAAATCGCAAAGCGCTGAAATTCATTACATTTGACTTGCATATTACGAAAAATCTTACATAAAACACACATACATTCTATAAATCACAAAACCATGAGATCTACAATACTTGCGATATTGTTATTTTTTTACGCTTTCGCGAAAGCGCAACAAACCGATAAATATAGAGCTCACACTATAGCATTTTATAACGTAGAAAATCTATTTGACACCATCAATGACCCCATCACTTATGATGATGATCGCACACCTGAGGGAAAGGATCATTGGACCGAGACGATATATCAAGACAAGGTGAGAAACATCGCCAGAGTAATTGCCGATATAGGAAAGGACTTCACAAAAAACAGCCCAGCAATTGTAGGCCTCGCCGAAATCGAAAACCGAAAAACTGTAGAAGCACTAGCAAATGACCCCCTATTATTGTCTAATGATTATGGCATTGTCCATTACGATTCTCCAGACAGGAGAGGTATAGACGTAGCGCTGTTGTATCAAAAGAGGTTATTTAAGCCAGTATCTACTAGCAAGCATGAGTTGCTCATTTATGAGATTGACAATCCATCAAAACGCAAGTTTACAAGAGATCAGCTTCTTGTATCTGGCTTACTCGATGGCGATATGGTTCACATCATTGTAAACCACTGGCCATCTAGATCTGGAGGAGAAGCAAAGAGCAGAAAAAAGCGTATGGACGCAGCTTCACTGACGAAGAAAATTACAGACAGCTTACAAAGTAATGACCCTTATGCCAAGATTATTATCATGGGAGACCTCAATGATGACCCTACAAATGTTAGTGTAAAAAAAGTGTTACAAACGCAGCGCAAGATTAAAAAAGTAAGAGATAAGAAACTTTACAACCCCATGGAATCCATGTTTAAAAAAGGCATAGGCACGCTAGCATATCGCGATGGATGGAACCTCTTTGACCAGATAATTATAAGTGCACCACTACTAGATAATGACTACACCTCTTTCAGATATTATAAAGCCGGTATTTACAACAAAAGCTACTTGAGTAACCCTAAGGGTCGTTATAAAGGATATCCTTACAGAAGCTTTGCAAATGGTATATATACAGGTGGCTATAGCGACCACTTTCCGGTTTATATTTATGTGATTAAGAAAGAACACGTAGATTAATAATACAAAATCAATAAAAAACCCAAAATCAAAACTGATTCTGAGCTTTATGTTTTCTAGTACGCTTTCGCGCAAGCATACTAATAAGCTTTACAAATATTTAATCAATGGATATTAAAACCATTGATTCCATGGTATAATGGCGAGCACTGCGATAAGTGCAAGCGTATAAAAGATGGCTATCTTCTTAAATTTAGGCGTAGATAGGCGTTGTTTTTTATGTTTAGAATAACCAATAGTTACAAGTACTACTGCGATAATCATTAAAAATGGATGCTCTACCGCAAGTTGTCTTGCTTGGCTAGAGAGTCCTCCCATTCCATTTGCTTTTATAGCTTGCAAACCATTAGGTGATACAACCCACAGTACAAGACCTATAAGCAGTTGTATGTGCATCGTTATAAGGGTGAATAAAGCTAAGCTCATATCCTTCCCGCCATATTCTTTTTTTCCAAAGAATTTTACAAGTGCATTAAATGTGGCTACCACAAGAACAATAACTACAAGGTAAGCCCAGTACGAATGGACAAATTGAACAACTGAGTACATAAATAAATGGTTTAATAAGTTTGAGTTTCAAAGATAATCCATAAAAACAAAAGCCGCTACTGTTTCCAGTAGCGGCTTTATTATTGCGATTGCAATTATGTGATAATAGTTCTTAGTTAAAGATATAACGAAGACCTATTTGCATTTGCCATCTTGAAGAGTTAAATCCTGCATCATCAATCTGATCAAGACCTCTTTCTACACCATCGTTAAATGTGAATTCTGGAGTAGTACCATCATCAGCAAATCCTTCAAAGTTAACAAGAGTAGCAGTATCAAATCCACTTGTAAAGTATCTTCTTCCCCAATCCTTGTTGATTAAGTTTGTGAAGTTAAATACATCTGCAGATAATTGGAAAGCATGTTTCTTCTCACCGAACTGAAGTGCAAAATCTTGAGTAAACTTTAAATCTACTACGTGACTCCATCTTGCTCTGTTTCTGTTACGTTGAGCAAATTCTCCTCTACGTGTGCTTAAGTAATCATCGCCTTCGATAAAAGCATTAAGTGCTACCCACTGCTCCTCTGCAGTTGCAGTTACGTTACCATCTCTATCTGTATCATCAATTAAGTTTGCATCTGCAAAATTAGCTGGTACAAATGGTAATGGAGTAAATCCTTCACCTGTATCGTTAATTAAGCGGTTACTGTTACCTCCACCTACAACATAGCTATATGGAGTTCCTTCTGCTCCTTCATAGAAAAGACCAATAGATGTTTTTACGTTTTCTGACCATTTAATATCAACAACTGCGTTTGCAAGCGTTCTATGTCCTTGGCTAAAGTCAGAAACTGAAGTTCCAAGTTGGTTAGACCCATTTACACTTTCATTAAACGCCCAGTTAGATATATTCTGAGAAGACGTACCTTCAAATACAGTAGTAGAACGACCATAAGAATAAGTTGCACTAGCTCTTACGTCTACCATTGTAGAGTAAAAATTCTTAGATAACGTAGCAGAAGTATTAAATGCTTCTCCATCATTAGTATTAGATATCAAGAAGATTCCTCCATAAGTACCATCAACATCTTGTCCTCCATAGTTTGCACGGCTTCCAGCCCCTGTTGTCATAAACTGTGGTCCTTCTAGGTTTAAGTTTTCAAGTTGAAGACCTGTAATTACACTACTGTGAGAAACCTCAGCAGATACAGTAAATCCATTTCCTAATTTCTGATCAACCGCTAAACTCTTTTTAAACACCTGTGGTAATTTAAGATCTTCGGCAAGTAAATCTATATTTCCTTGGAATTCTCCATCTTGTCTGAATTGACTGTTTACATCAGGGTTGAAATCTGGAACTCCGTCTCCAAATATTCTTGTGTTTGCTACAACAGTACCTGTATTGTTGTAAGCTCCACCTGGCCACACTAATGGTATTCTAGAAGTAAATAAACCTAGACCTCCACGTATTTGTGTTGTCTTATCTCCTTTTACATCCCAGTTAAATCCTAAACGCGGAGAGATGTGTGCAGTTGTTTTAGGTCCTTGACCTACACGTGCACCTTGTAAATCTTTTCCAGCAGCTTCTAATAAACCAACAGTTCTTGTGTTGAAGTCAGAGTTTCCTCTTCCATCATCCCAAACCGGTAAATCTACTCTTAAACCAGCAGTCATTTTAAAAGTCTCAGACATTTGTACTTCGTCTTGAGCATAAAATCCTAATTGGAATAAATCAAATTCAGCAGCTCCAACAGAATCATCACCTACTCCACCTAGAAGTGAGTAACTACTACGGAATTCATTTGCATCATCATTATAGAAATCCTCTAATGAGTTATAAGTGTACTCTCCAAAGTTACGTCCAAAAAACACATTCTTAACTTTACTGTACTCGTTGTGAGTTCCTAAAGTAACTGTATGACGTCCAGAGAAAATCTGGAAGTTGTTTGTAAGTGTGAAGATATCTTGTTCAAGTAAGTTAGCTGTTGAGAAAGGCTCTGAACCAGCAAATATTCTTGCATCCCCATCGTTGATTTCAATTCTTGGGAAAGGATCTCCATTAACACCTCTATCATCACGTACTCTTGTGTATCCAAGGATAAATCTGTTTGCATACTTATTACCAAACGTAGAGTTAAGTTCTAAAGATGCTGTGTTTGTATTAGACTCAAAGTTCTGAGCACCTCCAGTAAAGTTAATTGTTCTTGAACTAGAACGACCTATTCCAAAGAAATCTGCCTTTACTAAGTTGTTACGGAAAGATAATTTGTGATTCTCGTTAATATTCCAATCTAATTTGAAAAGGATTTTATTACTTTCTAAAGTTCTAGTATTGTTATCAAAAGTTCCTGGGTTGTAACCATACTCATCAATCAAGAACTGTCTGAATGTAGACACACCGTCTAAACCTGAATCTCCAGCATAGTTACCATCAAATGGCTGAGGAGTTTCATCGTTTTGACCTTCATAATTTACAAAGAAGAATAATTTATCCTTGATAATAGGACCTCCTACACGTACACCAAAAGTCTTTGCAGAGAAATCAGCAAGCTTTTCTCTATCACTATCATCTTCGAAATCACCAGGAGTTTTTCCTGCAAGCGACTCGTTTCTGAATAGGTAATAAGCAGAACCTTCAACCTCGTTAGTTCCAGATTTTGTTACGGCACTAATCGCACCACCAGCAAAACCTCCAATAGTTACATCATAAGGAGCAACATTAACTTGGAAAGATTCAATTGCATCAATAGAGATTGGGTTTACACCAGTCTGACCTCCATTTGTTCCTGATCCAGAAAGACCAAAAGCATCATTATTTACAGCTCCATCAACATAAAGAGCGTTATAGCGATTGTTTTGACCACCAATAGATAATTGATTATCACCTCTCACCTGTGCTTCAGGAGTAAGACGTGCAAAATCTGAAATAGATCTAGAAATATTAGGCAACGCTTCTACTTGACGTTGACTAATAGCCGTTTCAGATCCCGTTTTGTTTGCATCAAAAACACTGTTAGGTTGAGCAGTAATTACAATCTCGTCAAGCGCATTTGCGTTCTCAGCCATTGTTGTACTAACTCTCTTAGTCTCTCCAAGAGTAAGTGAAAAACCATTAAGTGCATAATCCTCAAATCCTACGTAAGTAATCGTAACATTGTAAGGTCCACCTGGTCTTAAGTTTGTTAGACGGTAAAAACCATCAAAATCTGTTACTGCTCCATACACAGAACCTGTAGGTACGTGTGTTGCAACAATGTTTGCTCCAGGCAATGGACCTTCTGTGTTGTCTAACACACGTCCAGAGATAGAACTTGTCGTTACCCCTTGTGCTAATGACGATACCGTCACTAGAAACATGGCGATCAATGATAAAAATGTAATTTTCTTCATGATATTTGTTAATAATTAGCGTTGCAAAATTACTCTAAATTTGTGGAGTGCCAATATTAACTTAACGTTAACTTATCCAAGCAAGTTCATTCACTAGCGGACGCACAAAAAAACCTTTCAAACATTAGCCTGAAAGGTTTCTTAATAAAATACTAATAATCAACTACTTGTTATATTTCCTTATAGTAGTTCATCAAGTTTTTAGTAGAACCATCATGATTTTCACTTGTACCTGAACTAAACTCATTAAGCACTTTTTTTGCAAGTTGCTTCCCTAACTCAACTCCCCATTGATCATAAGAGTATATATTCCATACCACTCCTTGTACAAAAATTTTATGTTCATACATTGCCACCAGTGACCCTAAGCTCTCTGGAGTGAGTTTTTCACCTAGAATTGTTGTTGTAGGCTTATTTCCTTCAAAAACTTTAAAAGGTATGAGTTCTTCTATACGCTTTCGCGAAAGCGTACTTCCCTCAAAATCTTGCTCCACTTGAGATACAGTCTTACCATTCATGAGTGCTTCTGTTTGTGCAAAGAAATTTGCCATAAGCTTATCATGGTGGTCTTGATTACCGTGAAGTGACTTTTTGAAACCAATAAAATCTGCCGGAATTAATTTTGTTCCTTGATGAATCAATTGGAAAAATGCGTGTTGTGAGTTGGTTCCTGGTTCGCCCCAAATAATATTTCCAGTTTCATACGAAACGCGGTCACCGTTGCGATCTACGCTTTTTCCGTTACTTTCCATAATTGCTTGTTGCAAGTATGCTGGAAGTCTATGTAAATATTGAGAATAAGGAATTACAGCTTCTGTCTCTGCTCCATAAAAATTATTATACCACACACTTAAAAGTGCCGTAATCACTGGAATGTTTTGATCAAACGACGTGTTTTTAAAATGTTCATCCATCTTAAAAGCTCCGTGAAGTAAGCCTTCAAAGTTTTTATAACCCACAGCTAGCGCTATAGATAAACCTACTGAGCTCCAAAGAGAAAAGCGCCCTCCCACCCAGTTCCACATGGGGAATACATTATCTGAAGAAATACCAAAGTTAGCTATAGCCTCCTCGTTAGTAGAAACTGCAACAAAATGGCTACCCACCGCCTCTTCTCCTAGTTGATTTACAAACCACTTTCTTACTGTTGTGGCGTTACTCAATGTCTCTTGAGTTGTAAATGTCTTTGATACTATTACAAAAAGCGTTGTTTCTGGATTAAGATCTTTAATAGTCTCCATTACATGGTCACCATCTACATTTGATATAAAATGAGTAGTCAGGTGGTTTTTGTAATACTGTAATGCCTCAACAACCATCACTGGCCCAAGATCTGATCCACCTATACCTATATTTACAACATCTGTAATCTCTTTACCGGTAGCGCCTTTATGCTTACCAGAAATAACTTTTTCAGTAAAAATTTCGATTGACTTTTTTACATCATCTACTTCTTCCTTTGCAAAAGCGTCACTCTTTTCATCACGCAATGCGGTATGCATCACTGCTCTATCTTCTGTAGCGTTTATTGCATCCCCACCAAAATAACTGTCAATTGCCTCTTTTAATCCAACCTCTTCTGCTAGTTGTATAAGAAGATCACGAGTTTCGGTTGTGATTCTATTTTTACTATAATCTACATATAATGAATCCCAAATAATTGTAAAATCGCTTGCACGAGTGCTATCCTTAAAAAGATCTACCAGCAAGGTATCTTTAGTTTCCTTGTAATGCGTTTCTAATGCTTTCCAAGCTGCCGTTGTGGTTGGGTTAATATTTTTCATTAGGTAGGTTCTTAAGATTGTTGTTGTTTTTCTTCTGCTTGCTGTTGTGCAAACTCCATTTCAGCTTCAGACATAAACGGAATGTTATCTAATTGAAGTCTTAGAGGTTTGCGTATACTATCATAAATGGGTCTTAATCGCTCATCTAATGGTTTTGATGCTGGCAGGTCCTCTTTAAAAGGGTCAACTTGTTTTCCATTTTTCCAAAAACGATAACACACATGAGGTCCACCAGAATTTCCAGTCATACCTATAGTTCCTATTACATCTCCTTGACGTACAGACTGACCTACCTTTACAGCTCGTCTTTGCATGTGTAGATATTGCGTATCATAAGTAGCATTGTGGCGTATTTTTACATAATTACCGTTACCTCCACGACGCTCTGACTTTGTAACTACTCCATCTGCCGTAGCAAGGATAGGTGTGCCTATAGCTCCTGCAAAATCAGTTCCTTTATGTGGGCGCAACTTGTAACCATAGTACTTTATACGTCTTTTAAGGTTATACCTTGACGATATTCTATTAAACTTGAGTGGTCCTTTTAAAAAAGCACGACGTAAGTTATCTCCATTTTCATCAAAGTAATCAAAACCACCAGCCAGAGAGTCATTTGCAAATCTAAATGCATATATCTCACGCCCGGCATGTTCAAAAAGAACTGCCTTAATTTTACCTATACCAGCAGGGATTGTATCATTTACAAAGCGCTCTTCATAAATCGCCTTGAAGCGATCACCTTTTTGAAGTTTAAAAAAATCAATAGTCCATGCGTAAATATCTGCCATTTTATAAGCGACATTTACACTCACCCCAAGATCGTCAAAAGTAGAAGATAGGTTACTATTTATTACTCCAGAGATTTCGCGTTCATAAGTGGTTGTAGGATGCTTTTTTGCTGCAGCTTTTACATTTTCTTCAAAATCAACTACAACATAATCTTCTCTGTTTTGCTCATAAATAAATACTTGCGCAGCTTCTATAGAGTCTTTAGACTTAAGTAAGACATAAGGTTTTCCTTTTCTTATACGGCGCGTATCAAAAACTGATTTTACAGAATCAGAAATCTCTTCTATCGTTGCATAATCTACATTTGCATCAAAAAGAATCTTTCCAAAGCTATCCCCAGATTGCACGGTATCTCGTTCTACAATATAATCATCAAGCACGTATCCGTACTCTTTGACTACCTCAGGTGGCGCAGTATAAATTTCTTCGGCATCTGTCTCGTCTGAGCTGGTGTTTCCGCAGGCATAAATAAAAAGGCTTAAAAAAACTAAAAGATATAGGTGGTTATATTTCACAAAAAGTAAGTTGTAATTCATTATACATCATGCCCCCAGTTTGCTAGCTCTTCTGCCGTCCAGACATCTGGAAAGAAAATACGTCGCTGGTATTTAGGGTGCATATATTTTGTCCATTCGCTTCCGCCTGTTGCCTCCACTACTTTCTCACCATTATTTAAATAATGATTTGCAGCATGATAATGAGACATAACCCAAGTGACATTTACTGTGTAATCGTAGTGACGCATGGCATCACGTAACTTTTGATTCTCACGGACTTCTTGAGGTAAACTTTTAAAGCGGGCGTACAAATTTATAGTATTATATTCTTTTGTAAACGCTACAAAGTCGTTTTTATACTTCTCTTCAAAGGCTGTGAGCAAATAAGATTTTTTACCAGTATGATAATCCTTGCCGGCGGCTTGCCAATATAGATGTTCTAACGCATGTTCGTACGGAGTATTGCGGTCTATGCTTTCGCGAAAGCGATTATCTATAAGATTTATTAAATCTGTACTTGCAAACTCGATTTTTCTGTATTGCGCACTTTGAAAACCACTAGCTGGAGTCAGCGTTTTTCTGAATTTCATATACTGCTCAACATCCATTCCTTCCTGCATAATCGAGAAAGAACTTGTGAGCATATCAAAATACCGACTTATACGTCCTAAGCGAGAGCTAAAAAAGTCTACGGTAAGCTCAGGGTGGTGTGCTACTTGCTCAATCTCCCATAATACCATTTTAAAAAGCAGCTCATTAACCTGATGATACATGATAAACACATTTTCATCTGGCATGCTCGTGCGTGGCAACTGCAAACTTAATAATGCATCTGTATGGATATAGTCCCAATAAGTAATAGGCTTACTTTGCAGTAATCCTTCAAGATGATCATCAAGATCTTGATCTATCTTCTCATACTTATCATCAAGCTGATTGATGATTTTTTCTATGTCTGGTTGAATGGGCTTTTTCATGAGTAGTTATTGGACCGTCGATAATGCGTTTATCAAACACTTCGTATTTCACAAACATCAACGCTGTGTTGCCTAATTTATTAAGTGGCAATTTACAAAATCCTTAATCAAACACGATCTCAAAAGGATGCTTAAGTCCTTTATATGCATCTAGATCTGCTTTAAGCGAACCTACTGACAAATCAGCCTTAATACGAAGCGGTATTTTATTATCATCGTCACTCACCCATATCGTAAGACTTTCTTTTTCTTGAAAAACACGACCAGACTGTACGAGTGGTCTAAATACTAATGTCTTTACCTTTCCAAACTTAGTGCGAATGGTTTCTCTTTCCAGAAAACGCATTTTAAATGGATAGTTTTCTCCATCAAAAAACATGGTAAGCTTAATTTCGTCTCCAGCCTTTAACTCGTCTGTAGTAAGATTATTACGCAAGTAATACATTGCAGAGACCATATCTTGAATACCTGGCTCTGTATCAATGGTGGTTTTCTTATTACGCTTTATATCGTTTATATGCGCTTTATTTGACACTTGATCAAATTCTATCACCTTGTTTTTAGTGTGACCACCTTCGTCTATCTTTCGAAGAAATTTATAAGGTAAATCGGTCTTTTTATCTACCCAACTCTCATAATAATCCTCTACCCCAAAGGCCAGACCCACAATACCTGTAGTCTCTCCAAAACCTTTAATGTGATGCACTGGCTTTCCTTTATAAGTAGCATCTTTAATATCTATAGTAGCATAACCCCCAGTAAGCAGCCCGTAATGCACTCTAAATTTAAGCCACTCTCCAGCCTGATAAGTATCCCTATGTTTCATCACACCATTACTTACTGGCGCCTGCATGAAGGCAGTACTTACAAGAAGCACTATCATTATTAATAAGGCAGGTATGTATTTGTTATGTGACTTCATCTTAGGTCGTTATTTGGTTGTATAAAGCATATAATACAATTGTTATTCCAAAAATATAATAACAAAAAACTCCGTCCTATTTCTAAGACGAAGTTTTAGTTAAATAATTGTAATTGTGCAAATAACAGCGTTACGCTTTCGCGAAAGCGCACTTGGAACCCTACAGAGTACCTCTCTGTGCTTGCTCTCTTTCTATGGACTCAAAAAGTGCCTTAAAGTTTCCTGCTCCAAATCCTTTTGCCCCCATACGTTGTATGATTTCAAAAAATAAGGTTGGTCTATCTTCTAGTGGCTTAGTAAATATCTGAAGTAAATATCCATCTTCATCTGCATCTACAAGAATAGAAAGCTCTTGCAAACGTTCTATGTCTTCCTTCATCACTTTCATGTGCTCACCCAGTCTTTGTGGGATATCGTCATAATACGTTTGTGGCGGTGGTGGTAAAAACTCGATACCACGAGCCTTAAGCTGTGCTACCGTCTTAATAATATCATCTGTTGCAAGGGCGAGGTGCTGTACACCAGCTCCTTCATAAAAATCTAAATATTCTTCTATTTGAGATTTCTTTGCTGCCTCTGCTGGTTCGTTTATCGGGAATTTAATGCGACCGTTCCCGTTACTCATTACCTTACTCATAAGTGCCGAGTATTCTGTGTGAATTTGTTTATCATCAAAAGACAAGAAGTTTACAAACCCCATTACCTCTTCATAAAACTTCACCCATGTATTCATCTGGTTCCAGCCCACATTACCCACCATGTGATCTACATATTTTAAACCTGTAGGTTCTGGATTATAATCAGACTCCCATTTTCTAAAACCTGGCAAGAACACTCCTTTATAATTTTTACGCTCTACAAACATGTGTACTGTCTCTCCATAGGTGTAAATCCCTGCGCGCACAGTCTCTCCATGCTCATCTGTTTCTACAAAAGGCTCGCAATATGATTTTGCACCACGTTTTGTAGTTTCCTCATAAGCACTTCTTGCATCTTCTACCCATAATGCAACCACCTTTACACCATCACCATGCTTTACAATGTGATCGTTTATAGGTGACTTACTGTTAAGCGGTGTAGTAAGTACAATGCGTATTTTATCTTGCTTAAGCACATAACTTACCTCATCTCGAGATCCAGTCTCAAGACCTTTATAAGCATATGATTGAAAACCAAAAGCAGTTTTATAAAAGTGTGCTGCTTGTTTTGCATTACCCACATAAAACTCCACATAATCTGTCCCTAGAAGCGGAAGAAAATCTTGCGCTCCTTCAAATATTTTTTCTAATCCGTAGTCTACAGATTTTAAGTCCTTGCTCATAGTTGTTACTTTTCAGCGAAGTTAGTTTAAGCTATTACTTCACTATTAATACTAATTTATAAGTCTTCTGCTTGCGCAGATTGTTATGTTGTTTTTGTTACGCTTTCGCGAAAGCGTAATTAATCAATACTATCTCTTTCTGGAAACACCTCGTTTAAGAAAATAGAATCTGTACTTATAGAGTCTACTTCCTCCTCCATAAAAACATCATCATTAAAATCATCTTCGTACTCCCAGTTGTTATCTGTGCTATACGCATCATTTGTAAGATCATCAAATGCTCCAGTCATACCAGCAACTCCTAAAAACGCAAGCGCTCCTATCACGATAAGTAAGAATAATCCATTTAAAATGATGGAAATAATATTAAGAGTTCGTGCTATGGAAACGTTGCTCCTGCTTGACTCAGAAAACTCATCTGGGTTTAAGCGATAGAGTTTCATGCTCTTATTTGCCATCACAAGTCCTGCGATACTCAGTCCTAGTGGAATGATTGCTGTAAATCCATAACAGCAGCAACCAGCAACACCTATCACGAGGCCAACGATTCCTAATATTAATGCAGACGGATCTGCGGGTAATTTATTTTGCATATTGATGTTTAGTGGTCTAGCCAGCTTTGATAATAACTCTCGTCTGCAATTGCCATGGCGTCTTTACAAACCATAAGTGGTTTAAAAGTATCTACCATCACTGCAAGCTCTTCTGTTCCCTCTTTCCCTATACTTTTCTCTGCAGTTCCTGGGTGCGGACCGTGAGGAATACCTGCTGGGTGTAAAGAAATATGTCCAGCCTCTACATCTGTACGGCTCATAAAATCACCATCTACATAATACAACACCTCATCACTATCTATATTACTATGATTGTATGGTGCTGGAATACTGAGCGGGTGATAATCGTATTTTCTAGGCACAAAACTACAGATTACAAAAGCATCTGTTTCAAATGTTTGGTGCACTGGTGGCGGCTGGTGGATGCGACCAGTTATAGGTTCAAAATCATGAATTGAGAATGCGTATGGATAGTTATAGCCGTCATATCCTACCACATCAAAAGGATGAGAAGCATATACCATCTCAAAAATATCGTCTTGCTTTTTAACCTTGATTAGAAACTCTCCTTTCTCATCGTTAGTTTCTAGCTCATACGGCTGTCTTAAGTCACGCTCACAAAATGGAGAGTGCTCCAGCAGTTGACCAAAATAATTTCGGTAACGCTTAGGAGTATAAATAGGTCTGCGCGACTCTACGATAAAGAGTCTATTATCATCCGTATCAAAATCTATCTTGTAGATAACTCCTCTAGGAATGAGTAAGTAATCTCCATATTTAAAATCAAGATTTCCTAAGTGTGTACGCAGTTTTCCAGTGCCTTTATGAACAAATATAAGTTCATCTGCATCTGTGTTTTTGTAAAAATAATCTTGTGTGCGTTCTTGAGGAGCTGCAAGTATGATGGTACAATCACTATTAGTAAGTACGGCTTTCCTACTTTCTAAATAATCCTTTTCTGGTTTTATTTGAAAACCACGAAAACGATACGATTGCATGTTATTTTCCTTTGCAATTTCTGGTTTTACAGAGTATTGCTTACGTATTTCCTTTACTTGCGTAGGTCTGTGTACGTGATAGCTATTTGTGCTCATCCCGTCAAAACCTATGGTACCAAACAATTGTTCGGAATATAAGGAACCATCTGGTTTACGAAACTGAGTGTGACGCTTATGAGGGATATCTCCCAACTTATGATAAAAAGGCATTGTTGTGTTTTTAGATTGTCTTAAAGTTACTCAAAATCAAGTAAAGCAATCTATTCTGGGTTCCTCTTTATGAGGAAATTAAGAAGTATAGGTAAGTTTATCCAGCCTTGTGCGTTCATGAGCGTAAATATAGGGGATTTTTACCGTGTTGTAAAAATGGAATTTAGAAAGTTCTATCTGGATGAAACATAGCCATATCCATACTAGGTGTTACCTCATCTACAATTTCTTGCACTAGTTTACCTGTACTAGGTCCTAACGTCCACCCCATCATTGCGTGACCCGTAGCGATAGTGAGGTTTTTACATTTTGAGCTTTTACCTATATATGGCATCCCATCTGCAGATACTGGTCGCAAGCCACAGGTAGCACCAGCTTTTTCTTCTGCTGTAATATGTACTTCTGAAAAATACTTATTGACACCATCTGCAATAGCGTCTACTCGAGCCTTACTAATTGTGTGATTTATTCCAGCAATTTCCATCGTTCCTGCAAAACGTGTAAATCCATTCATTGGAGTTATCGCCACTTTTGCTTCTGCAAGTATAGATGGGTAGGTAATTCCTGTCTCTTTTGTGGTCTGGATGCGATATCCTTTTCCAGCTTGAAGGAGTAGGTTTATGTTTAGCTTTCGCGAAAGCGTACTTGTCCAACTTCCAGCTGCCATCACAACCTCATCTGTTTTAAGAACTTCTTTATCTGTCTTTACACTGGTGATTTTACCATTATTAATCTCTAAATCAATCACTTTCTCCTCTTGTCGAATGACAACACCTTTTGATAAAAGATGCGCTTTCATTTCTGCCATGAATTCGCCAGGAGTGCTGTGATGATCACACTCAAAATACGAGGCGCCCACGATATCAAGCGTAGCATCTGGCATCATCTTCTTAACATCTTGCGCAGTAATGACTCTTGCACTTAGCCCTTCTTTTATTGCAATTTGCACAAGTTCGTCCTCGTGATGAAGTGTTTCTTCTGTCTGGCAAAGCATAAGCAAACCCTTTTTTTCTAAGTGAAAAGAAAATCCTTCTTCTTGCTTGATCTGATGATATAAATCTCGGCCCAATACCGCAATTTCTTTCATTACGGGAACAGCTCTATTTACGTGTTTCTGAGTACACGACTTATTAAAAGCTAGCGACCATTTTAAGAAATCTGCTTCAAGACGTGGCTTAATATACAGCGGACTCTTTTTATTAAACATCCACTTTATCCCTTGCCTCATGACTCCGGGAGCTGCCAGTGGTACGAGATGACTAGGAGACATATACCCAGCATTTACATAACTCGCGCCGCCATCCATTTTAGATTGATCTATAACCGTGACTTGATGTCCAGACTTTTGTAGAAAGTATGCACAACTTAACCCTATAATCCCTCCACCTATGATGATAACATTTTTTGCCATAAATACTTCTTTTATCCAATGCTATATTACAGAAAACCCTAAAGCATAGGGATCTTCCTCGTCTATGGTAATGGTATTATGTCCATATATTCTTGCCCATCCTTGTATGCTAGGTACAATGGCTTTTTGATCACCTATCATTGTTTCTTTTGTTACACGACCTATAAATTTTGAACCTATAAAACTTTCGTGTACAAAAGGTTCTCCTACTTTCAATTTCCCTTTTGCATATAATTGTGCAAGCCGAGCCGAAGTTCCCGTACCACAAGGGCTGCGATCAATTGCTTTATCTCCATAAAAAACAGCATTGCGCCCATCAGATGTTGCATCTATAGGATTACCTGTCCATAACATATGGGTTACATCCCTTATGGTATCATTTTCTGGATGGATAAACTGATTAGGATATTTCTCATTAATACGCTCACGCACTACTTGACTCATTTGTATAATCTGACCAGCCGTAAACTCGTGTACGCCAGCAAAATTCTTTTGTGAATCTACAATTGCGTAGTAATTCCCTCCATAAGCAACGTCAAACGAAATTTCGCCGAGATCTGGGCAATCGACGGTTAGATTTTCGGCAGCTAGAAAAGAGGCTACATTAGTGAGACGTACCCAATCTACTTTATCACCAGTTTGTTGGTATTCAATTTCAACTAATCCTGCTGGGGCTTCCATTTTAATAATACCAGGCACTCTAGGTGTGATGATTCCTTCTTCTATTGCGATTGTTATCGTCCCGATAGTTCCGTGACCACACATAGGCAGACATCCTGAAGTCTCTATAAAAAGAATAGAAAAATCATTTTCAGGATCATGCGGAGGAAACAAGATGCTCCCGCTCATCATATCATGACCGCGTGGTTCAAACATCAATCCTTTGCGTATCCAGTCATACTCTTTAAGAAAATGCTGTCGCTTCTCGCTCATAGTTGCTCCCTTTAGATCTGGCCCACCATGAGCGACGAGTCTTACGGGATTTCCGCAGGTGTGTGCGTCTATACAACTAAAAGTGTGCTTCATATTAAACAGGTGCTAACTATTTTTCTCAATCCAGTGTTTCACTCGTCTATCAAGTATAGCGAGTGTCACCGTTCCTTGCTCTAAGATAATCTCATGGAATTCTCTAATATCAAACTTAGCACCTAGCTCTTTTTCTGCTAGCGTTCTCAATTCTCTTATTTTGAGTTCGCCCATTTTATAAGCAAGCGCTTGTCCCGGCCATGAGATATATCTATCGGTCTCCGTATTAATTTCATGTATGGAAAGCGCTGTGTTTTCAGACATATAATCTACCACTTGCTCCCTTGTCCAGCCTTTTGCGTGTAATCCAGTATCTACTACAAGTCTGCAAGCACGCCACATTTCATAGGTCAATTGTCCAAAACGTTCGTACGGTGTTGTATACATTCCCATTTCGGCAGCGAGGTATTCGCAGTATAATCCCCATCCCTCACCATATGCATTTACATACATATTTTTTCTAAATGTTGGAATACTATCTCCCAACTCTTGATTAAGCGATCCTTGTAAGTGATGCCCAGGAACGGCCTCATGAACTGTAAGTGATGGCAGCACATACACCGGACGACTAGGTAAATCATAGGTGTTTACCCAGTAGTATCCAGGATTTGTACTTCCCTTTGCACTACCTACATATCGCCCTGTCGTGTATTTAGGAGCAATAGCATCTGGTACTGGAGCCACTCCGTATGGTTTGCGAGGTAAAGTCTTAAAAAATCGAGGTAACTGAGCATCTGCTCTTTTTGCCATGTCGCGAGCAATCATAAGTAATTGCTCTGGAGAAGTGGCGTAAAACTGTTTGTCTGTGCGCAAAAATTGTAAAAAGTCTGCAAAAGAGCCTTCAAAGTTTATTTCCTTAATAATTTTCTGCATTTCGGCTTTGATGCGGGCAACTTCAGCGAGTCCTTTATTATGCACCTCGTCTGCGGTGATATCTAGGGTAGTGTAATAGTTTATTCTGTTTTGATAATATGCTTTTCCATTTGGTGTTTCTGAAACTCCAAGGGTAGTGCGAGTTTTCGGGAGATATTCTGTTTCAAAGAATGTTTTTACACGCTCAAAAGACGGAACAACCTGTTGTTCTATTGCGCTTCTAGCAGCTACCAATAGTGAATCTCTTTGCGCTCCCGATATTGAACTTGGTAAGTTTAAGAATGGCTCATAATAGAAGCTGTCTTTATAATCGCCTACAATTTGTGAATCATACGTACTCTCATATCCATTAAAAATCACATGCGGCTGCGAGACACCTTTTTTTACTCCTTCTCTCAATAATGGTAAATATTGATCTACTACGTCTGGTAACGCTTTCAGCTTATTGAGGTATGAAACAGCTTGCTTATACGTACTTATGGGACGCACCATATAATTCCAACTACTGTGGAAACCCGAGTCTGACAACAGCGGATTTAGATAGCGTTCGTATTCATAATAATCTACCGTTTCTTGATGCTTAAACATGAGTAACTCTAGAGATATGAGCTCCGTTTCAGACAACGTTGATGGTGTTATAGCCTGTAGTTTTTTAAGTTGCGCTTTCGCGAAAGCGGACTCCTTTTCAAACCGTTCTTTTGAAAACACACCCATAGGATGCTCATCTGCCAAATCATCTTGCCACTTGAACTCCTGACTATCTTCTATAATTTTTGCAAGCTGCGCCGAAGAATTCTGAGCGCAAACATTCATTGAAATACAGAAAACGAGCAGTATAATTATATGCTTCATAAGGTTCTATTTTAGATAATCTGGCAACAGCGCCGAAGGAAAGTCTTGGAAACTAAAAGGCCTTACCCAACGCAAAATACTATGATTCCCTACCGCCGTAAAGCGACTATCTGTACTTGCTGGATATGGTCCTCCGTGTGTCATGCCATCTTCTACCGCAACTCCTGTGGGAACTCCGTTATAAATGATGCGACCTACCTTGTCTTGTAAAGCTAGTGTAATATCTTGTAATGTGGCAACCTCTTCATCTTGAGCGATAAGAGTTGCCGTAAGCTGCCCTTCTAGATTTTTTATAATCGCTAACTGTTCTGCTTCATCTTTTGCAAGCACAACCATAGAAAAGGGACCAAAAACTTCTTTGTGCAACTGAGAATTATTGATAAAATCTACACCTTTTACAACTGCTAGTGTGGGAGCTGCATGGTTTTCTTTACTGCTATTAGTACTCATCACAAAAGTAACTTCAGGTACTTTTGCCATTTCTTTCCCTCCGCTAGTAAATCCAGATTGTATACGTGGATGCAACATGCATCCTTCCTCTACCTTGCTCAGATTATTTGCTAGATCATTTACAAAAGCTTGAGCTTCATCACTAGCAACGGTAATAATTAGTCCTGGATTTGTACAAAACTGCCCTACACCTTGAGTGATAGAACCTGCATATGTTTCGGCTATTTGAGAGCCTCTATTACTTAAAGCCTCCTGCGTTATAATCACAGGATTTATACTTCCCATCTCTGCAAAAACTGGAATAGGAGTATCTCTTTGTGCAGCGAGATTATACAGTGCACGACCACCAGTATGACTACCCGTAAATCCAACGGCTTTTATTACCGTGTGTTTTACGAGTTGCTCTCCTACATCAATACCTGCACTATTAAGATTAGAAAAAACACCCTCTGGCATTCCTGTTTTTTGTGCAGCTTTTATAATTGCTGTTGCCACCATCTCTCCCGTACCTGAATGCATAGGATGTGACTTTACAATAACAGGACAACCGGCTGCAAGCGCACTAGCGGTATCACCACCAGCCGTAGAAAAAGCCAGCGGAAAATTACTTGCCCCATAAACAACTACAGGCCCTATAGCAATCAATGCTTTTTTAAGTCCGCTGGTGTTACCAACTCCTATAGGATTACGCCACTTGTCTTGTGACACTAACTCTGCAAACATTCTAAGCTGTCCTAATGTTCGACCTAGTTCTCCTTGTGCTCTACCTTCTGGCAAACCACTCTCTTGCGTGTACATATCCGTAAGATCTGAGCCAAGAGCCTCTATCTCGTCTGCAATATTATTTAAAAAGCTTGCGCGTTTACTTCCTTTT
Organism: Dokdonia sp. PRO95; assembly: GCF_000355805.1. Lineage (NCBI taxonomy): Bacteria > Pseudomonadati > Bacteroidota > Flavobacteriia > Flavobacteriales > Flavobacteriaceae > Dokdonia > Dokdonia sp. PRO95. The sequence continues at coordinate 928,701 of NZ_CM001837.1, forward strand.
ATTTGACTGTAGGGATGAAAAGCGTTGTGAGCAAGCGCGCAAGCTGTGTCTATTTCTTGTTGAGTAGCCTCGTAAAATGCGGTTGGATTTTCCTTATTTAATTGAGGATTTATAGTTTTATAGGTAACGGCGCCCTTAGCACTCTGTGTAAAACCTATTTGATTCTTTCCTGTAATCATAATGCTTTAATTTTTTGCTGATGCAATGCTACGTTTACTGGTTTATGCACTGTAATTGTAGATGCCGGATACTTTTGTAATAGATGTTCTGGTCGTATTGGTCTCTTCTCAAAACCACCTCCGCAGTTAGGACATACTTTTAATAATATATCATCTACACATTCTTTGCAAAAGGTACATTCAAAAGTGCATATCATTGCATCACTAGCATTATACGGCAATTGCTTATTGCAATGTTCACATGATGGTCTTATCTGTAACATTATAAGTTTTTATAGGCAGGTAAACTAGGTCTGCTAGCCAATCCACTTTTAATTATTTGTAAGACATGTTCTCTCTCATCTCCAGAAAGTGGCAGTCTAGGTTTACGCACATCTTCTGTCCCTATACCAGTATGTACTTCTGCAAGTTTTATGTTTTGTACCAGTTTAGGATTTATATCTAATTCTAGTAGTGGTAAGAACCAGCGATAAATCTCAATTGCTTCTTTAATTCTACCAGCCTTTTGTAGCTCGTATATTGCTACAGTCTCTGCTGGAAAAGCACATACTAAACCTGCGACCCAGCCATCTGCTCCCATCACCAATGACTCTAGCGCTAGAGTATCAACACCAGTCATTATTTTAAGTCTATCTCCAAAGTTGTTTTTAATGCGTGTCACATTAGAAATGTCACGAGTACTTTCTTTTACAGCTTCAATATTATCCTGTTTTAACAAGGTCTCAAACATATTGAGCGTGACCTCTATTTTATAATCTATAGGGTTATTATAAATCATAATAGGTAAGCTAGTACTACTGGCTACGTCTTGAAAATAAGTAACCACCTCTGCGTCTCCTGCATTATATCGCATAGGAGGAAGCATCATAAGACCACTTGCTCCGTCTTCTTCGGCTTTGTGTGCAGCAGCTATAGCGCCTTTTGTAGATTGCTCGGCGATGTTTATCATGACGGGTACACTACCTTTTACAAGTTTTACCGTCTCCGTAGTAAGTGTGCGCTTTTCATGATCTTCCAGAGTGCTCGCCTCCCCTAGCGTTCCACCTAGCACAATACCATGAACTCCCGCATCAAGTTGGGCTTTGATGTTTACAGCAAACATGTCAAGATCTAGCTCATCTTTTTTTGTGAATTTTGTCGTTACCGCAGGCATGACACCTTTCCATTCTATGCTCATAATGATGTTATTTTGGTCAAAGATAATGGCGCCATAAGCTTAAGATTAAATACTGTTTTATCCATCTATAATAGTATATTATCCAAATTAACGTGACTTGCTAATTAATTAAAACAAAAAAGTACCTTTATGCATGCGTGTACTTCCTTTTAAAATTCCGAAGCCTAGCAATGCTGCTATTCTATTTCAAGTAGATCAAGGTGTATTATACAATGCACTCCATCATCATGAGGAAATCCAAATAAGCTACATTAAGAAAGGAACGGGAACTCTAGTGGCAGGAGACACTGTTCATTCATTTTCGGCTGGAGAGGTAATTGTTTTAGGTAGCTTTCAGCCCCATGTATTTAATAGTGACACCGCAGATTGCTTGATGTATTCTGTGTTCTTTAGTGCAGCATCTTTTGGCGATATATTTTTACAACTAGAAGAAGGGAAAGGTATTGCAGATTTTAACGCTTTCGCGAAAGCGGGATTTAAAACATCCGTAACTCCTGAAATTGACTCTTTGTTCCAACATATAAACACGGCTCAAGGAATGCATAGACTAGGGCATTTTATAGACCTAATTACTGTCTTGAAAATCAAGAAAAGCATCTCGCTCTCGACGTTTATCTATAAACGTCATATTTCTGAAAAAGATGGAAAACGCATGAGTGCAATCTTTGACTTTACACTAGCAAACTACAAGCAAGAGGTGCATTTAAATGATCTCGCATCACTCACATCTATGACGCCTCATAGCTTTTGCAAATACTTTAAACAGCGCACAAACAAGTCATATTTTAGTTTTCTTACTGAAGTTCGCATTGCACATGCCTGCTCCTTACTAGAAGCCCAACAAGAAATTTCTATAGCAGATGTTGCAGATCGCTGCGGTTATAAGACTTTATCGCATTTTAATAAAAACTTTAAGAAATTGAAGAAAATCACTCCAAGCGCCTTTAGAGACAAGGATAGGACGTAATTATTTAAGTTTTTCTTTTCTTAGATTTTTATAAAAATGTTAAGAAAGCTACGATATAATATCTCATATCTTTACATAAACAACCTAGACTAACCAAAATGATTGATACTCCACTACGCATACTTATTGTAGAAGACCTAGTATCTGATGCTTTTCTCGTACAAAAACAGATTAAACGTTTTTGTAATAATGTTGAGATCAGCATTTCAGACAAAGAGCTTTCACTTGCTGTGGCTCTCAAACAGTTTTTACCAGATATCGTGGTAAGTGACTTCAACCTTGAAGGATTTACCGGATTTGACGTTATTAAACAAGTCAAGGAATTTAATAGTGAGATCCCGGTAATTATTATTACAGGAAACCTCAACAATGAAGAGAAAGCAGCAGAGCTTATCTTACAAGGAGCCTCTGGATTTTTCTTGAAAGAAAACCTTCAAAATTTACAACAAAAACTACAACCTCTTTTTGAAAAATTTATTTCAGAAAAGCAGGAACTTATCACACGTTTAGAAAGACAACGTGAAAAAGATGCTAGAGAGCGAGAGCTTACAGATTACTTGCGCCATCATGACTTTGAAGCTTACGAGCACAAAGAAGCGATTGAATCTCTTAAAGACAAAGTGCTCAAATTTTTATCCATAAAATAACCCATGGATACTACCGAATCTAAAAATATAGTCAGGTCACTTTACTTAAGTTTTTTTTCGACGCTTACTGTAATAGTTTTAGTTACACTGTTATATCTAGCATCACAATACTCTCAAAAGTGGATTGTTCATACTAATGAAACAACTACTCAAATTCATAATGTATCTGAGACTCTATTAAAAGCTGAGAGCATGCTACGGGGTTACTTAATAAGTAAAGACCCTGAATATCGCATTGATTATAAAGTCCAAATAGCAAAATTGAGGGGTGAGATCAATCAGCTTAAAACAAAAACTCAAGATAACCCCTCACAACAAGAAAACTTAAGAAAGTTTGAAGCGCTAGTAAATGAGCGTATACAGGGCATGGATAATAACATGGAGAACTACGTCCTACGTACTCCAGAAGAAAATAGAAAACGTACCGGAAGAGTAGAAACCTTGCGCCTCATAGATGCTATTGATAATATGCGAGACATCATGCTTATTGAGGAAAACGCACTACTACTAGAGCGTAAATCTACCTACGACACGATTTATGTTTTAAGTCTTATTGCATTATCAATAGCCTTATTATTGATGCTTTTTAATGTGTATGCCGTTAGAAAAAGACTTATTCCGCTCTTTACAAAACTTGCAGAAAATAATGATGCTCTTATTGAGCTAGTACACTCTCGAGATCAAGAAATTGCTCTTAAAGAAGCACAAATGGAAATGAATGAAGATCTCATTCACCAGATGGAAGATAAGAACAAACAGCTTAACCAGTTTGCTTACATAGCTTCTCACGATTTGCAAGAACCTCTGCGCACGGTAGATAACTTTATTGCACTCTTTGAAGAAGATTATGGAGAAAAATTAGACGGTGAGGCTGGCACTTATTTTGACTTTATAAAAGGAGCTACAGCACGTATGAAAAGTCTGATTACCGGCTTACTCAATTACAGTAGATTGGGCCGCTCTGGAACGCGTTCAAAAATTGATCTCAACAAACTTTTAAACGATATAAATGTAGACCTAGGCACTCGCATAGAAGAGAGCGGGACAGTTATCACTAAGGACACACTTCCTACTGTATCTGGTTATCCAGTAGAATTACGACAGCTTTTTGTAAACTTAATTACAAATGCCATCAAGTTTACTCCACCGGAACGAGCTCCAAAGATCCATATAGGTGTAAGCGACTCGAGACTTTACTACACGTTTAAAGTTTCTGATAATGGATTAGGAATTAAAAAAGAACACCTAGACAAAGTCTTTAACATGTTTACACGCCTTCACAGTGCAAAGGAATATGAAGGTACAGGTATAGGTCTTGCCTTCTGTCAAAAAATAGTTGAATTACATAAGGGAAAAATAAGTGTTGCATCTACCGTAGGTGAAGGCAGCACATTCACATTTACTTTAAAAAAATAAGAGCATGCAACCACTAAGAGAGATATTACTGATAGATGATTCTGAGTCTGATAACTTTGTACATTCACGTGTAATTAAAAAGGCACAGGTAACTGCAAAAGTAACCATCAAGTATTCTGGCGAGGAGGGGCTTACCTATCTCAAAACTCTCATTAATGAAGATTATCCACGCCCTGACCTAATTTTCTTAGACATCAACATGCCTGGAATGGATGGATTTGAGTTTTTAGAGCATTATGAAGAATTAGAAGATGTGCAAAAAGCAGGAGTGGTGATTGCGATGCTTACGACCTCTACATCTCCAGTAGATAAAAAGAAGGCCGAAAAGTATGACTTATTGCAGCATTTTGATAACAAACCGCTTACTCAAGAAAATCTTTTTAAAATTCTAAAAGAGCAATTTCCAGGACGTTTTGATGATTAATTGCCTTTAATCCTTGTCCATAGATTACCCAAGACGGCATTCATATTTGAAGGGTCAGGGCGATCTTCTGTGGCGGTGATAGTACCGTTATTTTCCTCTAGCTTGTATCTAAAAACAAACTGAGGATTATCTGGATCTATAGCGATAAGTCCAAAACGGAGGTCATTATATATCCACTTATCTTGAATTTTCTCAAGAATATACCATCCTTCAGAAATGGTAATGAGTCGTTGTACTTCTGACCTATTAATAAGCGCTTCACTTTCTGAGCGCTTTTTGGGATATGCCTTAAAAGAAATAGGCTGCGTGTCGAGTAAAGAGTAATCTCCTATAAGATAATTTTCGCCTGCATCTACGTTTATATTCCACAGCACAGTATTCATAGGGGCTGGACGCGTTGAGATTTGGGTATATGTTATGCCCTGCTGCTCAAGATTCTGAACCACCTTTTGATGGGCTACATATTTTATCACAACTGTGAGTAATAAATATGAGCTACTTATGTAAAGGCCAAGGTTGTTAGTACGCTTTCGCGAAAGCGAACCACGTTTTCTAGTAGCTGCTATGAGGACACATATTAAGAAAGGAACTGTGTATAATGGATCTATGACAAAGATGCTATTAAAAGCAACCCTCCAATTAAATGGCCAAAATATTTGCGTTCCCCAAGTCGTAAAAGCATCTAACAATGGATGTGTAAAAAAACCCCAGAAAAATAGCTTTGACCATCCTTGCCAGCCTACATCTGGTCGTTTTTTAAGCTGATGGACGAGCCATCCAAACAAGGGTGCTGCGAGAATAGAAAATACAATACTGTGGCTAAAACCACGGTGCATCTCGGTGGCTGTGATAGTATCTGTAAGATATCTCCACACAATGTCAAGATCTGGTATGGTACCCGCAACCGCTCCCCAGATCATTGCTCTATTACCTATCTTTTTACCAAGTACTGCCTCGCCTACTGCAGCGCCAAGAACTATCTGAGTTAAACTATCCATACTATTTTATTAAATAATGCTATGATACAATCCCCATTTTCTTTAGTAAGAAACTAGCATTCATATTCTGGCAAATACCTTCTTTAAAAGTGTAATCAAAAAAGAGTTCGTCGTTTATTATTTGTGCGTCAAAGTAATAGTTCTTCACCTCCTTGAGATCATTTGCAGCCTCACATAAACTTAAATCGTGTGTAGCTATAATACCAGTCGCTCCTGCACCTACAAGCTTATCTATAAACTTACGAGAACCCTCTGCCTTATCCGTACTGTTAGTTCCTTTTAAAATTTCATCTAGGATGATAAAGTAACGATCTGTTTCTATCTGATCCACTATAAACTTAAGACGTTTGAGTTCGCTGAAGAAGTAACTCTCATCATCTGTAAGACTATCTGTGGTGCGCATACTAGTAATTAACTTTATAGGCGTATATGAAGCGCTCGTTGCAAATATGGGCAAGCCTACGTTACCCATCACAATCTGTAAAGCCACCGTTCTTAAGAAGGTACTTTTACCAGCCATATTTGCTCCTGTGATGATAAAGAACTCATCGTTTTTTATAGTGATATCATTGCGCACAGCAGTTGTAGGATCAAGAAGAGGATGCGCTGCTCCTGTAGTAACTAGTGTAGTTCCAGTTTCGGTAATCTCAGGAAATACATGAGCTTGATGATTAAAAGCATAATTACCCAAACTGTTATAAGCATCAAAAAAGGCGATTACTTCAAACCAATCTTCTACTGCATCGCGATGTGTTGCAATCCATCCTTCAATGTTGTGTACAATACTTAAATCTCTAAGAAAAAACCCATTAGATATGAGTCCAATTATAAAATTGTTACGCTGATCAAGTGCGTCTAGATGTTTTGAAAAAGCTCTTAAAATGGACGAACTTGATTGCTCTGACGTGATGACCATTTTACGCTTATTTACTAGCAAATCACTTGCAAATTCTTGCTCTTCTATTCTAGATAACAAGCTCGCATATTGTGTAAATGTGGTTTGAATTTTCCCCGTATGTGCAGAGAGCATATTTATTCTCCCAAAGAATCTGCCGCTTATTAACAAACCTATCCCAAATACTATGAACACCCACCATCCAGCAATGAAACCTATAAAATAAGATCCAAGCGTAAGCAATGAGATTACAGAAAATATACGTGAGATAAGTTTCATTTGTTTAGGTACAAATGAGGAGTAATCTTTTAACCAAAGCAGTACACTATCTGCAGATAAATCTGTGCTAACTAATGATGCAATAGCACTAAATAACTGCCTCCACTCTGGCAGCTCGCCTAACTCTTTTACAGCTTCTTGCTTTTGTGATATTCCTTCAATATTATTTGAAAGAAGCATGGAAACTAGTTTTAAAGAACCACTATCAAGAGCCGTTCTATTAAAGTACTGAAAGAAAGAGCCACGACCAAAAAGATCTATATCTTGACTAAAAACATGCTCCGGATTATGAAATTCACTCCCATCTGGCAGATCATAAAAATCCCTATTAAGAACTTTTAATTCTGTCTCATTGCGCTCCAGAAGTGCCTTAGTAAGATCACGCTTGTGCTGCAACTGGCTGTGGCGACTCACTAGTAATAAAAAAGCAATAACACCTGCGATTATACACCCCATAAGCAATTGCGTATTACCTAGAGTGAAATACACACTCGCTGCTGTAGCTAAGAAAACAACAAGCCTAATAGTACTTGAGATATTGAGTTTCCTTTTAATCTCAGATACTTCTTTCTGATATGTTTTGATTTGTCCTTCGTAAAAGGCAGTTGGTTCTGTCATAATTATAGAGCCGCAAGTTCGGCTTGTTGTTTTTTTGTCATTTTTGATACGACCAGATTGTAAGAATGGTCAATAAGCTCTGCTAGTAATTGTGGTGGCAACTCTTCCAGAACACAGGTATTCCAGTGAGTTTTATTCATATGCCATCCAGGAATAATAGCTCCATCGTGAGTCTCTCTCAAAATGACAGCTCGATCTGGATCACATTTTAAATTTGCCGAAAGTGGAATTCGTTTTAAAGAGCAAAGCGCAAACATTTTACCCATCACCTTAAAAACTAGGGTGTCTGCATCAAAAGGAAACTCCTCTGTCACTCCTTTTTTATCAAGGCAATATGTTCTAAATGCTTCTATATTCACTTGGCAATTATTGTTGCTTCTATGAGTTCATCTTCCAAAGGTGGTTCAAACCAAGTTTCCATAAATTCAAAATCTTCTTCCGAAACGTCAAATTCGTAGGTGGCTCCTTGCTCTTTATTACGCTGTTGTACTCGTTCTTTTCTCATTTCCTTAGCTATATCTAAAAAATGAAGCTGATAGGGTATTTGATGCGCTTTCGCGAAAGCGTAAAAACGTTCTCTTCTATATCGCTTTGCAAATCCTAGATCTAAAATTGCGGGGGTATCCGCCTCTTCCAGCTGTAACACTAGGGATAGAATCATCTGGTCGTTACGCGCGATGCGTTCTAAAAACCAGTCAACTCCGTCTGTATCTTGTTTATCATCTAGAAATAATGTTTTATTCCAATGATCAATGGAAAATAAGATACCATTAACGCTTTTTTTAAGATCTAATGAATATGTAGTTTTTCCTGCTCCTGTATTTCCAGTAATGAGATATATCACTAAGATTCAATTTTCTTAGGCTCCTTACTCGCAGGTATTTCTAGTGATGAGTAGTCTAGTTTCCAGCCTATAGTTTCTACAAGTTTTTGCATTAACTGTACGGTTTCTAGCGCCTGCGACTTTGCTTCCTCATAAAGTCCGCTCTGCGGGATTTTATCGCGTATGTGCTGCTTTGCCTCTCTGTTTATCTCTGTAAGATCTGTGCTAGTAAATGGATTTGCCCACCCTTCTTTCTTATCATAATACTTAAAATCTGTCTCTACAGAAAGTAGCTCTGGTTCTGGAAAGTTAAACAGCTTGATGGTTCTATTCTTATCATCTGCCTCCATTTTAATCTTAGTAAGATCAAAACCTATATGCGCTTTTGCATCGATAAGTACAATTGCTTTTTTTGAACCTAAGAGTAGGTTCATCCATTTATTTTTTAAGCCTTCGTAATGATATATCTCTGCAAAGTCGCCCTCTACGGTGATAAATTTACACACTGTTCTTATGCGCTCCATAAGCACCACAGATTGTGCTTGAGCATCTGGCGCCTTAGATTTTCCAGAGATCCAGTTAAATATAAAATAAGAGAGTATCGCTCCTATGGCGAGCCCTATAAATACTAATTCCATAAAGTAAAGATACTAAAAGCCCTCAAAGACTTCACCATATAAAATGCCAGTAACCACAATGGGATATGGGTATCATAATCTCATCGTACAATCTATATGCCAGTCAATTATTTACTCTCAGACTTAAAACTTTGTATAGCCGCATTAGGCTCCATAATAGTATACCCTTTCCAGAAATTAGGATCATACTCAGATAAGTATGTTGCCTCCATCTCTTTAATTTCTTCTACTGCATCATACGTACTTTGGTCAATGCTAGTAGTGCTAAAAACAACGAGCTCCTTTTTTGAATAACTAGTGTTTGCTATTTCAATCTCCATCGCTACTTCATTTTGCTTTCGGCGACCTCCTACATTTTTGTTTTTCTCAATGATTTTTAAAGGCCTATCTATACCAACGCGTTCTCCGTTTTCTAGCTCCATAAATCGCAAGGAATAGCCACCATTATCATCTTTTGCATAGATGCTTTTACCCTTATACAAGTACTTCTTGTAGCTTATGCCAAACATCCCAAAACTTGACAGCTTACGTACATTTTCATATTCTAGTCGCATTACTGCAAAGTCATCAGTATTTATATATAAGGTCCCTTTAAAATCTTTTCTTCCTTTAGGCTCAAAGTCTATTACGTAAACTATATCATCACCTATTGCAGTAAATTCTCTCTTAGTAAATCGATAACGATTGGATTTTGTTAAGAAGTCAAGCTTTGTATCCTCTTTATAAAACATAGCCTCAAACAGATCAGAAAGGTCAGATTTGATACTTTCTGTAATGGCTTTCTCCTTGTCATTTTCTTCTTGCTCTGTATCTACCTCTATTTTAAGTCCGCCATTTGAGCTGCCCATTTTTGTAGAGTCATCTACTTCAATAGTGGTACCTACGATTCCAGATTTTATTTTAAAGTAAGAATCTGCTTTTACGTTTTTCTCAATAATTTCTTCAAGCCTTTTTCCAAAACTCTCCACCCCTACATCTTTTTTAGTTTTGTCATAGAGCTTTGCTGCTTTGTCTATAACGAGCTTTTGATTGTCATAATTTCCAGAAAGTGTCCCAACAGACTCACTGTAGTAATCACTCTTCTTTGCTACAGATCCCACTAGACTATCCATAAAGACCTGGTTAAATTCTGGAATAGTCGTTTTTTCTACTTCGATATCCATTTTATCAATACGATCAGACTCAGACTGTCTGAAGAATATTTTTTTCTCAGTAAGCGCATTAGGATAGTTAACAGCTATGTTTTCTTTAACGCGCTCTATGATTTCCTCTGCATCCAGCGGATTATTTGTGAGAAATACATTATCTAGTTCGTTTGTTTTTACACGCAGCGATATAATAGTGTCCATCACTTTCTTAGGAAAAATAGCAACCTCTTCATATCCCATAGACGAGATATACACAGAGTCCCTAAGTGCAGATAGCTTATGCTCTCCTAGGGTAAAGATGCCTTCTTCATTTGTGATTGCACCTGTATTTTCAGATAACTTTACAGTTGCAAAAGGAATGGGTTCTTTAGTCCTTTCGTCAATTACGGTTACACTATAAGATTGTGCTACCGCCGTAGCAGCGCAGGTTATTGTAAGTAACGTGAGAATGAATTTTATAAGTGTCGTCATAAGATGGTTATTTACTATATAGACGCTAGAAAATTTAAAATAGTTGCCTAAACTATTAAAATGACGTCTTTATAGTCAACATGTTACGCTCTAAAACAAAAAAAAGCGTCCATCGGGACGCTTTTGTTATTCTTCTTCTTTCTCTTTAAGAGCTTTCATCTTTTCTTTTGCTTCGAGTAATCGCGCTTCACTAGCGTCTCTCTTCTCGCGCTCTTTCTTTTTCTTACGATCCATAAGCTTAGAATGCTTTGCTTTATTTTTCGTGTTCTTAGGAGTTCCTCTCTTTGCCATGGTGCAAATATAGTAAAGGTTAGGTATTCGCTTTCGCGAAAGCGTTTTTCATCTCAATAAATGCTGCTACGGGATCATCTGCATTCCATATGCCGCCTAGCGCTCCTACTCCTTTAAAACCAAGCTTTAGTGCTTCTGGAGTTGTGGTTGCATTGATTCCTCCCATACCAACAATATCTTTTTTGATGTGACGCACATCAAAACCTCTTCCTTGCATATCACTCTTAGAAATTGCCGAAAAAACAGGACTTAATAACGTATACTCAAAACGTACTGCTTGCGACGCTAGATCTTCTGGCTCATGATAAGAGGAAGACACGATATTATCTTTACTAGTAAATGAATTTACGTAGGCTTCTAAACCATCACCTTGCGCTCTCCACATCGCTTCTTCTAGATGCACGCCCTTAATATTAAACTGACCACACAGCTCTTTATGAAAGTTATGCGTCATTATACGATTATGATATGCACTATCAACCTTTTTCAGGTATGCTATGTGATCATCAAGACTCGCATTTGGTTTTCTAAGATGAAAATGAGATAGCCCAGCTTCAAATAGATGATGCAGCGTGGCAATCTCGTATTCACTCGTTTCCTCAGGAGAAATTAATATGATCATCTATGCAGTTTTTACCACTTCAACAATCGCACTTTTCTCTAGCACTCCAGATTGTCTCCACACTTGCTTACCACCTTTATAAAGGATCATAGTAGGTACTCCGCGCACATTATACTGTGCAGCAAGCGGCTGATTTTTATCTACGTCTATTTTTACAATTTTTACTTGGTCACCTAGCTCGTCTTTTACTTGTTCTAGAATAGGCCCGAGTGTTTTACAAGGTCCACACCATGTTGCATAAAAGTCTACTAAGACAGGAGTTTCAGATTGGATTATATCAAAAAAAGATGATTTCATCGTTGTGTATATTTTAGATTTTTTGAAATATAATGAAATACCTCTGTACCACTAATGGCTTTAAGAGATTTATAACCTTAGTCGTTTTTGATGTTTGTTCCTTAATATATAAACTAGCACATTTTTGAACCAGTAAATACCCTCAAAACTACTCGCATTTACAGCTCTAATTCTCAAACATCTCTCTTCACATTTTTTAACAATGGACGGTTAAGGTTTATTAATTGCTTTTACAAAAAGGTAGTTTCAAATTATCTTTAAGTAAACATTTAAAAATTAAAATCATGAGTAATACAACACCTAATCCAGAGAAAACTAGCAAGAAAGAACAGGCGATTAATCTAGAGGCAACTCACGGCAAAGAGATTAATAATCAGGTAAAAGATAAAAAAGAGTTTACCCAGCCACGAGATAATCTAAAGAGTTAATCACTCACTGTATATAAGAAACCCCGAAGAAATAATCTTCGGGGTTTTTTATGTTATAATAGTGCGTTGTCCTTTACACTCTGTACAACTTCAGGATTAAGAAGTGTACTTATATCCCCTAGATTATCTCCTTCCCCAGAGGCAATCTTGCGCAGTATACGTCGCATGATTTTACCAGATCGTGTTTTAGGTAATCCATTTGTAAATTGAATTTTATCCAGCTTTGCTATCGGGCCTATTTTTTCTGTGATAAGCTGATTAATTTCCTTGCGTAAATTATCATGATCACGTCCTTCACCAGTCTCCTTTAAAGTTACATAACCGTACAAAGCATTTCCTTTAATAGTATGAGGAAAACCTACAATTGCACTTTCGGCAACAGCTGGATGTTCATTAATAGCATCTTCTATAGGTGCTGTACCCAGGTTGTGACCAGAAACGATAATGACATCATCTACACGTCCCGTGATTCTATAATAACCCGTTGCATCTCTTAAAGCGCCATCTCCAGTAAAATACATATTATCAAATGCCGAAAAATACGTGTCTTTATACCTTTTGTGATCACCCCATATCGTTCTAGCTATACTAGGCCATGGAAATTTAATACACAACCTTCCTTCTACTTGGTTTCCTTTTATTTCTTTCCCTTGTTCATCCATTAAACAGGGTTGTATCCCTGGTAAAGGCAAAGTTGCAAATGTGGGAATTGTAGGCGTTGCAAAAGGGATAGGACTAATCATAATTCCACCGTTTTCCGTTTGAAACCAGCTATCAACAATTGGACATTTTTTCTTCCCTATATTATCATTATACCAGTGCCAAGCTTCCTCATTTATGGGTTCGCCTACGGTTCCTAAAACCTTGAGAGATGACAAATCATACTTCTCTACATAACTCAAGTTCTCCTTGGCAAGTGCTCTTATCGCTGTGGGTGCTGTATAAAATTGGTTTACTTGATGTTTATCTATTATTTCCCAAAAGCGTCCCCAGTCTGGAAAACTTGGAACTCCTTCATAAAGTACAGAGGTGGCACCATTTGCAAGTGGCCCGTAGACAATATAACTATGCCCAGTAATCCATCCTATATCTGCACTACACCAGTACACATCATCCTCTCTATATTGGAATACATTTTTAAATGTATATGCACTATACACCATATATCCCGCGGTAGTGTGCAACATTCCCTTAGGTTGCCCTGTAGAACCAGAAGTGTATAATATAAAAAGAGAATCCTCTGCTTCCATAGTTTCGGCAGGGCATTCTGTTGATGCCTCCTTTAACAGTGGTGCTACCCACTCATCACGCCCCTCTTTCATTACTACATCACCACCAGTGCGCTTAACAACAAGCACGCTCTCCACAGATGGCGTATTTTCTAATGCATCATCTACAATACATTTAAGGTCAATTGTTTTATTACCACGATAGGAGCCATCACTTGTAATCACCATCTTACAGCTTGCATCATTGATACGCGTGCTCAATGCAGTACTAGAAAAGCCAGCAAATACTACCGAATGTACTGCTCCTATACGCGCACAGGCAAGCATAGATACCGCAAGTTCTGGTATCATGGGTACATAAATACACACACGATCACCGCGCGTCACACCTTTACCCTTAAGCACATTTGCAAACTTGCACACGCGTTCATGGAGGTCTTTATAAGTAATATGTTCGGCAGGATCTTCAGGGTTATTGGGCTCAAAGAGCAATGCGGTTTTATTACCACGAGTATAGAGATGCCTATCGAGACAATTTTCTGTAATATTTAATTGGGCTCCATCAAACCACTTTACTTCTGGCTTTTTAAAATCCCATTCTAATACGGTATCCCAGCGCTTTCGCCAAACAAAATTTTCTTCGGCAATTTCTTCCCAGAACTGCTCAGGCTTATCTACAGACTTTTGGTAGACTTGAAAATACTCTTGTAGACCTTTTATGTGGTAATTACTCATTATGTATCTATTTGATTGATAAAAGATATAGAGTATGACGCTAATAATGAAAACATTTAACGCTTTCGCGAAAGCGTACTAAAGACAAACCACCTTAATATTATCATAAATGCAAAATCTCAACTAGTTAAGGCTCAAATATGCAACAGAACACCTTTTTATAACATCAAAATTATTCATTACTGATAATTAGCGGCTTACAAAAAATTTAAAATCAATCTTAATAAATAAAAAAACTCATCAAACATCTCAAACAATCGGTGAAAAGCAGTATTTTTTAGATTAAAAGAATATTATTAGTTAATTAAATACATTTTCTGATGTAACAACTGCTCTAGGGGCAATTGCTTAAATTTTAATTCCCAAATCAATATTTATGACTAGACTAACCATACTACTGCTAGTTGTTTTAAGCACTGTATACTCTTTTAAATCCTACAGTCAAGAGACAATCTCTCAAGAAGAAATTCTTTTAATTAAAGAAAAGCAATTTACCGTAACAGAGATAGACTCTTTGATGCCCGCCATACTTACTTTATTTAATGAGTCTAGTTATGAAAAAGTTATTGAGGTTGTACCACACCTTCTAGATAACGCTAAGAGACTCAAAGCTCCTCTTACTACATCTCGTTTAAGAAGCATTCTAGGTAATGCATTTATACAAGTAGATGATATCCAGGGCGCCGAAGATCTTTTTAATAATGCCATAGAGGAAAATAAAAAGGCTAATGACACCTTCAATCTTGCTAGAAATCTTACCAATCTCGGGAATACTTTTTTTGAAGAAGATCCAGACAAAGCCATCACTTATTTTGAAGAGGCACTTGCTATAAGCCCAGAAATTGAAAATAGTATACTAGTTGACTTTATATCAAATAACAACCTAGCTGAGTTATATGTCATAAAAAAACAGCCCAATGAAGCGCAATACTACCTAGATCAAGCAAAGGAATTACTAACGAAAGGTGATTTTAATGGAAGGAAAAACAACTTTGAAGGAACCGTCTATCACGTTCAAAGTTCCATCTATCTATTACAAAACAGACCTAAAGAGGCGATTGAAGCAATTAATTACTCTATGGAGGTAGCTGGTGATGAACAAGATGACAACTACAAGATTGATAATTATAAAAACCTAATGAAGGCCTATGAAAGCTTAGGCAACTACGAGCAAGTAAATAGCATACGTAAAACCTATGATGTACTCGTCGAAAAGAGATACGAAGCAAACAAGATAAAACAGCAAAAAAATGCTACCTCTCGCTTTAACCTCAATAAATTCAAACAAGAACTACGAGCCTCAAAATTAGAAAATGAGCTCGCACTTCAAAAAGCTGGTGAGAACAAATTATTTTTAAAAACTTCACTCGCACTAGCCGCCATACTGCTCTTATTTATCGGGACTTTATTACATGGTAGAAAAAAACGAAAAAGACTCCTTGATAATTTAAAATCAAAGAACAAACAATATCTTCAAGCCAAAAAGAAATCTCAAAAACTAGCTAGAAGTAATACTAAATTTCTTTCTACAGTAAGCCATGAGTTAAGAACTCCGCTTTATGGAATTATAGGGCTTTCTTCTGTGTTTCTTGAAGACCCAGCGCTCAAAAACCATACGGAAGATTTAAAATCTTTAAAATTCTCTGCAGATTATCTACTGGCGCTTGTAAATGATATATTAAGCTTAAATAAATTTGACTCAAAAGAAGGCGAGCGTATCCAGAAGACTAACTTTAGACTACATAAATTACTACCTCACATTGTACAAACTCTTGAGTTTATAAATAAGAAAAACAATAACACCACAAAGGTGATTATTGATCCTAATATTCCAGACACCTTACTGGGCGATAAGACTAAAATCTCTCAAGTCCTCATGAACTTATCGAGCAATGCCAGCAAGTTTACCGAGGATGGCACAATCACCATAAAGGCCACACTCCAAGAAAAGAATAAAGATGTAAACACCATACTCTTTAGTATAGCAGACACAGGACAAGGCATTGCCAAAGAAGAACAAGCAAAAATCTTTACTGAATTTGCTCAAGTAGGAGCTATGTCAAACCATCAAGGTACAGGCTTAGGTCTTCCCATTGTCAAGAAGATTTTGCACATTCTTGGTAGTAAACTATCCCTAGTAAGCAGGCCAAATAAAGGTTCTACTTTTTCATTTACAATTGATCTAGAAACTGGATCCGACTCCTACCTAGAAGTCCAATCAGATATTTCAAGCTATGAACGTCTCAAAGGTAAAAAAGTACTTATTGTGGACGACAATAGCATTAACCAACTAGTAACTAAAAAGGTACTTGAACAATACGGTATAAAAAACGAAAGTGCCAGTAATGGACAACAAGCTGTGAGCGCCGTAAAGAATAATGCCTATGATTTCATATTGATGGATATTAACATGCCTATTATGAATGGTATTGACGCAAGTATTGTTATAAGAAAGTTTGACAGTATAACTCCTATCATTGCTCTTACAGCCACAAGCTATAAAGAGGGAGATAAAGAACTAACAAAACACGGCATTAACAATAGCATACTCAAACCCTATAAGACAGAGATTCTTTTAGACATGCTCTTAATGTATAGCTCGACCTAAATGGTCACATATACATTTTACTTGACTTTCTTATTTACTTCTTATCGAAACTGACCTATTTGTGATGAGGGTTAACTTATTCTTTACGCTTTCGCGAAAATGGCTCTTTCAGTTAAGTTTTCTTCTAGCCTGAATGTTGTTAGAAAGAGAGTGTTTTTTAACATCTAATCCTCTAAAAGGCTCTAAAAATCTTTAAGTTTTTAAGAATATTCAAGTCTATTCCTCACTCTACACCAAGCAATTAACCTCTATTCTTATAAAAATTCTCTAAAAAAAAGGAGTTCTAACTCAATAGACGCTAAAAACCACAACACACTCTAATTCAGAAAATTAAAACGTTTTCAAACGTTTACAAATACTTATAAACGACTATAAACGTAAGTAAACGTTTAAAAGTCGGCTAGGGATTATAAGCTGTCGCATATTTGCAGTGTTCTTATTTACAGGTTGTTATTATAATTTACTTATTAGGAACAAACGATTTTCTCGAGAACGGCTCGAGAAAGAAATATAACTCAATTTGGTAGGCTTAACCTACTCAAGAAAAACACATTATTATGAACGCATTACGCAACAAGGTACAGTTAATTGGAAGACTAGGTCAAGAACCAGAAATCACAACATTTCCAGATGGAAATAAAATTGCCAAATTCTCCATGGCAACAGATGATTCTTATAAAGACAAGAATGGACAGAAAGTAGAACGTGCATACTGGCACAACATCGTAGTACGCGGTGGTCTTGTTAAAGTAGTAGAAAGCTATGTCCAGAAGGGACAAGAAATCGCGATAGAAGGAAAACTGACCAATCGCTCTTGGGAAGATAAAGATGGTGTAAAAAGATATATGACAGAGATTGTTTGTAACGAGTTATTGATGCTTAGCAAAAACAATTAATATTACATTTTTGACAATAAAGGCGCTCTCACGAGCGCCTTTTCTTATTTTATTTGCTCTAGGATAACAATATCGTAATTACGTATATTTATATCTTAAAATACAAGCGATGAGCAACACCTATAAAACCACCGTAAACGAGGAGCATGAGTTCGAGGTTTCTCGTGACCAACTATCTCAACTAGATGCGGTACACACCTCTCAGAATTCTTACCATATTCTGGAGGATAATTCTTCTTTTAAAGCAACTGTAGTCTCCTCAGATTTCAGCAAAAAGACATACAACATTCAGGTAAATAGTAACAATTATGAAGTTGTTATCAAAGACGAAATTGACATTCTTATTAAAGAGATGGGCTTCACGGTAGGAGGTTCAAAGCAGCTCAACAATCTCATTTCTCCTATGCCAGGTCTTATTATTGATGTACAGGTCTCTGCTGGTCAAGAAGTAAAAGAAGGTGACACGCTAGTGATTCTAAGCGCCATGAAAATGGAAAACAGCTTTGTATCTCATACAGACGGAGTTATCAAGGCCGTGCATGTTGTAAAAGATGACGCGGTAGATAAAGGGCAATTACTTGTAGAATTTGAAGAAGAGAAATAGATGAAAACTATAAAGAAAATATTAATTGCAAACCGTGGTGAGATAGCCATTAGGGTAATTCGTACGGCTAAGAAAATGGGTATTAAAACAGTAGCCATTTATTCTACTGTAGACCGTAATGCACCACACGTGCGCTATGCAGACGAGGCCGTTTGCGTGGGTAATGCGCCTTCATCAGAGTCCTATTTACTAGGAGATAAAATCATAAAAGTTGCTCAAGAACTTAACGTAGATGCAATCCACCCTGGCTACGGATTTTTAAGTGAGAATTCCGCTTTCGCGAAAGCGGTAACAGAAGCACAAATGATCTTCATAGGCCCAGAGGCACACGCAATAGAAATCATGGGAAGTAAGCTCGCAGCCAAAGAAGCTGTAAAAGCATATGATATCCCGATGGTACCAGGTATTGATGAAGCCATCACAGATGTAGAGAAAGCAAAAGCAATTGCTGCCGAAATAGGATACCCTATTCTCATAAAAGCCTCTGCCGGAGGTGGCGGAAAAGGTATGCGCGTGGTAGAAAAAGACAGCGAACTAGCATCACAAATGAGTACGGCTATTAGTGAAGCGACTGCAGCCTTTGGCGATGGATCTGTTTTTATAGAAAAATATGTTGCATCACCTAGACACATTGAGATTCAAGTAATGGCAGATAATCATGGTAATGTGATTCATCTCTTTGAACGTGAATGTAGCATCCAGCGTCGTCACCAGAAAGTGGTAGAGGAAGCTCCATCTGTAGTCCTTACTCCGCAACTACGAGAAGAAATGGGGCAAGCTGCAATAAAGGTGGCAAAAGCATGTAACTATCGCGGCGCAGGTACCGTAGAGTTCTTGCTAGACGATCAACACAATTTCTATTTCTTAGAAATGAATACTCGTTTACAAGTAGAACACCCAGTTACCGAACTTATCTCAGGTACAGATCTTGTAGAATTACAGATACGCGTTGCTCGAGGTGAGAAGCTATCTATCGCTCAAGAAGACCTCAGCATTAAAGGACATGCACTAGAATTACGTGTATATGCAGAGGATCCTCTTAATGACTTCTTACCTAGTGTCGGAAATCTATCTACTTACATACTCCCAGAAGGAGAAGGTATACGTATAGATAATGGTTTTGAACAAGGCATGGATATTCCTATCTATTATGACCCAATGCTCTCTAAGCTTATTGTCTACGCTCCTACGCGTGAAGAAGCTATAGAGTTACTCTCTAAAGCCATAGATGATTATAAAATAGAGGGTGCACAAACCACCTTACCTTTTGGAAAATTTGTTTGTGAGCACGAAGCTTTCCGTTCTGGAAATTTTGACACGCATTTTGTAAAAAAATACTATTCACCAGAAGCTTTAAAAGAAGGCTTTAAAGAAGAAGCACGTATTGCTGCTCTTATTGCGCTCAAACAACATATAAAAGAACAAAATATCTTACGCCTACCAACTGTATAACCTATGGACGCTAATATAAAAACGCTCAACGAAAAAATTGAACTCGCACACCTAGGTGGCGGTCAGAAACGTATAGACAAGCAGCATGAAAAAAAGAAACTTACTGCTAGAGAACGCATACACTACTTACTAGACGATGGCTCTTTTGAAGAAATAGGTATTCTTGTTACACACCGTACTACAGATTTTGGTATGGAAAAAGAAATCTATTATGGAGATGGTGTGGTTACTGGTTATGGTACAGTAAATGGTCGTTTGATTTATTTATTTGCTCAAGACTTTACAGTTTTTGGAGGTGCACTCTCTGAGACACACGCCGAGAAAATTTGTAAAATAATGGATCTAGCTATGAAAACCGGAGCTCCATTAATAGGACTTAACGATTCTGGTGGTGCACGTATACAAGAAGGTGTACGCTCACTAGGAGGTTATGCAGATATCTTTTACCGCAATGTACAGGCATCTGGTGTGATCCCGCAAATCTCGGCTATTATGGGGCCTTGTGCGGGTGGAGCAGTATACTCTCCAGCAATGACAGACTTTACTATGATGGTAGAGAACACCAGCTACATGTTTGTAACGGGACCTAATGTTGTAAAAACGGTAACTAATGAAGAAGTAACCTCAGAAGAACTAGGAGGCGCAAGCACACACAGTTCAAAGTCTGGTGTGGCACATATAACCTCTTCAAATGACGCACAATGTCTTGAAGATCTTAAATCTTTATTGAGCTACTTGCCGCAAAATAATACGGAAACACCTGAGAATTTACCGTTTACACTTAAGGATGAAGTGCGTGACCAACTGGCAACCATTATCCCAAATAGTGCAAACAAGCCTTATGATATGCACGAGGTAATAACGGGTATCATAGATGAGGATTCTTTTTATGAAATCCATAAAGATTATGCTGAGAATATCATCGTAGGTTTTGCTCGTTTAGGAGGTCGTAGTGTGGGTATCGTTGCAAATCAGCCTATGTTCCTTGCCGGAGTGCTAGATGTAGATAGCTCAAAGAAAGCTGCTCGTTTTACAAGATTCTGTGACTGTTTCAATATTCCTTTGCTCGTTCTTGTAGATGTTCCAGGTTTCCTTCCAGGTACAGATCAAGAATGGAATGGAATTATTACAAACGGAGCCAAGTTATTATACGCACTTAGTGAAGCTACCGTACCAAGAGTAACAGTGATTACAAGAAAAGCATACGGAGGCGCTTATGATGTGATGAACTCTAAGCACATAGGTGCAGATCTCAACTATGCATGGCCTAGTGCTGAGATTGCTGTAATGGGAGCAAAAGGAGCCAGCGAGATCATCTTTAGAAAAGAAATAAGCGCAGCAGATAATCCTGAAGAAAAACTATTTGAAAAAGAAAGTGAATATGCAGAGAAGTTTGCAAATCCTTATCGCGCAGCACAACGTGGCTTTATAGACGAAGTGATTATGCCGCAAGACACGAGACGTAAGCTCATAAAAGCATTTAGCATGCTAGAAAACAAGAAGGTAGAGCTTCCTAAAAAGAAGCATGGAAATATTCCTTTATAGTTCCTTGTTTTAAGAAAAATAAATACATCATTGCTTTATAAAGAGGCGCTCATAAGAGCGCCTCTTTTAATTGGTATTAATAACTTTGTAAGATGGTTGCGACACAAGAACTACACTCCCTTTTAAAAACTCACTTTGGTTATGATGGCTTTAGACCTAACCAGCAAGAGATTATTGAGTCCATTTGTAATGGGCAAGATGCACTAGTCATAATGCCTACAGGTGGTGGTAAATCTATGTGTTTTCAACTGCCAGCTCTGGCGCTTGACGGGGTTGCCCTCGTGATCTCACCGCTTATTGCATTAATGAAAGATCAGGTAGATGCTTTGCGAGCAAATGGTATTAAAGCAGCCTATTATAACAGTACACAACCACCAGAAGAGACGCAAAAGGTACTGTTAGACCTACAGCACAATGCGCTAGATCTTATTTATGTGGCTCCAGAAAGTTTACAACTATTAGACCCCGTGCTTTCTACAATAAAGATATCACTCATTGCCATAGATGAGGCGCACTGTATCTCATCTTGGGGACACGATTTTAGACCCGCTTACACACAACTAGGCTACTTAAAAAGACGTTACCCAGAAACCCCACTTGTAGCACTCACGGCAACTGCAGATAGATCTACGCAAGATGACATTGCACAACAACTTAGTATCCCACAAGCAAAAAAATACATCTCCTCTTTTGACAGACCTAACCTCTATCTGGACGTGCGACCAGGTCAAAAAAGAAACGAGCAAATTCTTGACTTTCTAGAAGATCACCCTTTTGAGAGTGGTATCATTTACTGTCTATCAAGAAAAAGCACAGAAAATCTCGCGGCCAAACTTAAGAGCAACGGGCACAACGCTGCCGCCTACCACGCAGGTATGAGTGCAGAGCAACGCTCAAAAGTGCAAGAAGATTTTATAAACGACACCACACCTATAATTTGTGCCACTATTGCCTTTGGGATGGGTATTGACAAGAGTAACGTGCGCTGGGTGATACACTATAATATGCCTAAAAATCTTGAAGGATATTATCAAGAAATAGGTAGAGCAGGCCGTGATGGCTTACCCTCACACACCGTGCTTTTTTACAGCTATGCAGACACGATGCAGCTACGCCAGTTTATAGATGGAGCAAAAAATGCCGACTACCAGATGGCTAAGCTTGACCGTATGCAGCAATATGCAGAGGCCCTAAGCTGTAGGCGTAAGGTTCTTATAAATTACTTTGGCGAGTTTTTATCGCAAGACTGTGGCAACTGTGACATTTGTAAAAATGCACCCGCATATTTTGACGGCACCGTACTTACTCAAAAAGTACTTTCCGGGGTGGCACGTATGCAACAAAAGGAAGCAATGGGTACCGTGATAGACGTTTTACGAGGTTCTCAAAACGCCCAAGTGTATGACAAAGGGTATCAGAATATAAAAACTTACGGCGCTGCAAAAGATGTCTCCTGGCGAGATCTTCAGCAGTATGTGATACAAATGATTAATCAAGGGTTGTTAGAAATACGCTTTCGCGAAAGCGGAAGACTTCTCCTCACACCGCTTTCTAAAGAAGTTTTATACGACGGTAAAAAGATCCAACTCGCAAAACCTAGTAAGGAGAAAGCCAAACCGATTACTAAAGAACGTAAGCCTAAAAAACCAAAAGGTTCTCTTTTTGAAAAACTACGAGAGCTAAGAGCCGAACTAGCTAGAGAGGCAAATGTTGCGGCTTATATTGTATTCTCAGATGCGTCTCTTAAAGCTATGGAAGACCAAGAGCCTGTGACTCAAAAACAGTTTTTAGACATACAAGGTGTAGGGCAAGCCAAAATGGAAAAATATGGCGCCGACTTTTTAAAACTCATCAAAGAGCACCTCAAAAAACCAAAACCTAAAAGCGGTAGCAAAACGTATCTTGAGACTAAAAACCTCATCCAGCAAGGCCTCTCACTTGAAGAAATTGCAGAGGCTCGCAAGCTCACCATAGGCTCTGTGTACAATCACCTCATAAAGCTGCACGAAGAGGGTATGGAGATAGATTTTTACCAGTTTATACAGCCCGCAGAGGTCAAGCAAGTACACGACGCTATCTTAAAAGTGGCAGATCCAGATAAGCTTAAATCTTTTTATGAATACTTCAAGGAGGAGATGCCGTACTGGAAAATAAGGCTTGCGCTATTCTTAAAAGGTAGGTAGTTTTCTTTTTTACCTACTTTTAGGGCTATGAAAGAATTTACGCTTTCGCGAAAAATAGGTTTTATTACAGGCCCGTTACTTTGCATTCTCATACTAGCATTACCTTTTGATATTATCAACCCAGCGATAGATAAAGTGGTTGCCATTGCCGTATGGATGATTATCTGGTGGATTACAGAAGCTGTTTCTATTTCTGTAACCGCGTTAATCCCGTTAGCACTATTTCCACTACTTGGTATAGGTACTATAAAAGAAGTTGCAAGCAACTATGCAAACCCTATTGTGTATCTGTTTTTTGGAGGATTTGTCATCGCGCTAGCACTAGAAAAAGTACAACTGCACAAGCGTATTGCGTTATCTATTCTCAAAATCACAGGCACTAAAGCAAATGGTATTATCTTAGGTTTTATGATTGCCACTGGCCTTATGAGTATGTGGATTTCAAACACGGCAAGTACGGTCGTGATGCTGCCCATAGCTGTATCTGTCATTCAACTTCTCATAGATGACGAAGATGGATTTACAAAAAACGACCGCAACTTTGCGCTTAGTATTATGCTAGGCATCGCCTTTGGCGCAAATATAGGTGGGATGGCGACCTTGATAGGCACACCACCTAACTCTGTAATGCTTGCCTTTTTAAATGAAAGTTATAATGTAGATATAGGCTTTTTTCAATGGATGAAAATGGGTGTTCCCTTTTCTATCTTATTGATGACTATTACCTACTTTATGATTACCCGCGTCTTTTATCGCAACGGCTTAGGCACGATAGGGAAGTCTGCAAATATTATACAAACCGAACTTGACAAACTAGGTCCTATCTCAATGGGTGAGAAAGTGGTTTTAGCAATATTCCTCATTACAGCAATCTCGTGGATTTTGCGCTCGTATTTAAACAACCTGCTACCAGATATTACCCTTACAGACACGACCATTTCTGTCATTGCCGCACTACTTATGTTTATAGTACCTATTGATTACAAGAAAGGTTCTTTTCCGCTCAATTGGGAAGATACTTCGCGATTACCTTGGGGGATTCTCATTCTCTTTGGCGGCGGTCTCGCACTTGCTTCTGGACTAGCACAATCTGGTTTTATAGATATGATAGGTTCCTACATATCACAGCAGGAAGACTGGAGTATGTGGGTGGTGACTGCCGTTCTTATTTTCTTAATGCTCTTTATGACCGAGTTAATGAGTAATGTAGCCCTCGTGACCATACTCGTACCTCTTGTGGTAGGTATTGCCATCGGGATGGATGTGCCTATGCTACAGATGGTCATTCCCGTAACCCTTGCTTCTAGTTGTGCTTTTATGCTCCCTATGGCTACACCGCCTAATGCGATTGTATTTGCTAGTGGTCACGTACGCGTAGACCAGATGGCGCGTGTGGGTGTGGTTTTAAATCTCATCTCTGTAGGGTTGCTATTTGCACTGGCGTATTATGTAATACCGGTATTGTTTTAAAGTTACGCTTTCGCGAAAGCGTACTCGTATCATAGCTCCGTAGGTTGAATACCACTTACACGTATGCCGAGGTCTGTGAGTGTTTTGGTTTTCTTTTCATTACCAGTAATCATCGTGATGGAATTTACCTCTAGATGTTTCAAAATCTTTGCTGCTGCCGAAAAGTCTCTATTGTCTTTATGAAAACCTACGGCCTCGTACGCATCTGCCTGCGGCATACCTTGTTTTTTGAGCGGTAAGGTATTGAGGAGTGCATAATGACCATTTCCTTTTCCTTCTTGCTCTAGCCAGATTACAATGCCCTTTCCTGCTCGTTCTATAAGTTGCTGTGATATTTCCATTTGCTCACGACAATCACACTCTATACTATTAAAATGGTGAGCAAAAATGCACGAGGAATGTACCCTACAAAGCACATCTTCTGCTCCGCTCACATCTCCCATCACTAGCGCGTGAGACTCCTTGATACCGTCATAAAAGAGTATCTCTTTATAGGTGCCATATTTGGTTTTAATAGTTCCTTCGGCGAGTTGTACAATCATTGTGTTGTGGTATTTACTAGTTTACTTTTTTACCATTTTGATAAATAACTCCTTACCTGCACGAGCAGCTACTGAGTTATAGGCAGTCTCCATTTTTTGAATATCAAAGTGTTCTGAAAACAAGCTTTCATATTCTGTAGTGCTTCCTCCGTATGGTGGTCCTTTCTCAGTAAGAGGAAAGTTAAAAAGTAAGCCTACGAGCTTCCCTTTAGTTTTAAGCAATGTATGCATATGTGCAACATAAGCAGTTCTCAAGTCTGGCTGCAATGCGCAGAAAAACGTCTGCTCTAGGATTACATCAAACTGACCGTCATACGTAAAGAAATCTTCTTGTATGAGTTGCGAACTAGGAAAATCTGGCACTCGCTGTTTCAAATTTTCTAATGCAAGTTGAGAAAAGTCTACTACATACACATTTTTAAACCCCTGCTCCCAGCAGTACTGGGCCTCATAGCTATAACCGCCACCAGGGATTAAAATTTTAAGCTCCTTATTTTCTAATTGATCGAGGTAGGCTTTGATAGATGGAGAGACCTCTTTTAAGTCCCAACCTGCACTTCCCTCAGCATAGCGATTATTCCAATAGGTTGACGTGAGTTCCATCATTTAGGCTTTAGTTTGAATACAACATCTAGTGCATAGCAATTTAAGTAAATTACTGGTAGTAGGTTTTAAATGTAGTGTGTTTTGCTTGTGGTTACGCTTTCGCGAAAGCGTAAATAATCCATTACAAAAGCTCTGGAGTCATAGGAATTGTAAAATAAAAAGTACTTCCTTCGTTAATTTTCGAATTCACCCATATGGTACCTTTGTGTATCCCGACGATCTTCTTACAATGCGCTAGGCCTATTCCCGTTCCTTTATATTGATCTTTAGTGTGTAGTCGCTGGAAGATAGAGAAAATACGTTCTTGATGATCTTTCTGTATACCGATACCATTGTCTGAAAAGGCAAATTGCCACATTTTTTCATTAGGATTTTCTGAGCTTACAGTCTCACTCACTTCGATAGCTAGAGTGGGCGAAATATCTTCTGCACAAAACTTTAAAGCGTTTGTAATTAGATTTTGAAACAATAAGCGTAGCTCAATCTCTGACCCCATCACTGTAGGCAGATTTTTATATGTAATGGATGCTTTTTTTCTATGTATGAGGGCATAAATATCCTTCTCTAAGTCATGCACGATTTTATTACAATCTACTTGTGTAAAACTTCTAGTCTTGCCTATACGTGAGTATTCTAACAAAACATTTATAAGCTTATTCATCCTCTGACTTGCCTCTTCTATAAATTCAAGACTCTGATTACCTAAATCATCAAATTGTGCACTATAATCATTTTTTATAAGCCCAATGAAACTAGATATAGTATTAAGAGGTTCTTGTAAATCATGACTCGCGATATATGCAAATTGCTCTAAGTCTTCATTTTTCTGACTGAGTTCTTCTGCTTGGGCTAGTATTTTTGCATTTTGCAATGCAAGTTGTTTTGCTAGTTTGCTTTTACTTTTATAATTCTTATAAATTATAAACCCTGCAACTAGAAATAAGAAGGCGATTATCCCTAAAAGCCAGTTGATATTTTTTCTAAGAGATAACGCTACGGATTGCTCATCAAGCACTTTTTTCTGGGCACTTAAACTTAATTTTTGACGATCAATACTATCCTGATTACGTTCTATTTCTTTTGCATTTTCTACTAGAATACGCTGCCTTCTTTCAAGTTCTTCTAGTTGAGATTCATTTTCTACTTCAAGCTCGTTTGCAATTTCTTGTTTTTCTTCTATAGTTTGCTTTTGTAACTCATCCTCATCAAGTAAACTCTGAATAGAGTTATTCTTTAGTTTTACAATTTCTTGAATCGTGTCTATGATTTCGTTTTGACTATTAATCTCTCTTTGATGGGCTATAATTAAAGAATCTTTTCTCTTTGCATTTTGCCTAACTAATTCAAGAGAATCTTGTGCTTCTATAAAAAGTGATTGCCATTTTTGCGAAGTTTTAATAGCATAAAATTTTAAGGAAGGAGCTATAACAAAGCTATTATTGCGCAGTAGTTCCTCATTAATTTGATGCCTAAATGTATTTCCAACTCTAATAATATTTATCATAGAGTCATTAAAGGCATAACCTTCAGATATTACTAATATGCCCTTTCCCTCGACAGACTGTAGGATATAAGACATTTGAAAATTGTACTTTTTATTGACATACAATATATCTACATCTGCTATATCTTTTACTGCAAGGAAATTAATAATCTCAACTGATTTTGATTGTATTTGTCTTTTTTGAGCTATAGACTTAAAATCAATAATGGTTCTATCAGGACCCAGAACTCCTATTTTAAAGGTGTCTCCAGATTGAGGCGACCAGTTTACTTGTTGGGCAGTATTAAAAACATAGATAGCTCGCTGAACCCTAGAAACTTGTTCAACATTAGCTTGTGCTTGAACTTGAATAGAAGACCCAAAGATTATTAAGGCAACTACAATCCTAAGCGCCGTTAATAGTTTGAAATCTTTCATGAACAAAATATCCTTATTATAAGCTTAAAGATAAACTCACAAAATAGTTTCTACCTTGTACACCAAACTGCCCTACTCGTCTACTATAAGTAAAATTACCGTTACTAGTATTAGACGAATGTGTATGCTTATCTGGATATACATTAAAAATATTATTACCACCTATAGCCGCACTCACTCGTGAGTGAAGCTGATAATGAAGTGAGAAATCTGTGAGAACCTTAGCCGAAAACTTTTGATCTCGGGACTCTATATTTCCTGTAAAGTCATTTAAAACCCAATTATCGCTATTTCCATCATCTGGATGGAAATATTCTACAGGTCCAAACAAGGTGTTATTGAAGTGAATTTTAAATTTTTCAATATCATAAAAGCTTCTCCAACTCAGTTTATACTTAGGCTGTCCTTTCTCCAGCCTGCCAATTTCTTCTCTACTAAAAATGACTTCTTCCGCTCCCTCAAAAGCGATGGGTACTCTTATATCTTCACCTACGGTCGTGCTATTGATATTGAAACCTAAAGAACTTTCTAGATTACCATTGCCTATATTGTTCTTATAAACTAATGCAACGTCTACACCTTGAGTGTCTGTATCAATTGCATTTGTAAAAAACTGAGCCGCCCCAACTCCAAACGGCTCAAGAATTTCTTCATATCCATCAGATATGAGTCCTGAGAGTACGATTCTATCCTTAATGGCTATATAGTAATAGTCAAGCGCAAGCGAAAAATTTGAACTAATCTTACTGCTTAAACCTATGCTGTAGTGATTTGATAATTCTGGACTTAGCCTATCTACATTAAAAGCTTGAGCGGTAAGAGCACTTTCATTATTAAAGGTACCTACCTGCAAAATGTTGCCGTCAATAAACTGCGTACTTATATTTTGAAAAAACACCTGATGTAAGGATGGGGCTCTAAATCCTGTAGCAATACCACCTCGCAAACTTGTATTATCATTTAACTTATAGCGAGAAGCCACTTTCCAAATCACTTGACTCCCAAAATCATTGTAAAGTTCATTTCTAGCGGCAAGTTGTAAAAGCCATTTATCATTAATGTTTGCCTCAATATCTACATAGAAAGAGCTGTTTGTTCTAAATTTATTAAGTTCATTTTCTGGTTGAATTCCAGGAAACACTTGTGCCCCTGCAATTCTAGGTTCCTCAAGCCCATCACTACTCGTAAAGACACTACCTCCATTAACGTATGACGCCTCTTCACCTGCGCCTATCTGATAATTCTCTACTCTTAACTCGGCTCCGAAAGAGAAATTAAGACCTGACCTCCAATCGAAAGATTTTGAAAGATCTAAGTTTGATGTATTCTGACTATACAAAAAGCCTCCTGCATAAAAAGTGGTAGGTGATGCAATTCCTAAAGACGCATTATTCGAGTTATTAATAGTATAATCAAGAGCATTCATCCCGATGGTGTGGCTAAAATCTATACCCCAATTATGCTTGCTTCCTTTAAGACCAAGTGTGACTGCGTCATCTTGAATATCTGTTAAGATCTCTGGAGAAAATCCATTAGGAAATAAATCTGTAATTACGCGGTCTTCATCTTTAGGAAATCTATAAAAACCAGCTGATTTTCCTTCTCGATAATTTCTTCCACCATGAAGATACACCTGAGCACTATCTGAAACCTTAATTTCCCCATTAAAATGGATAGCTAGATTCTGAGTTTCGGCATTACCTATCTGCATTACTTGCCTATCTGAATAGCCTGTTTGATCAAAAAAATTATTCTGAGCTATAAGTGCATTATCCTCTTCTTCGTTATCCACATAAACACGTCCCGTATAATTACCTGCTCTATTGGTAGCTTCTCGTTTTCTGTATTCACCCGTAATATTTAAAAATCCCTCCTTACCTAGCTTCATGCCAAAATTTGCACCTGCAAATTGAGTTAGCCCATCACCCTCCTCATTAATTTTTAATAAATTATTTAAGGTGACAGCATTAGTTTGGTTTTTAAGGATGATGTTAATAACTCCTGCAATCGCATCAGATCCGTATTGAGAAGTCGCTCCATCTCTTAGTATCTCAATACGTTCTATAGCACTTAAGGGAATAGCATTAAAATCTGTACCTACGGCACCTCGACCTATGGTACCATTTACATTTAATAACGAGCTATTGTGTCTTCTTTTTCCATTGATAAGCACAAGAACTTGATCTGTACCTAATCCTCGTAAAGTAGCTGGATCAATGTGGTCTGTACCATCTGAAATTGTTTGTCTAGTCGAATAAAATGATGGTGAGAGGTAGTGTAAAATTTGACTTAACTCTATTTGAGAAGAGTTTGTAATTTGCTGTGGTGATATAATATCAACAGAAGCCGTGTTCTGAAATGAAGAAACAGGATCAGATCTTGTACCTAATGATATAGGCTCATCTACAGAGAAACCGGTTTCAAGTTTAAAATTTACTTTTTGTGTTTCACCAGCTTTTACCACGACTGTTTTATAAAGTACATTGTACATTACAAAACTCGCCGATAAGACGTATTCTCCTTCATCTACTTGAAATGAGAATGCTCCATTAATATCTGTTTGTGTGGACTTATTATAACCCTCTATACTTATGGTTGTACCTGGCAATACCCCAAAATTATCCGTAACCACTCCTTCTATAGTTGCTCTAGATTGAGCAACACAAAAAGATGATATTATAAGCGCAACAAACAAGGTAATCTTTGATAAGAAAGACATTAACTGGGGGTAATTTACGGTTTTAGCTCAACGGCTAATGTGTTATTGATTATTTCTTCTAGGGTAGTATTAGAAAGCATCTTTGCTCTTATTCCTTTAACGCAATCATAATTATTCAATCTATCCTGATCTTCATGTGATAACGTAGTTCCTAAAAGCATTATAATTTGACTAGCTCTGCTATTAACTTGATGGTACTTATCTAAAAATTCCCAACCATTCATAATAGGCATATTAAGATCTAAAAAAATAATATCGGGATTAAATCCAGTTTCTAATATCTCTATTGCCTCTTGACCATTTACAGCTACTAAAATTTCAGAAAAACGTAAAGACCTCTCTAAAATTATTTTATTGAAGAAGGTTATTGGTTTGCTGTCATCTATTATTAAAGCTTTATAAGTCAAATGAGTGGATTATTCTGGACACAGCTAGATAGTAGATTGTTATAGACTTTCAATACATTATCTAGTATGTCGAAGGATAATGGTTTATTAATAAAATCAATAACCTTATAATTTTGAATTGTTTTATTTACGTGCTCTGGGTTTGAGGAACTGGAGAGAATAATTACTTTAATATCTTTTCGAAAATCTGAGCACATCTTCTCGTATTCGTCTAAGAATTCCCAGCCGTTCATTGCCGGCATGTTTATGTCTAAGAAAATGAGATCTGGCTTAGGTGCTTCGCCTAGTTTAACTTTAGATAGAAATGCGAGCCCTTCTTGACCGCTTTGTACAGTTTTAATGTGCTCAAAGGAGTTATGCTTAATAACGACGTGCTGATTAAAGAAATTAACGGCTTTATCGTCGTCTATAAGGAGGACTTTCATCATGTTATTGCTAGGGGGTATTTGAATTGCTCACAAATAACAAAAAGTTGAGCATTATTTTAAATCT
Organism: Dokdonia sp. PRO95; assembly: GCF_000355805.1. Taxonomy (NCBI): domain Bacteria; kingdom Pseudomonadati; phylum Bacteroidota; class Flavobacteriia; order Flavobacteriales; family Flavobacteriaceae; genus Dokdonia; species Dokdonia sp. PRO95. The sequence continues at coordinate 960,428 of NZ_CM001837.1, forward strand.
GAATCGTAAAATTTTAATTTATTCGATAAAAAATGAATTTTAAACGACAAAGAACCTGCACTGTTGACTATTCATATGAGAATTAAGAATAAAAGTTAATAATTGTCACACCATCATGGCTTTTAATGATTATAACATTGCTCGCTCATTTTTTTCATCTATCCACGCCTGTCCTTTTCGGCGTCTCATAAAGTTATCATAGTGACGCATATAGAACACATTGTATAATGCTTTCCTAAGGTTAGACATTTTTCGCGGAAGCGCACGTAAACTCATACTAAATCCAGGAGTTTCATATTTCATATAGTGCCAGTATCCTTCTGGCATATACAGTGTCTCGCCGTGATTAAGATGGCAAATAAAACCTTTTGCTTTTTTGAGATTTGGAAACTTATCATAATCTGGATCGTCAAAGTTGATATCCTCGCGGGTGATGAGGGAATAAGGTACTTTGTAAAGATGTGGCGTCTCACTAGGAGGAAATAACACACATTGCTTTTTACCCTCAAAGTGAAAGTGTAAGATATTTGCCCAGTCTATATCGTGATGCATAAAGACTTTGCTCCCCTCTCCACCAAAAAACAGCATAGGTATTTGCTTGAGTAACCTTAAACCTATTTTTGGAAACTTAAAATCATCTTTTAATGAAGGAACTTCTTTCATTAAGTTATACAGAAAAATGCGATAGTTAGTAGGCTCCTTTTTGAGTAAGTCTACATATGCACTCATACTCATTGTAGCGTGCGCCTGGTTAAAACCCTCGTCGTGTTTTACGGGTCTATCATCATAGAGCGGCACCTCCTTATCTCCAGCTATATCTTTTATATAGGCGAGGTTCCATTTATCATAAGCCTTCCAGTCATCTATAAGGTGCTCTATAACCACGGGTTTTTGCGGCTTTACGTAATCACGTAAAAATTCCTTTTTGGTTATAGTATGTACTCTTGTGATTTCTTGTAACTGCATATAAGATGACCTTAAATTATGTAAAGCTATAGTACCACAAAACACTAACTCCCAGAAGGGAGTTAGTGTTTTGTGATATACTCTCGCGTATATCTACGATATTACTTCAAATATGGTTCTGCCTACTTAAGCGCTTTTCCGGCAAGTTTTGCCTCTTCGTTGCGCTCTATTTTGTGTCCTGGGCGTGACCATTTTGGTTTTTCTCCAAGTGATTCAAATTTAGAATCTACTGCTTCTACAGATTCTGGCTGTGCTTTTTTAACAAAAGGCTTTTGAGGAGTAAGACCTAATAGATCAAACATTTTCATATCCTCATTTACATCTGGATTAGGTGTAGTAAGTAGTTTATCACCAGCAAAGATGGAGTTTGCTCCTGCAAAGAAGCACATAGCCTGTCCTTCTCTACTCATCTCTGTTCTTCCTGCAGATAGTCTCACCTGCGTTTGTGGTAATACTATTCTTGTAGTTGCAACCATACGTATCATCTCCCAGATAGATATAGGGTCTATATCTTCCATAGGTGTACCTGGTACTGCCACAAGTGCATTAATAGGTGTAGACTCTGGCTGTGGGTCAAGCTTTGCAAGTGCTGCAAGCATTCCTGCTCTATCTTCTACAGCTTCTCCCATACCTATGATTCCTCCAGAACATACGGTCACATTAGTTTTACGCACGTTAGAAATCGTATCTAGACGATCTTCAAAAGCTCTCGTAGAAATGACATCTTTATAATAATCTTCTGAGGTGTCAAGGTTGTGATTGTATGCATATAATCCAGCCTCAGCTAGACGCTCTGCTTGATTTTCTGTCACCATACCTAAGGTACAGCACACTTCCATATCTAGCTTGTTTATGGTACGTACCATCTCTAGTACGTTATCAAATTCTGGTCCGTCTTTTACATTACGCCAGGCTGCTCCCATACATACGCGTGAACTTCCAGACGCCTTTGCACGTAAAGCCTGTGCTTTTACTTGTTGTACAGACATAAGGTCATTACCTTCTATATCTGTATGGTATCTTGCCGCTTGCGGGCAGTACCCACAGTCTTCTGGACATCCACCAGTTTTTATAGATAAAAGGGTAGAAACTTGTACCGTATTTGGATCGTGATGCTCGCGATGGGTAGTTGCCGCTTCATATAAAAGCGTCATCATAGGTTTATTATAAATAGCGAGTATTTCCTCTTTGGTCCAGTTGTGTCTTATTTCTGTCATAACGTAAAAATATGAAATAGTCTTAAGCAAGTAAATGGCTATTACTAAGTTTTTAAAAAAATGTAGCCAGTACTGGTATAATTTTATGTGTTAAAAGTTCTTTTGGTACGCTTTCGCGAAAGCGTAATACTACCCTAAGCTTTCTCTACGATAATACTCACGGCATTACCTCCAAAACCTACAGCGTTTACAAGAATCTTGTTAAGAGCTTGATCTTTTGTTTTATCCTTGAGGTATGGAACACCTATAAAACGTTGCTCTTGCAACATATTTATAGCGAGCTCTAAACTTAACAAACCACTTGCGCCAAAGGTGTGGCCTATTTTCCACTTGTTTGTAGTAAGCATAGGTAACTCTTCACCAAAAACGGCTTTTACAGCGCCCATTTCAGAGGTATCGCCTTTAAGTGTACCTGGTGCGTGCATAACAATAGCATCTATCTCAGAAAGATCTGTTTTGCCCAGTGCCATTTTCATAGATTTCTGGAAGCAAAGACCCTCGTCAGATATAGACACCGCGTGGTCTAGCATCTCTGTAGCATACCCTACTGCAGTTACATATGCAAGTGCATTTTTCTTTTTTCCTAACTCGAGACAAGCTACTGCTGCAGCTTCTCCTAACACCATTGTGTTTTTCTTTTTAAAGAGGTTAAGCGCCATATTAGGATATGCACTCGTACCCTCTTCTGTAGGTGTGAGTTTCATTGCTCTTATTTGTGCAATGGTAAACGGTGTAAGTGCCGCCTCAGAACCTCCTACTAAGAATTTTTTTGCCATTCCAGATTGTAACCACGCCACGCCATTTAATAAAGCGTGCAAAGCAGTACTGCACGTTATAGAGTGCGATATGTCTGGTCCAGTAGATTTTAAATCATTTGCTAGCCAAGATGAAATATTACCTAGCGTAGTAGATGGTGATGCCTGTGTAGGAACGATGTTTCGTTCTTTATATGTTTCAAAAAACTTTTCAAAAAGTTGTGTTGCACCTCTTGAAGAACCTACGTTTATACCAAAATCTCCATCTTTCCACCCTGCTTGCGCTACAGCAATTCTACCTGCATAAAGAGCATATAGTACAGATGGATCAATTCTTAAATAGTTTTTATCTTCTCGACGTATAGCCTGAATAGCTTTTTGGCCCTCTGGTGTTAACCTTGCAGTAAATGCTTCTAGCTCTTCTTCCCAAGCAATTTTTGTAGTTGTTTCTTGGTATGCGTTCCACTGCTCTTCAGCATTTGAACCTAATGGAGAGATAGAACCTAGACCGGTTATAGCTATAGGAGTTTTCAAAGTATAAGTTTGTTTAAAATTGGATTTACAAAAGTACAATTTCGCGAAAGCGTACCCCATCTATTTTTGAGTTTTCTTAAAAAGAAGTGTAACTTTTACCTCATAACTGTTACCTATCTAAAAATCAATCATAATGGATAATCAAAATGAACTTATAGAGAAGCCTAGCTGGTGGAAACGCAACTGGAAATGGGCTGTACCCGTAGGAGGATGCCTCTCTATAGTCGTAATAGGAGTCATATTAATAGTAGGTGGCGTATTTGCTTTTGCAAATAAAATCAAAACAGCTTCTGGAAGTGATGAGGCGCTAGCTCAAGTACAATCTAACCAAGAAGTGATTGCTGTACTAGGGGAACCTATAGAAAGTGACGGTTTTGGGAGTTTTAATATCTCTTTTAACAATGGAGAAAAAAGAACTAATGCGACAACTCCCATAAAAGGCCCTAACGGAACTGGCGTCATACATATCATCACTAGTGGTGAGGATGATGAGAAAGTGTATGAGGTTTATAATGTCACTATAGATGACAGTGACCAAGTGATTGACCTAGCGCCACTACTGCTAGAAGACAACTAGAAATGATCTAGCGCTTCTTGTATTGCGCTATACACTTTGGCCAGCTCTTTATCTGTAATTACATAAGGCGGTAGCACATAAATGGTATTACCTAGCGGCCTAAGTGCTACGCCTCGTTGCATAAAAAACTGGTAGAGCTCGTCACGCAGGTTGCCATAGCGTGCCATCTCTATAGTAAGATCTATGGCAATTACAACACCCTTTACTCGAACATTATTTACTTTATGATGTGCTTTTACCGTTTGTGCAAATGCCGTATGAGCAGCGTTAATACGCTCTCTACTTTTTGTGATTTCTTCGGTTTGCAGCACTTCAATTCCTGCAATAGCGGCAGCGCAACCTACGGGATGCGCACTAAAGGTATGTGCGTGAAAAAATCCTTTATGTACTTCCTCACTTAAAAAGCCTTCAAAGATTTCTTGAGTACAACTTGTGATACTAAGCGGAAACATTCCCGCAGTAAGTGCCTTACTGAGACACATTATCTCTGGCTTATTATCTAACTGGTCACAGGCAAAGACGGTTCCAGTCTTTCCAAAACCGGTCATAATCTCATCTGCAATGGTGAGTACATTTGCCTCACGGCATTTTTTTACAAGCGCATCAAGACCCGCAACCGAGTGGAACTTCATCCCAGCAGCACCTTGCACTAAGGGCTCAAAAATAAAAGCCGCACATTTATTTGATGCAAGTATCCGCTCTAGCATAGCCATTACTTCGTCCAGATTATCTTCTTGCGGAGTTGGGATACGTTTTACTTTAAGTAAAAAATCTTCAAAAGGACCGTTATACGAACTCAAACCCGAAGCGCTCATCGCCCCAAAGGTATCGCCGTGAAAACCGTCTTCAAAAGCGATAAGCGTGTCTCTCTTATCTCCTTTGTTGTGATAATACTGTAGCGACATTTTGATAGCTGCCTCTACTGCTGTAGAGCCGTTATCATTAAAAAACACCTTCTCTTGGTTTCCTGGTAAAATTTCTACCAACTTTTCGGCAAGGGTAACTGCTGGAGGATGCGTAAACCCGCTGAACATTACAAAATCCAACTGCTGCATTTGTTTATGCATCGCGCTAGTGATGTACTCATTACCGTGACCATACATTGCGGTATACCAAGATGCAATACCATCTATATACTCATTACCAGCATCATCATACATCACGGCTCCTTTTGCGCGTGTAATTACAATAGGATTTCGAGCCGTTTGATGTTGCGTGAGTGGGTGCCAGAGGTGCTTGCTGTCTTTTTCTAGTATAGTCACAATTATAAGTTTAGTGCAAAGTTAGTTAAGGTAATTGCCTTCTTAGTTAGAATGGGTTTAAAAATAGTCTAGAGACTTATTACGCTTTCGCGAAAGCGCTCTGCATACTCTGCAATAACATTTTCATCAAAGTAAGGCTCTTCATCAATACGACCTATTACGCTTGCGCCACTCATTTTTTTAATAATAGCCTCTGTGGTAGGATGCTCATCTCCAGAAAATATAATACCACCTATCTCAAGATTACGTGCCTTGAGTAATTCAATAGTCATCAGTGTGTGATTAATACTCCCTAGGTAATGACGCGATACTACAATCACTTTATCTGTTGGCCTTATTACATCTGCAATGGTTTCGGTTTCATTTATAGGGACTAGTAAGCCGCCTGCACCCTCAATTACAAGTGAATTTGTAGTTTCTGGTCTTTTGATTTTATCTACGGTAACGGCTACATTATCTATAGCAGCAGCCGCGTGTGGACTCATAGGTGTCTGTAAAGCAAAACTGTTATCGTGATATTGCGATATTTCATTTTTAACTAATCGCTTGACTTTGTGAGTATCACTATTATCAAGATCTCCTGCCTGTACTGGCTTCCAGTAATCTGCCTGTAAGGCCTCTGTAACAATGGCTGCAGCAACTGTCTTCCCCACATCTGTAGAAATCCCTGTAATGAAATATGTAGCTTGTTTATCTTTCATCCTATATTCTTTTGTAATTCAACAAAGCTCTTTAATGACCGAACTTGTTTAATACTATAATTGGCTTTTTATTAATTCTAGAAGTTCAGTAACTTCATCTTTACTGTTATATGCGTGCAAACAAATACGCAGGCGCTCTTGACCTTGAGGCACTGTGGGCGATAAAATAGGCTTGACGTTAAAGTTGTTTTCTTTTAGCTTTCGCGAAAGCGTCTTTACCGCATCATTACCACGTATCACACCACAATGTATGGCAGAGTCACTATCTATAAAGAGCTTACCTAGAGCTAGTCTTTGTACTTCGGCCTTAAAATGATTTATAAGCTTGCGCAAGTTCACAACCTCTGGCGCATCCTCATTTGTAGGTTCTAACAATTGCTCATAAGCACTTAATATAATCGCAAGTGAATGTGGAGGCAGCCCAGTAGTATAAATAAAAGACCGTGCAAAATTTACCAGATAGCTCCTCAAAGCCTCACTACCTAAAATCGCGGCTCCGTGCGCACCCATCCCTTTACCAAAGGTTATAATGCGTGCAAAAACTTTATCTTCTAGATGGAGTTCTTGTACGAGTCCGGCGCCTTGAGGCCCCAGCACAGCGGTTGCGTGTGCTTCATCTATAATGAGGTGTATGCCATTTTTCATACAGATGTCTGCAATAGCAAGAAGGTCTGGCGTATCACCATCCATAGAAAAAACAGACTCGGTCACAAGGTATAGTTCGATGGCACCTTCTTGATCATCTAGGTGATGCATCTCTCGCAACCTAGAGACCAGCTTTTTTATACTGGCGATATCGTTATGCTTAAACTTATAGCCTCTAGCTGGGCTCATCTGTATACCATCTCGTATACTAGCGTGTATATACTCATCGTAGAGTATAAGATCTCCGCGCTGTGGCACACTCTGAAAGAAGCCCACGTTTGCATCATACCCGCTATTAAAAACAAGTGCGCTCTCAGCTTTATGAAAATCTGCTAGCATCTCCTCCGTGCGAGCATATAGCTTGTGATTACCAGACAGCAATCTGCTCCCTGTGGCTCCATTTGCACTAAGCTGCTCTTCTTGCAATATAGCCTGAGCGCGTGCTGTAATTTTCTGGGCGATGCTACTATTACTAGAAAACCCTAAATAATCGTTTGACGAGAAGTCAACGAGATTTGCTGGAGGCGTGAGCACTCGTAGTGCTTGCGTAGCTTTTCGAGCATCTAGTTTTTTCTGTAATTTTTTTGGTAACATATGGTAAAGATACTTCACCAATGTGACATTTTGTAGGGATAGAAGTGCCGTTAGTTTCTTACTTTTAAAATCTAAACTTTCCTTTATGAGATTACTTCTTATTGCATTGCTCTTAAGCTCCTTTTGTATCGCTCAAACTAATGAGTATAGCATCTCCTTTGAGAATGCCGTACATCACGAGGCTAGCATTGCTATCACCTTCCCAGAACTTAAACAGAAGATCGTTACCGTACGTATGAGTAGATCATCACCGGGACGTTACGCCATACACGAGTTTGCAAAAAATGTATTTGACTTTAAGGCAACAAATAGTAAAGGAGAAATACTAGAGGCAACCAGACCAGATCCATACTCTTGGGAGATTAAAAATCACGATGGAGAAATAAACGTATCCTACACACTCTTTGCAAATAGGGCAGATGGTACGTACTCACAAATAGATGAGTCACACGCACACCTCAATATGCCTGCTACATTTATGTTTATGGAGGGAGAAGAGGATCGCCCTATCAAGATAGACTTTAATGTAAGGAAAGACTTAAACTGGAAAGTTGCTAGCCAACTCAAAAAAGTCTCACAAACAACATTTACAGCACCAGATTTACAATACTTTTTTGACAGCCCTACAGAGGTAAGTGATTACCAGTTGCGAGAGTTTATGGTAGACGGTAAAAACATACGCTTTGCATTGCATAGTGATGACAGTGCAGAAGATTTTGACGCCTACTGGAAAAAGGTAAAAGCCATTGTACTTGCACAAAAAGAAGTGTTTGGAGAGTTGCCTGCCTATGATTTTGGCGAGTACACCTTCCTTGCCTGTTATGCTCCTCACGTATCTGGTGATGGAATGGAACACCGCAACAGTACGATACTTACCGATAGAGAATCACTAGCAGCTGGTGGTATGGAAGGCAATATAGGAACGGTTTCTCACGAATTTTTTCACTCGTGGAATGTCGAGCGCATACGCCCAGCAGATCTCGAGCCCTTTGACTTTACCGCAGCAAATATGAGTGGCTCTCTATGGTTTGCCGAAGGTTTTACAAGTTACTACACTAACTTAATTCTTGCTCGCGCAGGCGTTATCACCAGTGAAGATTATGTAAAAGGACTCAACCGAACGTTCAACTATGTATGGAACTCACCTGCCCGCGATTATTTTAACCCGATTGAGATGAGTTACCAGGCACCTTTTGTAGATGCCGCGACCTCTGTAGATCCTGTAAATAGAAACAATACCTTTATCTCATACTACTCTTATGGAAGTGTGCTGGGTCTTGCGCTTGACCTCTCACTGCGCCAGCAAGGGCTTAATCTAGATGACTATTTTAAAGCGGTGTGGAATCAGTTTGGAAAAAAGGAGGTCTCATACAGTATTCGAGATCTTGAAAATGTGTTAGCTGGGTATGCGGGTGACGCTTTCGCGAAAGCGTTCTTCTCTCAATACATTTATGATAGTCAGATGCCAGATTATCAAAACCTACTATCAAATGCGGGACTTACAATAACACAAGACAAAAACAAGCCTTATCTAGGACTACGTGTAAACGCCTCTGAAAGCGGATTACGTATTGCTAGCCCAACTTCAAAAGGCTCGCCTGCTTATGCTGCAAAGCTTAATAAAGGAGATCTTATAACTGCAGTAGATGGAGAAGCGATAACGACTGTAGATGCCTACAATGAGCTAGTTAAAAAGCTCACTGTAGGCCAAACGATTGCAGTGACTTATAAACGTTTTGGTAGCGAGGCAACCACAAATCTAACAGTAAGCGCAGATCCTACCTACACCATCGCCACAGATAAAAATGCAGGTAAAAAAGCCCGTAAGCTCAAAAAATACTGGCTACAAGAAAAGTAAAGCCCATCTTTCAGGGTTATATCCCCAGTACTAAAAATAGTGCTGGGGATTTTTTATGTGTGATTTTTAAATAAAATTATTGTTTTTCAATAATTTTTATATATTTGTTATTGTAAAACGATAATAAAATGAAAACTATTTAAATAAATCTGATGAATAAACTTAAAATATTATTTGGCATAATTGCACTACTACTTTTTGGTTACACCATAGGAATTATACAGAGTATTATTCTATTAGATAATTATCAATTAATAGTAGATGCTAGAAAAAGTGAAATGATCTTTGGTGAATTTGATTACTTCATAGATAAGTTATTGATTATATCCATTTGTGCCGGCCTCATCATTTGCCTTAAGTGTATTTATGAAATTTTGAAGAAGGGTTTTTTTACAACTATTTCTAAAAAGCATATGAAATATGCAGGTTATATCTTTTTAATTGTTGGAACTATTTCTGCCATTCTTGACAGTATACGGTTCTTTGCTGGTAACCTGAGAGGAGTACTACTAAACAATATTTTAATAGGATTGCTAGTAGGACTACTTGGCTTCATAGTACTTATCATAGCAGATATGGCTCGAACGGGCTACCAACTCAAGTCTGAAAATGATTTAACAATATAATTTTCTATTATGAAAAACATAAAATTACTTCTGGGTGTAATTGTAGGTTTACTTATTTTAAATCTTGCTAAGGTCATCTTCAATATCACTTTTTATAACTCCTTAGATGATCTTCTCAATGCAGATGGTGAAGGTCATTTACTCATCATAACTTATGTAGCAACTATCATTGTGCTATGTGCAGCTCACTTACTTGTCGCTAAGGGACTGTGGTTTATGATACAATATGGATACTTTAATTTGAGAAGTATAAAGGTGCTCAATTTTGGAGCTGTAGCCTTTATCGCATACGGTATTATTTCGCTTTGCTGGAGATTATATCTAATGAGCTATTTTAACCAAACTGAAACTAACGAAGCGCCTCAAATGGTCATTAATGCCTTTGAGAATAGCTACACGATCATATTGGGGCTAGCCATCATAACAATCACTACGGTATTAAAGGATGCACACGTCCTCAAATCTGAAAACGATTTAACCATATAACCTATGCCTATAACGATAAATTTAGACAAGGTGCTTGCAGATCGTGAGATGAAGAGCAAAGAACTCGCAGAAATCATAGGCATCACCACAGCAAACCTTTCTATACTCAAATCTGGTAAGGCAAAGGCAGTGCGCTTCTCTACGCTTGAGGCTATCTGTAAGGCCTTAGATTGTCAACCTGGCGATATACTAGAGTATTCCACATAAAAAGCTCTTATAGCTATTTCCAAAACAATAAAAAAGCCCAAATTCTCATAAGAATTTGGGCTTTTAATAATGTATGTTAATGCGCTTTAATCTGCTAGCACAATCACTTTATTGTTGTTCATCTCTACAGTACCACTAGTAATTACAAGTGACCACTTACCGTCTGGTGTTTTGGTAAATTTACCCTCTTGGCCATCGGCTATAGTAGGATTTCCTTCAAATTTTACAGTACCTGCTACTAGTAAAGAAACAGTTGCTGCGTGATTATCTAACATTTGGTATTCACCATTAACACCTGGTACGGTAACCGATGATACTTCACCGCTTACTAGAGATGCCTCTGGAGTTACAATTTCTAAATGCATAGTTTATAATTTATAGTACGCTTTCGCGAAAGCGTAATTAAAAATCTCTTAAGCCTCTTGAAGCATTTTTTCTCCTGCTTCGATTGCCTCTTCGATAGTTCCTTTAAGGTTAAATGCTGCTTCTGGAAGGTGATCTAACTCTCCGTCCATAATCATATTAAATCCTTTGATAGTTTCTTTAATATCTACCAGTACTCCTGGGATACCTGTAAACTGCTCTGCTACGTGGAATGGCTGAGAAAGGAAACGTTGTACACGACGTGCACGTCCTACTGCCATTTTATCTTCTTCAGATAATTCTTCCATACCTAAGATGGCAATAATATCTTGAAGTTCTTTATAACGCTGTAAAAGCTCTTTTACGTTTTGTGCACACTCATAGTGCTCATTACCTAAGATATCTGCAGTAAGGATACGTGATGTAGAGTCTAGTGGATCTACCGCTGGGTAAATACCAAGCTCTGCAATCTTACGTGAAAGTACTGTAGTTGCATCAAGGTGAGCAAAGGTTGTTGCTGGTGCTGGATCGGTAAGGTCATCTGCAGGTACGTAAACCGCTTGTACAGATGTAATAGATCCTCTCTTTGTAGAAGTAATACGCTCTTGCATCGCACCCATCTCTGTTGCTAGTGTAGGCTGGTAACCTACGGCAGATGGCATACGTCCAAGAAGTGCAGATACTTCTGATCCTGCTTGAGTAAAACGGAAGATGTTATCTACGAAGAAAAGTACATCTTTTCCTTGTCCTTCTCCTGCTCCATCACGGAAGTACTCAGCTATAGTAAGTCCAGAAAGTGCAACACGTGCACGTGCTCCTGGTGGTTCGTTCATTTGTCCGAATACGAAAGTTGCTTTTGAGTCTCTCATCGCAGTTTTATCTACTTTAGAAAGATCCCATCCACCTTCTTCCATAGAGTGCATAAAGTCATCTCCGTATTTGATAATACCAGACTCAAGCATCTCTCTTAAAAGGTCATTTCCTTCACGTGTACGTTCTCCTACTCCTGCAAATACAGAAAGACCACCGTGACCTTTTGCAATATTGTTAATCAACTCCTGAATAAGTACTGTTTTACCTACTCCTGCTCCTCCAAATAATCCAATCTTACCTCCTTTTGCATAAGGCTCAATAAGGTCAATTACTTTAATACCTGTAAAAAGTACTTCTGTAGATGTTGATAGGTCTTCAAATTTTGGTGCGCTACGGTGTATAGGTAAACCTGCATCTCCAGTTTTAGGAAGATCATCCATACCATCAATAGCATCACCTATTACATTAAATAGACGACCATAAATATCTGCCCCAATAGGCATTTGTATAGCAGATCCTGTTGCAACAGCATCCACCCCACGGCTTAATCCGTCTGTAGAGTCCATTGAGATTGTACGTACTGTATTCTCTCCAATGTGTGACTGTACTTCAAGAACTAATTTTGTTCCGTTTGAGTTTGTAACTTCTAGTGAATCGTAAATTTTAGGTAACTCAGTTCCGCTCTCAAAAGCGACATCTACTACTGGGCCTATAATTTGTGCAACTTTACCTGTAACTTGTGACATTAGTCTCTATATTAATGTTTAGCAAAATAATAGCGAAAAACTTGTCGTTTTTCGTCGTGCAAAGATACTGTTTAATTTTTTATGCAAAAGTGTAAAGTGTAAGTTTTTGAAGTGCTTTTTTTAGTGATGATTACGCTTTCGCGAAAGCGCACTAAAAACTAGGGGTTACGGTTATTACCTGTGATAATTTCTATGACAAAAACTATTTCGCTCAGCCAAAATGTAGTGTATAAAAAAAGGATATTTTAAACTTGAGTTTAAAATATCCTTCTAAAAAATTCTAATTATTTACTACCTACTCTACCGTAACTGACTTTGCAAGGTTACGTGGCTGGTCTACGTTTTTATCAAGCATCAAAGCGATGTGATAAGACAGTAATTGCAGCGGTATGGTTGCAAGTATAGGTGTGAGTGGCTCAAGTGTTTCTGGTATTTCGATAATGTGATCTGCAAGGCGTTTTACCTCTGTATCACCTTCTGTAACAATACCTATTATTTTACCACTACGTGCTTTAATCTCTTCAATATTACTAACCACTTTCTCATAATGGCCTTTTCTCATAGCGATTACAAAAACTGGCATCATCTCATCAATAAGAGCGATAGGCCCGTGCTTCATCTCTGCAGCTGGGTATCCCTCTGCGTGTATGTATGAGATTTCCTTGAGCTTTAATGCTCCTTCTAGCGCTACTGGGAAGTTGTATCCACGACCTAGGTAAAGTGCATTAGGCGCATCTTTATATTGTGCTGCTACGAGCTCTGCTTGATCATTACACTTAAGAGCTTTCTCTACCTTCCCAGGTATTCTCTCTAGTTCTTGAAGGTAACTTCTAAACTCTGACTCTGCCATCTTACCTGTAGCTTGCGCTAGCCTAAGTGCGATAAGCGTAAGTATGGTAATCTGTGTTGTAAATGCCTTTGTAGATGCAACCCCAATTTCTGGACCTGCGTGTGTATAGGCCCCAGCATCTGTAATTCTAGATATAGATGAACCTACTACGTTACAAATTCCAAATACAAATGCTCCTTGTTTTTTGGCAAGTTTAATAGCCGCCATTGTATCTGCTGTTTCACCACTTTGTGAGATAGCAATTACCACATCATCTTTAAAGACAACCGGGTTACGATATCTAAACTCTGAAGCATACTCAACCTCTACAGGAACGCGAGCAAATTCTTCAAAAATATACTCCGCCACAAGACCTGCGTGCCAAGAAGTACCACAGGCAATAATGATAATACGACGAGCGTTTTTAAACTTCTCGATATTATCATCAATACCTGCCATTTTAATTATACCTTCTTTTACAAGCATACGCCCACGGAAGGTATCTTTAATAGCTTGAGGCTGCTCATAAATTTCCTTAAGCATAAAGTGATCATAACCACCTTTTTCTATTTGCTCAAGATTAAGCTGAAGCTCCTCTATATACGGATCAACTAAAGAATCATCTTTAATCTTACGTACTTTTAATTTTTTATGATTGCGTATTACCGCCATCTCACCATCTTTAAGATAGATGGTTTTCTTTGTATACTCGATAAAAGGAGTCGCATCTGATGCAATAAAAAACTCATCTTCTCCCACACCAATCGCAAGCGGACTTCCTAATCTTGCCACAACAATCTCGTCTGGCTTCGTCTTATCAAAAACTGCAATTGCATAGGCACCTATAGTTTGATTAAGTGCTATTTGCACAGCCTTACCAAGCTTTACACCTTCGTTTTTCTTGACATCCTCTATTAAGTTAACAAGAACTTCTGTATCAGTATCAGACTCAAAAGTATAGCCACGCTTAATAAGCTCTTGACGTAGTGGGTCGTAATTTTCAATAATACCATTATGGATTATTACTAAATCTCCAGAATTTGAAAAGTGAGGGTGGGAGTTAACATCGTTAGGCACTCCGTGAGTGGCCCATCTTGTATGACCTATTCCTATACCACCAGTTGTAGTAATATCTGCTTCGAGCTTAGCTCGTAAGTCTGCAACTTTCCCTTTTGTTTTAGAAAACTTCACATCCGTTCCGTCATATAATGCTATACCTGCACTATCATAACCCCTGTACTCAAGCCTTTCTAAACCTTGAACAACTACAGGATAAGCTTCTCTATGACCTATGTAACCTACAATTCCGCACATATGTGATTTTATTTTTTAAAGTCCTAATGCTATACCACAAGGGCTAGTAGGATCAATTTCTTCTGTTATTGTGTAATACAATCTCAATTTTAATTTCTTTTCTTCATCAGAACTTGCACTTCCATGTAATATAGTCCCCTCCGGTGAAATCACTCCAGAGAATGGAACTCGCTGTCCATCTTGGACACCTCCCGTACCACCGATAAGCGCAGTGTTATCAATTGTTACATTTTGTGAGACAGATAAAGCTAATCTTACATTTGTGGAGTCATTCTTAATAATATTGTTGATGTGTTGTGTAAGTCGTATTCTATAACTAACACCGTTACTTGAAAGATCACCATCAACCTCTCTAGAAAGCCTACCTAAGTGGTTTGTTCTAGTATTTACAGCTCCACCCTCTCCTGTTGAGTTATCTATAAGAGCATCTAGCAACGTAGCATTATTATCATAGTCATAAATAAATAATCGCTCAGGCTCTAGCTCGCCACTACTTCCAGCATTTAATTCATCTTGCTGAACGTAAAATTGCAAATTGGCTTCATTTACAATAATATTACACGCTCTTAAAGCCTCTAACTGATCTGCAACACCGTTATCGTCCTCATCTGCACCAAATAAATCAATTAAGGCAATACTACCATCCCCACCTTTTACATATAAATTTTCTTCACCGTCAACAATGTTTTGAGACTCATTAAAACTCGTAGACCCTATAGGGCTCTGACTAAAATCATTTTCATATGCGATTGCACGTACACCAGAAGATCTTAAGGATATATTTCCCGTTCCGGTTGATACTACTTCTCCAGAATCATCTATAGTAGAGTCCTCATTAGTAAAAGAATAATATATAGTTACATTTAAGTTTGCCACATCAAATAGGATAGCACTTCCCTTATCATCAATAGCTTCTGCTTTTAAATATAAACCTCTAAAATAATCGTTAACCGTATTTTGATTTAACAAAGTACCTTGACCTTCTTGGTCTATGATTGCTTGTTTCCAATAATCTAAGACAGCCGCATCGTCAGCATTTCCACTTGTGTATGAAAGTCTAATTCTTGGACTCAATCTATCTATCTCATTAGTTCCATCTGGATCACCAGCATCGTCAAGATTTGGCGTAGTTAATACGATTTCGCTATCATCTAGAACAAAACCTTCTGCTTGCGTTCCATTAGGCAGCGAATCACGCACTTCAAATAGCAAATCTCCTTCTACTCCTTGAAATTCAGAAACCTCATTAGAATAATAAATTGCTGAGCTTTCGAAATCTTCGGCTGGATCTAAACTATTTAAAAAGAAATTTGATCTGTAAACAGACAATTTCATTTGACCTGGAGTGTTCCCAAAAATAGAGTCTAATGAATACGTAGAATTTCCATCTGTATCGGTTTCTTCTAATGTAGAATAATATGGAAGTGAGAAAACAACAGAATCAATTTCAGTATCATCACCAAAATCTGGATCATTACTAGACAGAGAAACCTGTGTTAGTAATGAACTCGTTGTCGATCCATAAGTAGGGTCTTTATAAAAACCAATAACTCCCACTGATGTACCACTAGTTTGCACCCCATTAAAACCTGAAGCATCAGCATAATTACGACTGTAAGCTGCAATTTTTAAATCTTGAGCAAGCTCTGTATCAAAATTAACCTCTCCTACAATACTTGTTCCAATAGAACCAAAATCGTCCTCACAGGAAATAATCAACAGCGCAAGCCCCATAACCATGGCTGCTTGCTTAAGCATTTTATTCAATCTCATAATTAGTCTATTCTTCTAAAACTTGAGTAGTGTAAAAATCTTCGTAAGCCTGAGGGAACTCCTCTTTCTTCTTATACGGCAAAACAGGAATTTTGGTCGTATTAAGAATTTTCATCAAGTCCTCATTTAATTCTTGAGAACCTACTATTGCAGCATCACTATTCTTGATAGTAACTTTCATAAGGTTTTCGTAAGTAGGATTTTCTAACTCTTGTATAGACTCTGGATCAATACCATCAAAAGCTACTTTATTAAGAAGCTCTTCATTTAAAGCTCCTTCAAAACCTTGGTTGTAAATAGAAGTTACAATTTTACTTTGCGCAAATAAAGGCTCACTCGCATAGTAATGCTTTAAGTATAGAGGCAATAGAGATGCTAGCCACCCTTGTACATGTATAATATCTGGAGCCCAGTTTAATTTCTTTACCGTCTCCACAACTCCTTTTGCAAAGAAAATGGCGCGCTCATCATTATCAGGGAAAAGATTTCCCTCTTCATCTGTAAAAGTCGCTTTACGCTTAAAATACTCTTCGTTATCTATAAAGTACACTTGAATACGCTCCTTCGGTATTGAGGCGACCTTAATTATAAGAGGCATATCAAAATCATTGATAACCAAGTTCATTCCAGATAATCTAATTACTTCGTGTAGTTGATGTCTACGCTCATTAATATTACCATAACGTGGCATAAAAATGCGTATTTGCCCACCCTTGGAATTAACCATTTGAGGGGCTTCAAACGACATAGAGGCAATCTCGGTCTCTGGGAGGTATGGAATCACTTCAGATGACACGTACAATATCCTCTTATCTTTCATATATGTAAAAATTAGGTTGTTAATCTATTCAAAAAACACGCAAAAGTACAAATTTTTACGCACTTAGTCTTAATATTAGTAAGTTTGCATCCCGTTAAAATTTTAATAAATTGCAAGCAATAACAGCTCATAAACAGATTTCTAAGATCGTCCATCAAGCAAAAAGCAATGGCAAATCCGTAGGTTTTGTCCCTACAATGGGCGCCCTACATCATGGACATGCATCACTTATTGATTATGCACTCAAAGATTGTGCCCTAATTGTAGTAAGCATTTTTGTTAATCCTACACAATTCAATAACGCCTCAGATTTAGACAAGTATCCTCGCACTCTCGATAAAGATCTAGACTTTCTAGCCCATTATGGAGATAAAGTGGTGGTCTATGCACCAACAGCTACAGAGGTTTACGGTAATGAAGTCTCCTCTACCCCTTATAATTTTGGAGCCATAGAAAAGGTTATGGAGGGAGAGCACAGGCCAGGACATTTTGATGGTGTAGGCACTGTTTTAAACCTGCTTTTTAGACAAATAAATCCGGACAAAGCATATTTTGGAGAGAAAGATTATCAACAACTTGCTATTGTACGCAAGCTGGTAGAAAAAGAAAAACTACCTCTAGAAATTATAGGCTGCCCTATTCACAGACAAGAAGACGGCCTTGCCATGAGCAGTCGTAATGCACGACTTACTGAGAACCAACTTGCTATTGCACCTTTTATTTATGAGGTACTCCAGTATGTGAAGAATAATTTTGACACACACTCTGCGCTACAATTGAGGAAGTATGTTTCAGCGGCTTTTGAGAAAAAAGAAGGCCTCGACCTTGAATACTTTGAGATTGCAAATATTAAAAATTTAAGTACGCTTTCGCGAAAGCGTAAAAATCAACAATACCGAGCTTTTCTTGCCGTTTATGCTGGTGAGATTAGACTCATAGATAATATAGCCCTAAATTAAACTTATTATTACCTTTGTACTATGCTAGTAAATGTTGTAAAATCAAAAATACACCGCGTTAAAGTAACGGGTGCCGAGTTACATTATATTGGAAGTATTACCATTGATGAAGACTTGATGGACGCTTCAAATATAATTGAAGGAGAACGTGTACAAATTGTAAACGTAACAAACGGAGAGCGTCTTGAGACATATGCAATCCCTGGACCAAGAAAGAGTGGAGAAATCACCTTAAACGGTGCTGCTGCTCGTAAAGTTGCAAAAGGAGATACGCTTATCTTAATTGTATATGCTTTTATGGAAGTAGAAGAAGCAAAAAAGTTTAAACCTACTTTATGCTTCCCTAATGAAGAAACAAACTTGCTCAACTAACGTTGATAAGTAACAAACATAAAAGTCTCGCACTTAAAATTATACTCCCACTTGTGGGAGTTTTTTTGGTTTGGTACCAACTTAGTAAAATGACTGCGGTAGAGCGCAGTGATATGTGGGAAGCGATAAAAATGGTAAATCCTTTATGGATTGTCATCTCGCTGCTATTTGGTTTATTTAGTCATTTTTCTCGAGCTTACCGCTGGAAATATTTACTAGAACCTTTAGGGTACAAGCCTAAGTTCATCACCAGCTTTATGGCTATTATGATTGGCTATTTTGCAAATACATTTATTATTAGATCAGGCGAGGTTTTAAGAGGGGTGAGTCTTTCAAATACAGATAATATTCCTTTTGAAAAAGCCTTTGGAACTATTGTAGCAGAGCGCATTGCAGATCTCATCGTACTGCTACTCATCATGACTACCGCCGTAATATTACAATCTACAGCGCTCGTAGCTTATTTTCAAGAGAATGCAAATCCCACTGGTTTTATCATACTACTTGCTGTAGGTCTTACTGCTGGAATTTTTGGTTTACGATTACTCAAAAAGTCTTCACATCCCTTGATTCAGAAAATTAGAAACTTTGGACTCGGACTTCTTGATGGGGTAAAAAGTATTTTAAACATGCAGCACAACACTTCATTTATACTACATACTTTATTTATATGGGGTATGTATATAGGTATGTTTTGGATCATGAAATATACGGTACCTGGCACTGCAGAGGCTCCACTAGGGGTTATTCTAGCTTCCTTTGTAATAGGTGCATTTGCAATGAGTGCTACAAATGCTGGAATGGGTCTATATCCTATAGCTATGGCTGCAATATTTACCTTTTTTGGATACGAAGATGGCGCAACCTTTGGCTGGCTCCTTTGGGGAACCCAAACTATTTTTAATGTAATTATAGGAGGTATTTGCGCACTTATCTTACTGCTTATTAAAAGACGGTAATTTTTCATATTTTAGGACTATCCAAATAACTAAAAAGTTATTCCCACATGAAAATAAACCTACTTACTCTAATACTCTGTGTTTACAGTGTACTAGCTTCTTCTCAAATTGACTACAAAGAGATTCAATCAGAAATTCTAGGCACATCCAGACAGCTTAAAATACAGTTACCTCGCAATTATGATGAGAATATAGAAAAATCATATCCTGTAATTGTAGTTATGGATGGCGATTACTTATTTGAGCCCGTAGCTGGTAATGTAGATTATTATAGCTACTGGGAAGAAATGCCACAAGTAATTGTAGTAGGTATTAATCAAGTAGACAGTAGAGATGATGATACATTTTATGATGATGTAAGCAACCTTCCATCTGATACTGGGGCTTCATTCTTTGAATTTTTAGGCTTAGAAGTAATGCCTTATCTTGATGAAAATTACAGAACTAGTACGTTTAGAATTGCAGTAGGGCATGACATGACCGCAAATTTTATGAATTACTACTTAATGAAAGATCCTGCGCTTTTTCAAGGATACATTTCTTTAAGTCCAGATCTCGCACCACAAATGGAAGAACGCCTTGTTGCTAGATTAGGACAAGCAAAGCAAAAAATATTCTATTACCTAGCAACAGCAAGTGACGATATAAGTGTACTACGCGATCCTATTATTCAACTAGACGCTCAGATGAAACAGGTTCAAAATGAGAATGTTCAATATAATTTTGACAATTTTGACGGAGCAACGCACTACTCACTTGTGGGTCGCGCTATACCAAAGGCATTAGAAAACATGTTTTCTATATATCGCCCTATTAGCAAAAAGGAGTATAAGGAGAAGATACTACCTAGCGAGTCTCCTTATAACTACCTTATAGATAAGTATGCAACGGTAAAAACACTTTTTGGCTTAGATGATGCTATACGCATTAATGATTTTATAGCAACATCTACAGCGCTGGAGAAAAAAGGAGATTGGGAAGGTCTTGAAGAGCTTGGAAAACTTGCTCGCAAGCAATACCCACAAACTATGCTAGGGAACTACTACCTCGCACTATCACTAGAGAAGTCTGGAGAACCTAAGAAGGCAATGCGCGCATATCAAAATGCTTTTTTACTAGAAGAAGTATCATTTCTTACTAAAGATTTAATGCTAGAAAGAGCAGACCAAATCAAACAAGACTTTGGCTATTAACCACCTACAACATTTGTTTTTTTATAGCGTTTGCTTATACTTTAGTTTAGACATTATTTAAATCAAAATAATTTTAAAAGGAGGTTTGATTCCCTAATTTTGCAAGTACATTACTCATTTTATGGCCAAAATAAAAACTACCTTTTTCTGTCAAAACTGTGGCACACAGCATGCCAAATGGCAAGGCCAGTGTAATGCTTGTAAACAATGGAATACCATTGTTGAGGAGGTTGTACAAAAAGCAGACAAAAAGGATTGGAAGTCTGAAACCGCAAAGGTTTCTGGACTTACTCGCACAAGCAAACCACTTAAGATTGCCGATATTTCTACAGCTTCTGAGGCTAGAATGAATACTAAAAATGGCGAACTTAACCGTGTTCTAGGTGGTGGACTAGTACCTGGGTCTCTTACTCTTCTAGGTGGAGAACCTGGAATAGGAAAAAGTACTTTACTACTACAGATATCACTAGCGCTACCTTACAAAACACTCTACGTCTCTGGAGAGGAAAGTCAGCAGCAAATAAAAATGCGTGCTGAGCGCATTAATCCAGAAAGCGACCAGTGTTATATTCTTACAGAGACAAAGACTCAAAATATCTTTAGGCACATAGAAGAGATGCAGCCAGATATTGTAATTATAGACTCTATACAAACGCTACATTCTGATCATATAGAAAGTACCGCTGGGAGTATCTCACAAATACGTGAAACCACTTCAGAGCTGATACGATTTGCTAAGGAAACAGCAACACCTGTGATCCTTATAGGTCATATTACAAAAGATGGGAATATTGCTGGTCCAAAAATTCTTGAACACATGGTAGATACCGTTCTCCAGTTTGAAGGAGATCGCAACCACGTTTATAGAATTTTAAGAGCTCATAAAAACCGTTTTGGGAGCACTAGCGAACTAGGCATCTATGAGATGCAAGGCTCAGGATTGAGAGAAGTGAGTAATCCAAGTGAGATTCTCATTTCAAAGAATGATGAAGACTTGAGCGGGACAGCAATCGCAACCACAATGGAAGGGATGCGACCGCTTATGATAGAGATTCAAGCGCTTGTGAGTACCGCCGTCTATGGAACACCACAACGTAGCTCAACAGGATACAATGTAAAGCGACTCAATATGCTTCTCGCTGTATTAGAAAAACGAGCAGGTTTCAAACTAGGCGCAAAAGATGTTTTTCTCAACGTGACTGGAGGAATCACTGTAGATGATCCTGCTATAGATCTGGCAGTGGTAGCGGCAGTGCTATCGAGCAACGTAGATATCCCCGTAGATAAGTCCATGTGTTTTGCAGCAGAGATAGGTCTCGCAGGAGAAGTACGCCCCGTAAACCGTATTGAACAACGTATTGTAGAGGCAGAAAAACTAGGCTTTACAAGTATTGTGATTTCAAAATATTGCAAGATACCTGATACTAATTATCACATCAATGTGATTAAAGTAGCCAAAGTTCATGATGTCGTGAGACATCTTTTTGGATAAGCCACTAGATAAACGAGCATCATTTTACAGAAGTATTTAAAAACGTTCACATATCATCAATTGCGTCAATATCTGACTAATTCTTGTATGCACATGGCACCTTTTCTGCATATTGGCTGCTATGCTTAAAAAGATTCTATACGCCTTATTACTTCTTGCCATCGTAAGTTGTAATCAAATTCAAAAAGTCACAGACGCCATCACGCAACCTACGGCTCGCGAAGTTTACGCTCGTGGTTTTGAGAAAGATGATAGTATTTACAACTCTTGGAATTACGCTTTCGCGAAAGCGTGAAAAGAAAAAGGCACGCTTTACAGCGCACCTTTTTTACATACTACAATTCTATTTTATTATGGCGCAGGGTTTGGTATTGCTGCGTGCACCTCGTCTATCGCTTTTAAAACCTCTTCAGATAGTGTGATATTTGCACTACCGATGTTTTCTTTAAGTTGCTCCATACTTGTAGCCCCTATAATATTACCAGTCACAAAAGGTCTATCTGTCACAAACGCAAGTGCCATTTGTGTAAGACTCAATCCATGCTCATCTGCAATCTTTTTGTAACGACGTGTTGCTTCAAATGCGTTGTCGTTATGGTAACGATTGTAGTTAGGGAACAAAGTCACACGTGCATCTTCTGGATAACCGTCTAGATATTTTCCTGTAAGCTGTCCAAAACCAAGAGGAGAATATGGTAGTAAACCTACATTCTCGCGATGTAAGCCTTCTGTAAGACCTATCTCATCCTTTCTATTAAGAAGGTTATAAGGATTTTGAACGGTTACAACCTTTGGCGCACCTTTTCTAGCTTCCTCTACAAAACGCATCAAGCCAAAAGGAGATTCGTTAGAAAGTCCTATATTTCTAATTTTCCCTTGCTTGACATAGGTGTTTAGTGATTCAAGAATCTCTGCAATGTTATCATTCCACTGCTCATCTGGATTGTGAGTGTACCCTCGTTTTCCAAAGAAATTTGTGTTACGCTCTGGCCAGTGTAATTGGTATAAATCAAGATAATCCGTCTGGAGACGTTTTAAGCTCTTATGCAATGCATCATCTATAGCTTCTTTAGAAAAACCGAGGTTATCTCTTACAGAAGCAAATGTTGGGCTAGGGCCAGTAATCTTTGAGGCAAGAACAATCTGATCTCGATTCTTATTTTTGGCTAGCCAATTTCCTATCACTTTTTCTGTTGCGCCGTACGTTTTCTCTTGAAAAGGCACGCTATACATCTCTGCAGTATCAATAAAGTTGACACCCTGAGTAAGTGCATAATCCATTTGCTCATGACCTTCGGCCTCCGTATTCTGGCGCCCCCATGTCATTGATCCCAAACAAATTTTTGAGACTTTTATATCTGTATTTGGTATTGTTGTGTATTTCATAAGTCCGCTTTAATCTTTTTCAATAAGTTGGTTCATTCTCACTACGACCGTCTTTCCCCACATATCACCTAGACGTTGTCGCTTTTCTGTATTACCTATTACAATAATTGCAACAAGACCAAATAAGAACATATCTATAGGATCCATCAAATGTCTTTTTAATGATTCTCCAAACGTAAGGTTCCTTTGCAATCCACTAACTGGAAGAACCTTTAACCTGACAATAGAATTACCTAATGTGCCACCTAAAAAGACTTCAAAACCTACAGTAAATACTAGCCAAAACAACATAGGTACTAAAGCTGGCAAACCGTTGAGATGATACGTCCCATCTAAATCTGGCTTTCCCAATAAGAAAATTAGAAAAAAAGCAATTAAATAGATTATCACATAATCAATTAGGCCAGCGCAAAAACGTCGTTTTAAATTAGTATCGTATTTCAAATTCCTTCTTTATCTAATCAATATCATTAAGTAAAGCAGTCACCTCATCAAGTTTAGGCGTTAGGATTACTTCTATACGCCTATTTTTTGCTTTGTTCTCTGCAGTGTCATTTTCAGCTACGGGAGCATATTCTCCACGGCCCGCTGCTGTTAGATTCTTAGGGTCTATATCTCTGTTTGTGCGTAAAATTTCAACAATAGCTGTTGCTCTTTTTGCAGAGAGGTCCCAGTTTCCAGCTAGATTTCCGCTACCTCCGTAAGGCACATTATCTGTATGTCCCTCGATAAGAACAGCGATGTCGGGATTATCTGCTAGCACGCTACCTAATTGCTTTACCGCCTTTGTTCCGTTTGCGCCTACGGTCCAGCTACCAGAATCAAATAAAAGTTTATTCTCAAGTGATACATATACTTTACCATCACGCTGCTCTACGGTAAGCCCTTTTCCTTCAAAGTCTGTAAGTGCCTTTGAGATAGATTCTTTAAGCGCTCTCATTGTGGCATCTTTTGCTGCAATTACACCTTCTAGCTCATCTACTCTCGCAGAGCGATCTGCAAGATCTTTTTCTAACTTCTCAAGACGATTACGTTCTGCTTCAAGAGCAGCAGTTTTTTCTGCAAGATCGTTTTGTTTTGTCTCTAGTTCGGCTAGAAGTTGTCTGTTTTTCTGAGAATTTTCGGCTATAGTCGCACTACTATTGGATTCTAGTGCGTTATAACTTGCTTGTAGTTGTTCTAGATTAGCTTTCGCGGAAGCGTACTCACCTTCTAACTCCTCTACTCTAATCATACTTGAGGCTAGATCTTTTGACACCTTATCATAAATCTCATTCCTTTTCTTGAGCTCGGCTTTTAAGTCCTTTACATTATCCTCAAGGCTACGGTTATCCTTGCGCAGCCTACTATAGCTTGCTTCAAGATCTTTAAATTTTTTTGCAGGAACACAAGAAGCAAGTGTACTTACTGCAAGCAGTATGAGAAGAGATTTTTTAAACATTGTATTCATATATTTTAAGATAATTTTAGTTCTACCATATGAGGGCAGTGGTCACTGTGCACAGCATCAGAGAGAATCACAGCTCGTTCAATATTATTTCTTAGCGGCTCGCTTACCATATTATAATCTATGCGCCATCCTTTGTTATTTGCTCGCGCATTTGCACGATAACTCCACCAAGTATAATTGTCTGGCTCCTTGTTAAGATGACGAAAAGAGTCTATAAAACCACTGTCCATAAAATTACTTATCCACTCACGCTCTACGGGTAAAAAGCCACTCACGTTTTTATTACGCACGGGATCATGAATATCGATAGCTTCGTGACAAATATTATAATCGCCACCTATCACAAGATTAGGCACATCCAGCTTGATCTCGTTTACATAATCTTGTAATAACGACATGTATTCCAGTTTATGCTCTAAACGAGCACTATTTGTACCTGAAGGTAAATACATGCTCATCACAGAAACATCATCAAAGTCTACTCTTATGTTTCTACCTTCAAAATCCATGGATTCGATTCCCGTTCCATAAACTACATTTTTAGGCGTTTTCTTCGTGAGAATAGCCACGCCACTGTATCCTTTTTTTTGTGCACTAAACCAGTAATGCTCATAACCTAGGCTTTCAAAAACTGCTGTATCTACTTGGTCTGGCGTTGCTTTTGTCTCTTGCAACAGCACCACATCTGGATCTGTGTGTTGCAACCAGGTGGCAAAATCTTTGCGCAAAGCTGCACGGATACCGTTTACGTTATAAGAGATAATTTTCATAGTATGCTGTATTGGACTGCTAAGTTATAAATTAGGTTTTTCCACTCCTCGTAAAAAACTTATAAAGTTTACCTTTGAGTCATTGTAATATTTACCTCAGCCTAGAGTTTTACTATTGATGCGCGTATTTTACACAGTTCTTTTATTATTATGCACCAGTGCTGTTCTAGCACAACAGACGCGTACCAAAAGAATTGCAGTAAGAGACTCAATACTTTTAGACTCTGTAAGTATTAATCCATCCTTATTTAGAATTACTACGCTACAAGGCACAAGTATAGACAGTACAGCTTATAGTGTTGATTATGGAAAAAGTATCCTTACGCTTAGCGCGAAAAATGGAGCACTTCCAGATTCTCTCATTGTAACTTACAACGTTTATCCAGATTTTCTCACGCGTGCTTACTCACAGTATGACTCTAGCCAAATTGTGACGAGTACTGGGAGCCTTAATAAGGTAATAAGCCTAGGTGAGGACAGGAGAACAAATACTGTCACTCCATTTTCTGGCCTTAACGTGAGCGGAAGTATACTGAGAGGAGTCGCTTTAGGTAATAGCCAGAACAGCACTTTAAACTCAGAGCTAGACTTACAAATAAGCGGAAAGCTAAGTGAGCGCGTTACCTTACGCGCTTCTATACAAGATGCAAATATACCCAGCCAGCAAGGCGGATACTCTCAAAACCTGGATGAGTTTGACCAAGTGTTTATCGAGCTATTTTCTGACAATTGGAATATAAGAGCTGGTGATATCAATCTAGAAAACAAGGACACCTACTTCGGCAGATTTACAAAAAAAATCCAAGGCTTATCCCTAGGTGGCACCTTGAATCACTCAGATGATAAACAAACAGACTTACATGCTTCTGGAGCTTTAGTGCGAGGTGTTTTTACACAAAGTACATTTATAGGGCAAGAAGGAAATCAAGGCCCTTATAAACTTACGGGACCTAATGGTGAGCTATTTGTACTCGTAGTCTCAGGAAGTGAGACCGTTTATGTAAATGGCATCCCGCTTACACGTGGAGAAAATGAAGATTACATTATCGATTATAATGCTGGGGAGATTCGATTTAATGCCACCTACCCCATCACTAGTGAGATGCGTATTAATGTTGCTTATCAATTTTCTGAGCGACGTTACACGCGCTTTCTGGCGTATGGAGGAGGAAGCTTTCGCGAAAGCGATAAACTCAAAATATCTGCTCACGTATACTCAGAAAGTGATGCTAAGAACCAACCACTACAACAAAATCTCACCTCCGAACAGGTTTCTATTTTACAAGAAGCTGGTGATGATATGCAAGAAATGATTGCTCCTAGCGCAATCACAGACACCTTTGATGAAAATAAGATTCTCTACAGACAGATTATTGTAAATGGAGTCGAGGTTTTTGAATTTAGCGCTAATCCTGAAGAAGAACTATTTCAAGTACGTTTTACTAATGTAGGAGAAAACCAAGGAGACTACATTTTAAGCACAACAAATACTTTACAGCGTACTTTTGAATATGTTGCCCCTATAAATGGTATTTCGCAAGGTTCTTTTGCTCCTCAAGTACAACTTTTTGCTCCTACGGTCTTACAATTAGGCGTAGTAAATGGAAGCTACACACCTTCAGAAAAAACTACAATAAACTTTGAAGCTGCAGGAAGTAATAATGACACAAATACATTCTCTACGCTAGATGATGACGACAATAATGGTTATGCTGCACATGTAGACGTAAATCAGCTGCTTTATAAAAAGGATAGTTTATCTAGCTTTCGTGCTTTTGGAAGTTGGGATTTTATACAAGAAGATTTTAGAAGTATTGAAGGGCTTTACAATATAGAATTTAACCGAGATTGGAATGTCGAGAACTCACTAGCACAAGCTGGAGGAACCTTATTAGGAACTCAACATTTTACTACGGTAGGACTCAATTATGCTCATGCAAAACAGGGTGCAATTACCTATCAATTTCAACATCTAAATTTTCAAGATGCTTATAATGGTTACAGACACAGCTTAAATGCCTACTGGGAACTTGGCAATTTGAGGACTGCGATTAATGCAAGTACGCTTAGTACAGATGATGTACAACTCAATACAGACTTTACACGAGCAGACGTAAATGCAATTTATGGTTTCAAAAAATCATGGATAGGCGCTTCATTTAATATGGAGGACAACGTTAGAATCACAAAGAGGAATGACTCTATAACGGCAAATAGTCAGCGATTTAGTGCTTACAAAGCTTTTGCCGGTGTGGGAGACAGCACAAACGTCTATATGGAAGCTGGATATAAATATCGTATAAATGATAGTGTGCGACTCAATCGTATAACACGAGTAAATACATCTAACACCTATTACTTAAAATCTCAATTGATAAAAAATGAGAAAACAAACATCTCACTCTTTCTAAATTATCGTAATCTTAGTTATGAAGATCAACAAGAAGATGAAAACTCGCTCAACTCAAGACTACTTTATAATCAGCGATTTGCAAATGATATCATCCGACTTAACACTGTTTTTGAAACTAATAGCGGCACCCAACCTCAGCAAGAATTTACTTTTATTCAAGTAGACGAAGGTCAAGGAACCCATACATGGAATGATTACAACGGAGATGGCATACAAGAGCTAGATGAATTTGAGATAGCTCAGTTTCAAGATGAAGCAGATTATGTGAGAATACTACTCCCAAACCAAGTATTTGTAAGAACTCACCAAAACAGATTAAGCCAGCAACTCACACTACAGCCTGGGCAGTGGTCAGGACTCAAGGGAATAAAAAAGTTTCTTTCCCACTTTTACAATCAGTCTAGCTATATCTTAGATAAAAGAGTATTGCGCACTGATAACAATTTTAGCCTGAACCCATTTAATGAGGATGACGATGAAATAGGCGCTACGGTCAACTTTAGAAATACGTTATTTTTTAATAGAGGAAAGCAGCGTTATACTACCTCCTATTCATTTCTGTCAAATACATCTAAAATTCTTCTCTCTACAGGATTACAGGAAAGTGTAGTACAAAGTCATCAACTCAACTTTCTACACAAAGTAAAAGAGAGCTGGCTCTTTAATGCCAGAGGAGAACTAGGCTCTACCGAAAGTAGCGCAGAGAATTTTAGCTCTCGTAATTTTAGTATAGATAACTTTGGTGTTAATCCTAAACTCTCATATCTCTTTGGCAAACAATCGAGGGTTTCACTGTTTTATGAATATCAAAATAAAAACAACACGACTGGAGAGCAAGAACAACTTGACCAACAGAATCTTGGTATCTCATTTGCATTAGCAGATTTAGAAAAAGTATCATTAACTGGGGAGTTTAAGTATATCAATAACGATTTTCGCGGAAGCGCATTTAGTCCAGTTGCATATCAGATTCTAGAAGGGCTACAACCAGGAACAAACTTTACTTGGAATGCAATTGCACAGAAGAGGATAACTAAATTTTTAGATTTGAACGTCTCTTATTTTGGTCGTAAAAGTGAAGAAACACGAACTATCCATACAGGTAACATTCAGATTAAGGCTTTCTTCTAAATTTTAACGACCTTTAAGGAAACAAAAACTACCTAAATATGAAAACAAGATTATACATTACAGGTATGTCTCTAGTGGGAATCATGGCTTTTTCTTGCTGTGGGCAAAAGCCGGTTGCTGTAGAAGACACTAAAACAGCACTTATGGATTTTGACACTAAAGGATACACTTCGGGAACTATTGTACAGTCTAAAGCAGAAGGCGATTGCGAGTGGACAATTAAGCTTCAAGATGGCCGTCATCTAGACCCTATGACTATCGATAAAGACTTTATGCAGAATGGCGCCACTGTTTGGTTTAAGTACACTCCACAACGTCGCATGAGTAGATGCGATAAAGCTAGCCCTGTAGGGATTACAGAAATGAAGATGAATAAATAACACTGGATATACCACTAAATAAAAAGCCCATTGCTAGTGCAATGGGCTTTTTTATGAAAATCTAATTCATGCTTATTGAACAATGATGCGTTTTACCTTCCCTACATCTCCTGTTCCAACTTTTACAAGATAGACACCTTTTGCAGCGTAAGACATATCTAAGTCGTAATAATAGCCACTTCCTGTGTTAAAGAGCCTATGGTTAAGCATTCGTTGACCCAATAGGTTATATACATTAAGATCTAAACGTTGATTAAATTCTGTTGTATTTAAAGTCACATTAAACTGGTTCTTCCCTTTTGACACTACTACTAAATCTGTTTCTTCTAAGAAAGGATTTGGAACAGAAAGCGCCTCTGCAGCACATAGTTGGATAGACCAATTATTAAGGGACCCGCCATCTTCATTTACGTTATCAGTAATACGAAGAGTCCACTCCCCTGCAGATGTCAAACCATTTAATACTTCAAGGGAACCACTAGGTGCAAAAACACCTGTAAATGGAGCTGCGCCATTTTGAATTGGATTATCTGACTCACTATCAAACAAGGTATTTGTAAAATTGTCTTCATTTCCTCCTACTCGATTAGCAAGTTCTACCGTTGTGCCATCTGGCGCAATGAGCTCGATTACCAAATCCTGATTATACGTATGAGTCACATCTATCAACACATTTACATCTGTAATAATAAAGTCATTAGTTACCGTTATAACAGATTCTGTTATAACATCTGCATCAGGACCAATTTCTTGGGTAGTTGTATTTACAGTAGTCAAGCAAGATAAATTTGAGAATGTGCTGCTTGCGGCATCATTTGAAGAATCTGTATCACCATTAAGGGCAGTAAATGCACTTATAGTATAATCTGCTATTTCAGAAACATCTACACCTGTTACAAAATTGAAATCAATTTCTTCAAGAGGATCAACAGTTGCAGTTACAGTTTCGGTAATAGCGGTACCACCGTCTAATGTGTAAGAAACATCAAATCCCGTCTGACTTACAGACCCAAAGTTTCTAATTGTTACTGTTACTGTCTCTATCCCTAAATTATCACCAGTAGAAGGAGATACAATACCTACAACGCCAATATCTAAAGGTGTTACATTTAATATTGTCCTAGTTGTAGCATCATTTGAGTTATCTTCATCAATACTATAGTTTGTAGCAGCTGTAAGTTGATACGATTGTTCTTGTATTGAAAAGTCTGCTGTAGTGGTAAATGTATATTGCATTGACGAGGATGGTGGTATGGTACCTGTAAACGTTTCTGTTACTATAGCTCCACCATCAACTTGGTAAGTAACGTCAAAATTAGAAGCATCTGCAGATCCCAAATTATAAATAGTTATTGTAACAACTTCAGAGTTACCTAGATTACCATTTACTGGACTGTCAATACTTGTCACAGCAACGTCATTAGTAAGCTCAGGTGCTAGTTGAAAAACGCCAAGTACATTTGCACGTCCATTTGCCCCAACATACTCATTTAAAAACCAAAATTCTTTATCAGTAATAGGGTCAACATCCATTTTACCGTAATCTCCGTAACGCTCTGCTCCTGGTATATTTCCAGAACCTTTGGCAATAAGTGTTTCTTCGATACTCATTGTTCCAGGAGCATCACTAGCAAAGCGTCCAGTATAGTATGAGCTCAAGACAAGATCAACACTTCCATCTGTTGGTGTTGTAGGTCCAGCCATAGATGTGTAACCTAACCCTATATTTCCTTCTGAATCCATAGCCATAGATCCATGCCAAGCATGTTTACCATCAGGTGCCGTATAAGTTCCTTCTTGAAATAGAGACCATGTTCCACCATCAACATCTTGACGAAGTTCTATCCAGCGGATTCCTGCCAGTTCTTGTCCTGAGATATCTGTATCTACAACAAAATTAAATACTCCTGAGTTATGCCCATCAAATTTTCTAAACTGCGCCTGATTCATGATAGTAGCTTGCAATGCATCTATATCTTGACCGCCATTAGGCTGCGTTAGATTTGCAAAAGCTCCCCCATCAAATACAGATGTAAATTCTGTAACGGCAATTTCTAAAGGAGGAGATACCGTAGAGTTTTCAACATTATCCCAATCCATAGTAGCTTCCCATAATTTAATATGATCTGTATCTACTCCGTTCCAAGCATCATCTTGTAAATAAACAATAGGACATCCTCCAGTTGTGGGATGATTATCGTTTGTAATATTAAGTGCTTGTGGGCTGTGAAAACCGTTGATAACAATACCTGGCAATTCAAAACCAGCCATTCTAGCTTCAGCATCT
The DNA here is from genome assembly GCF_000355805.1 of Dokdonia sp. PRO95. Taxonomy (NCBI): domain Bacteria; kingdom Pseudomonadati; phylum Bacteroidota; class Flavobacteriia; order Flavobacteriales; family Flavobacteriaceae; genus Dokdonia; species Dokdonia sp. PRO95. The sequence continues at coordinate 992,306 of NZ_CM001837.1, forward strand.
GGCGATCCGTCAAAATTGTATGATCTTTCTAGCACCCACAACTTCGTTGATCCACCAGTGTTTTCCGTTACATAGTAACCATCTCTCCAAACAGATAACTTATTATAGTCCGATATATTTGGAAAGTTATATACAGTCCAATTTGAAGTCATTGGATTAGCTCCACTTGAAATTGCAATCTGCACCCCATTCCCAAGGAAAGAAACCACCCATCTATTTGCTAAGTTGTCATATGACACCGTAAGGTCACAACAACCTGAAGCTGGAAAAATATTTTCTGTCCCTAATTTCTCTGTTAGAGCATTACCGTCCTTATCAAAAATTCTAAATCCAGTGTTAAATACGGCAAAATAATGATCAGGCCCTACAGCTCCAGACGGATCAGTAGGTTGAGAATTAGACAATGCCGTCTCAACAACAAGACTAGGCATTCTTCCAGGCACAGTACCAGATGTTCTGTGTTTACTTTGTGCAAGTGCATCAGCCCCTTTACTTCCTTTGCCTATTAAAATCTCATTTCTAGTAGCGCGACCATCTTGAACCTTTATCCCTTTATCTACTGATGGAATTAATTTAGACCTTGATTGTATTGACGGCATCTGTGTTACTGTAGCTGCTGTGGTTACAGAAAATGGCCCAACAGGTTTAGATTGCTGTGCCGATACCCCTAAGCTAAAGCCTAAGAGAACTGCAAAAAGCAGAGAGTAAATTTTTTTCATCATGTAGTTTTTAGTGGTTTGCTTAATAAAAATACAAAAAACTCAACCTAAAGCATAAAAAAACACCCATGAAATGGGTGTTTATAATATTTATCGACAATTAGCTTTAAGCTATCCAATGTCTAAAATTCACTTTCTTATTGAGAATATCAGGTAAATCTGTGATTAAAACACGTTGTTGCTCCATTGTATCTCTATCTCTTACTGTCACCATATTGTCTTCTAGTGTATCATGATCAACGGTGATACAAAGTGGAGTTCCAGCCGCATCTTGACGTCTATAACGACGACCTACTGCATCCTTCTCATCATATGCTACACGATAATCGTATTTTAAATCATCGATGATCTTTTGTGCTACTTCTGGGAGCCCATCTTTTTTAACTAGTGGTAAAATAGCTGCTTTTACAGGAGCTAAAATTGCTGGTAATTTTAATACTACTCTTGAAGTTCCGTTTTCTAATTCTTCATCTTGAAGTGAAGCAGAAAATACTGCTAGAAACATTCTATCTAGACCTATTGATGTTTCTACCACATAAGGCACATAACTCTTATTAAGCTCTGGGTCAAAAAATTGCAATTTCTTTCCAGAATGCTCTTCATGTGCTTTAAGATCGAAGTCTGTTCTAGAATGTATACCTTCAAGCTCCTTAAAGCCAAATGGAAAGTTGAATTCTATATCTGTTGCTGCATTTGCATAGTGCGCAAGCTTCTCATGGTCGTGAAAACGATAATTCTCTTCTCCAAGTCCTAACGATTTATGCCATTTTAAACGAGTTTCTTTCCAGTGCTCGTACCACTTCATTTCTTCTCCTGGACGCACAAAAAATTGCATTTCCATTTGTTCAAATTCTCGCATACGAAATATAAACTGACGTGCAACAATCTCGTTTCTAAATGCTTTACCTGTTTGTGCAATTCCAAAAGGAATTTTCATACGCCCTGTTTTCTGGACGTTTAAATAGTTTACAAAAATACCTTGCGCAGTTTCTGGACGTAAGTACAAATCTGTTGCCGTCTCTGCAGATGCTCCTAGCTTTGTTCCAAACATCAAGTTAAACTGGCGCACATCTGTCCAGTTTTTTGATCCAGACTCAGGACATCCTATTCCCAGCTCTTCTATAAGTGCTTTTACTGCTGGCAAATCTTCTTGGGTTAGATATTGTGCAAGTCTTGCGGTAGCGCTTTTTTGCTTCTCGCGATATCCCATAACTCTAGGATTTGTCGCTTCATATTGTGCTCTATCAAAGCTTTCCCCAAAACGTTTTGCAGCCTTAGCTATTTCCTTTTCGGCTTTTTGATTGAGCTTTTCTGCATAGTCTTCAACGAGTACATCTGCACGGTAACGCTTTTTTGAATCTTTATTATCTATAAGCGGATCAGAAAATGCATCCACGTGACCAGACGCTTTCCATGTAGTAGGATGCATAAATATTGCAGCATCTAGACCTACAATATTTTGGTTCATCTGCACCATGCTTTTCCACCAATACTCGCGTATATTTTTCTTAAGCTCAACGCCGTTTTGACCGTAGTCATAGACAGCACTTAGGCCATCATAAATCTCACTACTACCAAAGATGTAGCCGTATTCCTTTGCGTGAGATATTACTTTTTTAAAATGATCGTCTTGTTGAGCCATAAGTTGTAGATTAATTATTCAATTTATTAAAATTGATGAGGTATAAGGTTACGCTTTCGCGAAAGCGTAAAAACCTCTCAAACCAATAAAATAAAATTATTTGTTTTCGTTTGTAACAAGCTGTAAAAATAGCAATCCATTAGAAATAACGGAAATTGCAATTACCCTATTTTAAAGAAAGAATGGTAGAGAGTAGCATGGAGCCTTCGTGGTAGACGTTTATTGTATAATCACCACCTTCCATCTGTTGTACAGGTAACACAAGCTCGCAAATGGTATAGGCAGTTTTATTAAATGCAATCGTAGTCTTTGTATTGTATCGCACGACAGAGCCGTCTTCAAACTTCTCGTTGCGTTCTACACCAATCATACGGCCTTGATTATTGACCACTTGCACGTAAAAAGATTTATTTTCTGCCTCTGCAAGTTGGTTATCATTTACGGTAAAACACACCTGCATCATCTCAACACGACTGGCTCTAGAAGTCATAAAAAACTTGCCACTATTGCGCTGGATCACTCCTCTTGCTGCGAGATTACTTACTGTAAGGCGTGCTCCTTGTGTAAGTCTCTCTGCCAGATCTCTATTAGATTTTTGTATACTGTCTTGAGATTTTGTTGCTAGGTCTAGCGCTTTTTGCGTCTCTTGTTGTAATGCCGCGAGACGTTTTGTTTCTAATTGTAAACTATCGTTTGCAGTTATAAAAAACTCTCGCTCTCTGCGCAACCTTTGTATTTCCATTTGAAACTGCTGCATTTTTGACCTACTTAAGTCGTCGTCTTGTAGTGTTTCTTTAAGTTGCAGAAGTCGTGACTGAGCTTGTTTAAGAGCTCCTTTTAATGCATCCCTCTCTTTTAAAAGACTACTGTATTTTGACAACTCCTCGTCAAGTTGTGCTGTGACTCTTTCTTTGTCATTTACTAACTGTGCCTCACGTTGCTGCACTTCATTTTGAAAATTGTAGGTGTGAAATCCTAGCCCTGCAACAACTAGACAGAGCAAGATCACAAGAAATAATAAGGTGTTATTTGTACTTTTAGTACGCATAGATGTTCTTTTATTCACATAAAGGGGTTAATTTAGAAAAAAAAAGTATAAGCCATTGCTACAATCGCTCCGTTCTCTATTTTTTCCAGAAACCTGTAAATCTTGTGACAGCGAACTCATAGCTGCCGAAAATATGGTATGTACACATTGTAGGCATACGTTACCTGTTACAGATTTTCATAGGTACAACGACCCTGCAATTAAAAAAGTATTTTATGGACGCCTCAATATAGAAAATGCGACTGCATTGTTTTACTTTGAAAAAAAAGGTCCGGTCCAGGAACTCATGCACAACGTCAAATACAGAGGGCAGCATGAAATAAGCGGCTTTCTAGGAACATGGCTAGGAGAAGATCTCAAATCTCTTGACAAATACAAGTGCATAGACGCAGTAGTACCAGTGCCCATTCACCCAAAGAAGAAAAGAAAGAGAGGATACAACCAAGTGGAAGGCTTTGGACAATCGCTCGCTGGAGCGCTAGAAGCTCATTATGTTGATGATGTGCTTATCAAAGCAAAAAATACAAAAACTCAAGTGTTTAAAGGTCGGTTTACACGTAGTGATGAAGTACTAGATGCTTTTTCGATCGCGACCAATAGCAATCTTGAAGGCAAGCATATATTGTTGTGTGATGACATTCTAACTACAGGAGCAACTTTAGAATCATGCGCCTTACAACTTCTTAAAATACCTAATATCAAATTAAGTATTGCTGTGATGGCAATAGCACAATAGGTATTTCGTTTTGGTTAAAATAATTGTTTCTTTGTAGTCGCATGACAGATAATCCTTGGTATCATTTTAATAGAAGACGCGTAGCTATATTTATAGTAGTTATGGTGAGTATGGCACTAACGCTCGTAAACTGTGCAAAACGTGGTTCTCCTACCGGAGGACCTATGGATAGCCTACCTCCAGTTTTTGTAAAGTCTACACCTCCTAACTTTACGACAAACTTTGATGGAGATGAAATTCGCATTTATTTTGATGAGTATATAAAACTCAAAGATCTTAGAAAACAGCTTATCATCTCTCCTCCTATTATCAATAGAGTAATCTCTCCACAGGGATCTGCATCAAAATATATAGAAATAAAAATCCAAGATACACTTGCTCCCAATACGACCTACGTGTTCAACTTTGGACTCAGTATTGTAGATAATAATGAAGGAAATCCTTTTCCTTCATTTAAGTACGTAATGTCTACTGGAGATTACATAGATAGTCTTACTGTGGCAGGAACAATTGTAGATGCGATCTTAGATAAGCCTGACAATTTTGTAACCGTAATGCTTTATGAAGCAGATAGTACCTATACGGATTCCACTATCTATAATAAGCCACCTTTATACGTTACAAATACCTTAGATAGTCTCAACACCTTTGAGCTAGACTATCTAAAACCTGGAACATATGCACTTGTAGCTTTAAAAGATGAAGATGCAAATTATACATTTCAACCTAAAAAGGATAAAGTTGCTTTTGTAGAAGATTTTATAACTGTCCCAACTGACTCGTCGTATACACTAAAATTATTTTCAGAAACACCAGTTTATAAAGCCTCCCGCCCTAAGCATGCTGCCCAGGGTAAAATTGCCTTTGGCATTAGTGGGTATATAGATAGTATCTCTATAAACCTCTTAACTGATGTGGGAAACAATCACCAAAGTATTATAACAAAGAAAGGAGAAGACACATTAAACTATTGGTACAAACCACAAGTTGCACTTGACTCGCTTGTCTTTAATGTTACTGCTCCAGGTTATAATGACACCTTACAAGCTAGAATACGAAAACCCAAACTAGATTCCCTAGCCTTTTCTTCAAAATATCGTAACGCTGTGCTATTTGATAAGCCATATCGCATACTCAGCAATATTCCTATAGACACGATTAATAAATCTTTGATAACCGTTTTAAAAGACTCTGTAGAGATTCCTTTTACTTATTCTTTACAAGATAACCGAACCTCATTAGACATTGACTTTAAAAAAGAAGAGAAGACTCGATATAGTATCAAGGCGCTACCTAATGCGATTACAGACTTTTTTGGACAGCAGAATGATACTCTTTTCTATAAAGCTAACACTAAAGAATTTTCAGATTATGGAGATATAGAGCTCACGCTTAAAAACGCGGCTAATTTTCCATATATCGTACAGTTAATGAACAAAAGTGACGAAATCGTAGAAACTAAATACTCCCTTCAAGAAACTGTTTTTAACTTTAAACTTCTCAAACCAGGCCTTTATAAAATACGCCTTATTGAAGATGCCAATAATAACCGTGTTTTTGACTCAGGTAATTATTTAGAACGAACACAACCAGAAGTAATTATCAACTTCCCCGGAGAAATTGATGTGCGACCAAGTTGGTTTGCAAAGGAAACTTTTGAATTACTCTCTAGAAAAACAAAGCTTAAGGATACTATCCAAGAGTAAATCTGTCTTTATCTTCCAGAAAAGGCAATTTACTTCTTGTGTTATTAATATGCCTTTTAGTTAACGTGGTGGTCACTACGCCTTCTTGAGTATGCCCTGTGACCACCTCTTCTCCTAGCACATCATAGACTGCAGAGTGCCCTATGTATTCAAGATTATTACCATCTACTCCCACGCGATTTACTCCAATACAATAAGACATGTTTTCTATAGCTCTAGCTTTAAGGAGTGTATCCCAGGCTGCTATTCTAGTTTTTGGCCAGTTTGCAACGTAGATAATAAGATCATAATCAAATGTATTACGCGCATACACCGGAAAACGCAAGTCATAACAAATCTGCGGAAATATCTTCCAGCCTTTATAATGTATAAGCACCTGCTCATTCCCAGCTTTATACTGCTCTCCTTCGCCCGCCATATTAAACGTATGGCGCTTATTATAGGTAGTGATTTCACCTTCTGGAGTGACAAATAAAAAACGATTGTAATAGAGACCTTTTTCAATTATAATCAAACTTCCACAGATGGCTGCTTGTGACTTAAGAGCCTGTTGCTTCATCCATTGCACAGTTTCACCATCCATGCTTTCCGCTAGGGATTGCGGATTCATAGAAAACCCAGTAGTAAACATCTCTGGCAGTACGATAAGGTCACTATCTCTGGGAACTTTTGCTATCAATGTTTCTTGGTGTACTCTATTGCGATTTGCATCTTCCCAAAAAAACGAAGTTTGTATAAGGCTTACTTGTAAAGTTTCTGTTTTCATAGTATAAAGATACATTTATGGTAGAACTTTCCATCTGTACTATCTTTACAATGAATACGTACCCGCTATGCAAAACACAATTGCTCAAAGAATCTATGATTTTTTAAAACAGTTTCCGCCATTTCAATTTATGGCAGAGAGTGATTTGCTAGATATTTGCAGCCAGGCTTCTGTACTTTACATAGATAAGGAGGAGGTTATTTTTAAACGTGATCAAGCCTACAGTGATCGTTTCTATATCGTTCAGCAAGGGGCTATAAAGCTTACGAGACCCTCCAAGGATGTAATTAAGGTGGTAGACATTTGTGATGAAGGCGATCTTTTTGGCCTCAAAGTTACCTCGACAGACTCTTACAGAACGACTGCTACGGCAAAGGAAGAGACAATACTCTATACGTTACCCATGGAGGAATTTTCCGCTTTCGCGAAAGCGAACAAAGCCATTTCAAACTACCTCATCGCTAGTTTTGCATCAAACATTAAAGATCCTTATACCTTACAGCAAAGCGGCTCATTACTGAATACCTATGAGCCGGAACGAAGTGCCCATTTATTGGGCCTAGAACAAGCACGATATAGCACCTCCATCATCACTTGCTCTCCAGAAACTTCCATACAAGAAGCAGCAAGATTAATGCAACAACATCGCATAGGATGTTTAGTTATTACGACAGATTCAATACCAGTAGGTGTTCTCACAAATCGAGAATTGCGTAATGCTATTGCAAATAATATCATCTCTAGTGATCACGTAGTAGGTGATGCAATGATTACTCAGGTCGTCTGCGCCGTTCCAAAAATAACCGTAGCTCAGGCGCAACTTATACTGCTTAAGAATGGAATAAGCCACCTCATAATTACCGAAGATGGTACAGCTAGCACGAAAGTAGTAGGCGTGCTAAGCAAGCATGACATCGTGGTCGCTTACGGTAACAGCCCCGCCGAACTCGTTAAAGAAATAAAAAGAGCAAAAAAGACTAAAATGCTGCGTTTTACTTGGGAAAAAGCAACCCTTCTTCTTGAGCGCTATCTAGATCAAAACTTACCTATATCACATATTCTTAATATTTTTTCTGAGCTTAGAGACGCTCTCATGCAACGTACCATGGAGCTCTCATTAAGCAAGATGGCACATAATCCTCCAGTACCATTTACCTGGCTTGCATTAGGTAGTCAAGGACGAGAGGAGCAATTACTATATACAGACCAAGATAACGCTCTTATTTATGAGGATGTGTCTCCAGAAAACAATGAAGCGACTAAAAATTACTTTCTACATCTTGCAAATAGGATGAACAAACGCCTGCATAAAATAGGTTATGATTACTGCCCAGCAGATATGATGGGAAGTAATCCGCTGTACTGCTTATCACTTTCTGAGTGGAAAGTACAGTTTTCTACATGGATTAAAGATCCGTCTCCAGAAAGCATGTTGATGTCAGGCATATTTTTTGACTACAGACTCGTATATGGGACCCAGGAACTAGTTGCGCAACTCACTACTTCTATCTATGACCAACTATCAACCTCTTCTGTGTTTTTTAGATTTATGGCAAAGGATGCCCTTAAGAATCCGCCGCCGGTGAGTTTCTTTCGAAACTTTCTAGTGGAGTCAGATGGTGCGCATAAAGATGAATTTGACATAAAAAATCGTGCTATGGCTCCCTTAATAAGCGGCGCCAGAGTGCTTTCACTTTACCATAATTTACGTAACATAAATCACACCTCAGAACGTTTTGAAAAACTTGCAGAACTCGAACCTCAGAACAAAGAACTCTTTGAGAGTTGCGCTTACGCATTTAAAGCGCTTCTTAAATTTAGAGTCAGGCAAGGGCTACGCAATGATGATAGCGGCCGCTTCATTAAACTAGCGGATTTATCAAAAGAGGAACGCCTAAAACTAAAACGATGCTTTAAACCACTACGCGATTTACAAGAAGTGCTACGTGTACGTTTTCAAACTCAAAATTTGAGCTAGATGGGATTATTTACCACATCACCTCAAAAAGATTTTCCAAAATTTTGGACACAATATCTCGCTGCTTTTGCCCTAGAGAAGAGCAAAGCAGGTTTTTTAGGTAGTACCCTAGATGGAAAAAAGCTTCACACCACTCGTTTTGTAGTATTTGACACCGAAACAACGGGTTTACACTATAAAGAGGATCGTATTCTATCTATAGGAGCGGTAACCGTTATCAACAATGAGATTTCTATAGCACAGAGCCTAGAGTTATATCTCAAGCAAGATATATACAAGCCTGAAAGTGCAAAAATACACGGCATCTTGCGCAATGGAAGCTATGAGCAAGTAAATGAACAAGAAGCAATAGAAAGATGTCTTGAATTTATAGGTACAGACATTCTTATAGGGCACCACATAGGTTTTGACGTTGCAGTAATTAATGCAGCACTAAAACGCGCTCAGCTGGGAAAATTAAAAAATAGAGTACTAGATACAGAAACATTGTACAAAAGACTTGTGCACCCTATAAACAGACCTTTACAAGAAAAAAGATATACGCTAGATGAACTTGCCGAAGCGCTTAAAATTCCTCTGCACGATAGGCACACCTCTGCGGGAGATGCGCTTATTACAGCCATTGCTTTTATAAAAATTGTAAAGAGGTTAAACAGCGATGGAACTCTTACAGTAAAACAATTATTCAGAAAAAACTAGATGATTACAAAAGACACACTTTTCGTTTTTGATATAGATGGAACACTCACAGATAGTATTCCTACCTATCTCCCTGTTATCACCAAAGTTCTAGCAGACATAGGACTTCAAGATATTGATACCGATTACGACAATTATCTACACCATACAGATCTGTATGCGCTAGAGTATAATTACGAGCGTACTTTTAATAAGAAAGCTCCAGCCAACTTAAGATATGAGCTAGACCACTTACTAGGTGAAGAATTATCTAAATGTAGTCCTGTGAGTGAAATCCCAGGTGCGCGCTCGTTATTATTAAAATTGAAAAAAATGCAGATTCCATTTGCTTATGGAACAGGTGCTTTTCCGAAAGCTACTGCTATAAAAATGGAGGGTTCTCAAGTCCCTTTTATTCCAGAGGTACTTGCAACTTCGTTACATAACATTTCTCGAGTGGGATTTGTAAAAGAAGCTATACAGAAGTCTAAAGCATATTACAATAGAACATCTTTTGACAATATTATTGCTGTAGGTGACGGACTTTGGGATTTAAAAGCGGCTCAAGAGCTCGATATCTCATTCTTAGGCATAGGGACAAAAAACCGTAAAGCAATGCTCGATAACGGCTGTAAAAATTGGGTAGAAGATTATAAAAGTTTTGACTTAAACTCACTCAAATAAAAGAGGCACATGCCGGTCAAGCAACAACCTATTTTTGATGGGTCACATTTTCGCGAAAGCGAACTCACTTAACAGGTTTATTTCTCTTCTAAGATTTCCATCAAGTTAGAAGCTCCTTGCATTTTTGCGTGATCAAAAGCAGTGTTACCTTTTTCATCTTTATGAGATAAGTCGGCACCATTTTCAATAAGCATTTGTGCAATTTCTGACTGCGCAAAAGTGGCAGCATAAATAAGAGCTGTAGCCTGATTTAGATTTACGGCATTTACATCTGCTCCGCTTTCTATAAGTAGTTTTGCAATTACTGGATATCCTTTAAAACACACCCCCATAAGCGCTGTATTTCCAGAGCTATCCTTAGCATTCAGGTCTGGCTTATGCTTTAAGATAGCCTCACTTATATCTTGATTTCCATAGTAAGTGGCAAGTAATAAAGGTGTAGAACCACGTTGATCTTTAATATTTACAAGTTCTGGATGAGCAGTAATAATTGCTTGCACCATCTCTAGATCTCCGTTGCGTATTGCGTCAAATAATTTGTCATTCATAACTTACATTCTGTGCTACACGGAGTTGCTTATTGTGATTACTCCGAAAACATAAAGATAAAAACAAAAATGATATACGCCATTTAAATTAACGTCTCTTAGTATAATTCTTGATTCTATCATTACAGTAGTTAATTACTCCTGCCAAAGTGATTTAATTAATTGTTAATTATAATTATCTTAAGACCTGTAGTACGTCTTAAAAAGTACTTTAGAGTTATAATAATAAACTAACTATGAGTAATACCGCGCTTTCTAATTGGCTTGAAAAAGATAATCTAGCATCTACTGCTACACGGGGAGTGATTTCTGGAGTATTAGGAGGTCTAGCAGGCACCATTGTTAAAAGTGCCATAGAACGCGTATTACCCGTAAGACAGCCCAACACCGACAGTGCACAACTTAAGCTCGTAGATAATATCTCTGAGAAACTTACTGGCGAACCGGTAAGCACATCAAATCGAGATCTCGCAGAGCAATTAGTGAATATTCCCATTGGAGTAACATTAGGAGCTAGTTTAGGCTATGCAAAACGTGATAGACCAGAGACTAACCTTGTAGAGGGAGCGCTCTTTGGTACGACAGCATATCTCGCAACGCATGAAACCTCGCTTCCATTAATGGGCCTAGAGGATGAGCCTAAAGATATCCCTGTAAAATTACAAGCAAACGAATTTCTAGCTCATGTTGCCTTTGGAGTAACTGCAGAACTCATACGAGGTTGGGTGGCACGTAAACTAGACGACTAGATGCTTGTTAAAATTTCGGCAGCTTTTTTGAGTGTCTCGTCATCTTTGGCGACACAAAATCTCAGCATTTTATAATCTTCTTGATTCACATTAAATACCGACGTTGGTATAGACGCTAGTTTATGGGTTGTGGTTAACGCTTTCGCGAAAGCGGTGTCACTCTCACTAGTAATTGCAGAATAATCCAGCATTTGAAAGTAGGTACCTGCGGCAGGCTTTGCTGTAAAACGTGAGCCTTGAATCAGGTTTAGAAACAAATCTCTTTTCTGCTGATAAAAATCGTTCAATTCTAAATAATGACTAGGGTCCTTGAGGTACTGGGCAAAGGCTTTTTGAGAAGGATGATGCACTGAAAACACATTAAATTGATGTACTTTTTGAAACTCTTCCATCAACTCTTTTGGAGCAACTGTATATCCCATTTTCCACCCTGTATTATGAAAAGTCTTCCCAAAGGATGCCGTAATAAAACTGCGTTCTCTTAATGCTGGGTAACGAGCCACACTCTCATGACGCTTGCCATCAAAGACTATATGCTCATACACCTCATCACTTAGTAATATGATATCTGTACCTTCAAGAATACGCTCTAGCTCCAGCATATCTTCTTTATGAAGAATAGTTCCCGTAGGATTGTGCGGGGTATTAATAAATAGCATTTTAGTCTTAGACGTTATCGCATCTTCTACCGCGTTCCAATTCACTTTATAATCTGGCGCTTTAAGTTGAATAGGGACTACTTTACCACCATTTACAGTCACCGCAGGCTCATAGCAGTCATAAGCAGGTTTCAATATAATCACCTCATCATCTGGACGTATAAATGCAGATACGATTGTGTAAATAGCTTGGGTTGCTCCAGCAGTTACTGTAACCTCAGCTTCTGGATGATAATCACTTCCATATAGGGTGTTGAGTTTTTGAGTAATTTCTTCACGCAAGCTGTAAATACCTTGCATAGGAGCGTACTGATTGTACCCATCACTCATTGCCTTTGTAACAAGCTGTTGCAGTTTTGGATCACTATCAAAGCCTGGAAATCCTTGCGCGAGATTAATGGCTTGATGTTCATGTGCCATCTTACTCATCACCGTAAAAATGGTAGTACTAACGTCAGGAAGTTTTGAATGAAAATGCATGTATCGTCTTTGTGATTAAAGATAAGGCATCTCTTAAGATAACATACAAACTTTGTTGCATAGGACTTTCATGTCCGCACAAAGCACTACATTATTTACCCATTTCTTGAGCGGTCTTCTCTAGTTCTGTATACCACTCTTCACCAAACTTACGTATCAACGCATCCTTAGTAAATTTATAAACAGGCACAGATAGTTCTTTCCCTAGAGAACAAGCATCGCTACAGATAGGCCAGCGATGATAATTTACTGCCGAAAATGAGCTATATTTTTGCACACGAATAGGGTACAAATGGCAAGAAATAGGTTTGCGCCACGACACTTCACCTGCATTGTAAGCATCCTCAATACCACAGCTTGCCCATCCTTTATCATTAAAAGTAACGTAAGCACACTCAGCTCCATTTACTAGCGGTGTCTCAAGTTCACCGTCACGCACGATACTGGTTCCCTGCTCCTCAATTGCCGCAATTCCTTCTGGACGCAAAAAAGGTTTTACCTTATCATAAATATCTGCCATGATGGTAACCTCTTCTTCTTCAAGTGGTGCGCCGGCTTCACCTGCGATGCAGCACTCCCCTTTACAAGCATTAAGATTACAGACAAAATCTTTTTCGATAATGTCTTCAGAAACGATGGTTTTTTTGAGTTGGAACATAGTTGCGCAAAGATACTGGGAAAGTATCAAGTAAAAATGTGTGAGTAGCGAGATTATTTATGGTTATGATTTTTACGCTTTCGCGAAAGCGTACCACTTCAAACTACCTAGGCTGCATACATTTTATCAATAAGTGCTTTGTATTTTTTTTGAACTACTTTGCGTTTAATTTTTAGTGTAGGCGTTATTTCTCCTGCTTCTATGCTGAACTCACGAGGAAGCAGTGTAAACTTCTTTATCTTCTCAAACGCTGAAAATTCCTGCTGAAGCTCGTCAAAACGTTTCTCAAAAAGTGTTACAACCTCCTTATTCTCAATGAGCTCTTCCATAGTATCAAAAGAGATATTGTGCTCGAGGGCATACTTTTTTAAGTTCTCAAAATTAGGAACGGCAAGTGCCGTCACATATTTCTGCTGATCTCCTATTACTGCAAGTTGCTCAATGAGAGCATCACTTACGAGCGCTGTTTCTAACTTTTGAGGTGCAATATACTTACCCCCAGAGGTTTTCATCAAATCCTTAATTCTATCTGTGATAAATAGATTTCCGCCTTGATCTAATCTTCCTGCATCTCCTGTACAAAACCACCCATCCTTAATAACCTGAGCCGTAGCTTCTGGCTTTTTATAATATCCTTGCATCACACCAGGGCCTTTTACGAGGATTTCATCATTATCTCCTATCTTAATCTGAGTACCTTCGATGCTTTTTCCAGCAGAGTTAAATTCAAAATTTGTGTATCCAAATAAAGAAACTGTTGCAGTAGTTTCTGTAAGTCCGTATCCACATTTTACGTCAAGACCAAAGGAATGAAAAAACGCAACCATTTCTGCAGCAAGGGGCGCTCCACCACAGGGCATAAATTTAATACGCCCTCCAAAGAGTGCACGCAGCTTGCTTAACACAAGCTTATTTGCAATTTTATATTTGAGTTGTAATGATAATGGCACTTTTTTCTCAAGCCTTTTGTGCTGATTATAGTAATTATCACCTACACTTAGTGCCCAGCTTGCAAGTTTCTGCTTTGTAGGCGAAGCCTCTTTTGTTTTAGCTTGTATCGCTGCATAGATTTTTTCAAAAATACGAGGCACTGTACACATTACCGTTGGTCGCACTTCTTTGAGTACTTCTGCAATTTTCTTTGGGTCTTGATTAAAATACACTTCAATCCCCATATGTAAACAGAAAAACACCCAACTACGTTCAAAGATATGACTGAGTGGTAAAAAACTTAACGACACATCTTGATCAGATATATCAAGTTCATATTTATGTGCTGCTAGAGAAGCTCCTATATTAGTATGACCTATCATCACACCCTTAGGTTCTCCTGTGGTTCCTGAAGTATAGATAATACTTGCTAGATCTTTTACATCAAGGTCTTGCTGTCTTTTTAAATAGATGTTCTCAATTTCTTGAGTAGGACTAGCGGCAACAAAATCTTCTAAATACATAGAAGAAACAGAAGACTTAAGTTTGATGGTATCTGTAAGAGCCACTATAAGCTTTAAGTATGAAGAGCTTTCTAGAAGCCCATAAGCCTGATCGTATTCATGCTGATTTCCCACAAAAAGTAAACTTACCTCAGCATCATTTATCACATACTCTACTTCCTTAGTAGAACTCGTTGCATAGATAGGTACTGTTACTGCTCTTATGCTCATTATCGCAAGATCTGCAATAATCCAGTTTGGCATATTTTCGGCAAAGATGGCTACGTTATGCTGTGTTTCAACACCAAACTGCAATAAACCTTTGGCAAGATTTTCAACACGGTGATACATATTTTTCCAGCTTATGCCTTCCCAAGTATTTAGTGTCTCATTCTTAACATAGAGCGCATTCTTGTTTTCAAAGCGTAGCGCATTTTCCTTGACATTTACTACTAGGTGTTTGTAATCCATAAACTGTAATTAATTACGATATTTAATCATTGAGGTTTTCCAAAATTAAACATTAATAGCCCGTTTCTTCTTTTATTAACCGTACTAGGGCGTAATAACGACCTTTTATTAACCTCTGTTAATAGAAATGAAGCATCCTAGTAGAAAACCTTATATTTATCTACCATACGGTTGTGCTTAAACAGCAATAATTCTTAAAATTTTCTTCTATGAAACTCTGGTCTCTCTGTCTTTTATTTACCTCTTTTATAGGTACTGCTCAAACTCCTACAGATGTGCTCATAGATCAACATCTCAAGAAAACTCTTATTGAACATAAAGCCTTTGTGAGCATTCCTAACTTGCCTTCAAACCCAGCTTTAATGCTAGAAAATATAGCTTTTGTAGAAAAGCGCTACAAAGGATTAGATTTTGAAACTAGCTTACTAGAAACTAGTACACTTCCCATTCTTCTTGTAGAAAAAGAGTATAACCCCAATTATAAAACGGTGCTCTTCTATGTCCACATAGATGGACAGGCAGTAAACCCCGCAGCCTGGGATCAAGAAGATCCTTTTAAACCTGTACTCAAGGAGGAAAGTAGCTCTGGTAAATACAAAGCGATTTCTTGGGATCAACTAGATAGTAAAATTGATGATGACTGGCGCATTTATGGCCGTGCCGCTGCAGATGATAAGGCACCTATTATGATGTTTATTACTGCGCTACAACTTTTGCAAGAACAACAAAAAGAGCCTGCTTTTAATATCAAGGTAATTTTTGACCCAGAGGAGGAGTACAGCTCGACAGCTTTACTTTCTACCCTAGACAAATACAAAAGTAGATATGCCGCAGATTATTTTGTGGTAATGGATGGTCCTGCTCATGATTCTAATCAACCTACGCTCACCTTTGGATGTAGAGGGATTGCTACTGCAGCAATCACTACTTACGGTGCCCGCCTACCTCAACATAGCGGTCATTATGGTAACTATGCGCCTAACCCTGTCTTTAGACTTGCAAACTTACTTACAAGCATGAAAGATGATGATGGTAAAGTACTTATTGAAAATTATTATGACGGAATTACCATTACTCCAGAAACGGCTCAAGTACTCTCTTCTGTACCTTTTGAGCAAACAAAGTTTAATAAAAAACTTGGTGTTCACACCGCCGAAAAAGTAGGAAGTTCATACCAAGAAGCACTACAATTTCCTTCTCTTAACATTAGACAGATAGGCACCTCTTGGACTGGCGAAGGTTTAAAAACTGTAGTTCCAGAATATGCCATTGCACATCTAGATATACGCCTCGTTCCAGAGACAGATGGCGATGCACAACTAGCAAAGATTAAAAATCATATCACAAAACAAGGTTATCATTTATTAAATCGAACTCCCACTGATGAGGAAAGGCTTACCTACCCTAAAATAGCAACATTTACAGGGAAGACCTCCGTAAACGCGTTTAGAACAAATCCAGATGATGCTTTTGGCAAAAAAATAAGAGGAGCACTATCACAATCTTTTGGCAAAGACCCAATTACAATTAGAATGATGGGTGGCACTGTGCCTATTGTCCCTGTGATTAAGGCGCTAGATGTTCCTACAGTCATACTTCCGCTGGTTAATATGGATAACAATCAGCATAATCCTAATGAGAATATACGCATAGGAAATATTAAACAAGGCATCAAGGTATGTCTAGCCTTACTTGAGACAGCTTTTTAAGGAGATTTTTATGCTGTTACGCTTTCGCGAAAGCGAACTAACACGCACTAGTGAGGAGCGTTGCATAAAAAGCAAAACGTCCAACTTATAACAAGTTGGACGTTTTTATTGTGTACTTACGCTTTCGCGAAAGCGTTATTTATTTACTTAATATCAAAACGATCTGCGTTCATCACTTTTGCAAATGCACTTACAAAAGTGTTTACAAATCGTTCTTCACCATCATTTGCTCCATATACTTCGGCAATTGCTCTTAGCTCTGTGTTTGATCCAAAAATAAGATCTACTCTTGAGCCTGTAAACTTCATATCTCCTGTACGTCTGTCTGTTCCAGAAAATAATGTATCGTCTGATGATAGTGCTTTCCAAGTATAGGTGAAGTCTAATAGGTTCTCAAAGAAATCATTAGTAAGGGCTCCTACTTTATCTGTAAACACTCCTACTTTAGACCCGTCATAGTTACAACCTATCACACGCATACCTCCTACTAAGGCAGTCATCTCTGGTATAGAAAGTCCCATAAGATTTGCTCTATCTATAAGAAGCTCCTCTGCAGCTGTTTCCATACCACCTTTCTGATAGTTTCTAAAACCATCTGCTCTGGGCTCTAGGTAACCGAAAGAGTCAATGTCTGTTTGCTCTTGGCTTGCATCAGTACGTCCCGGGGTGAAAGGCACCGTTATTTTATGACCAGCGTTGTGAGCGGCACGCTCAACGCCTACTCCACCTGCAAGCACGATAAGGTCTGCCATAGATACATCAAATGCTACATTATCTTGTACATCTTTAAGAGCATTAAGCACTCTTCTCAATTGTTCTGGGTTATTTACTTCCCAGTTATTTTGTGGTGCAAGACGTATACGGGCACCATTTGCTCCACCTCGCTTATCACTATTTCTAAACGTAGAAGCAGATGCCCAAGCTACACTTACCATATCTGAAGCAGATAAATCTGTTGCATCAATAGCTGTTTTAAGTGTTGCTACTTGGCTATCTGACAGTGTGTATCCGTTTGCTTCTGGTATAGGATCTTGCCATAATAACTCCTCTTTAGGTAATTCTGGACCTAAGTAACGTGACAATGGTCCCATATCACGGTGTGTCAATTTATACCAAGCTCTTGCAAATGCATCTTCAAATGCTTTATGATCTTTATGGAACTTCTCTGAAATCTTACGATATTCTGGATCCATTTTAAGAGCCATATCTGCTGTAGACATCATTATTCCTTGAGTACCATTTCCTCCTGCAGCTGGTGCTTGCGGTGCATCTGGATTAGATGGCTTCCACTGGTGTGCCCCTGCTGGACTTGTGGTAAGCTCCCAGTCTAAATTAAGTAGTACGTCAAAATACTCTGCATCCCAACGTGTAGGATTAGGTGTCCAGGCTCCTTCAAGACCAGAGGTGATTGTATCATCTAGCACCCCGCTCTTATATGTGTTTTTCCACCCAGTACTCATCTCTTCCAGAGTTGCTCCGTGCGGCTCTGCTCCTAAGTATTTATCTGGATCTGCAGCTCCGTGTGCTTTACCAAAGGTATGCCCTCCAGCAACGAGTGCAACTGTTTCTTCATCATTCATTGCCATACGGCCAAAGGTCTCTCTTATATCAAAAGCACTTCCTATAGGGTCTGGCTTACCACTAGGTCCTTCTGGATTCACATAAATAAGTCCCATATGAGTAGCTCCTAAAAATCCTTTAAGCTCTCTATCTCCCTCGTGACGCTCTTTTTCTCCTAACCACTCATCTTCATAACCCCAGTTAATATCTTGTTCTGGTTCCCATACATCTTCTCTCCCTCCTGAAAAACCAAAAGTGGGGAACCCCATAGATTCTAAAGCTGCATTACCTGCAAGGATAAATAAATCTGCCCAAGAGAGATTTTTACCATATTTCTTTTTAATAGGCCATAAAAGTAAACGTGCCTTATCTAAGTTTCCGTTATCTGGCCAACTGTTAAGTGGTGCAAAACGTTGTGATCCAGAGCTAGAACCACCACGGCCATCACCTATTCTATAAGTACCAGCACTGTGCCAAGCCATACGTATCATAAATGGTCCGTAGTGACCATAATCTGCCGGCCACCAGTCTTGTGAATCTGTCATTAAATCTATAACCTCTTGCTTTAGCGTAGGGAAATCAAGACTATTAAAAGCTGCGGCATAATCAAAATCTTTATCCATAGGGTCGCTACTTGTACCGTTCTGACGCAGGATATTTAATTTTAACTCATTAGGCCACCAATCTCTGTTTGAGGTTCCCTTACCAGCTACTAACTGATCTGGATTACCAAGAAATGGACATTTTGCTACTGCACTGGGATCATTTATGTCCCATACGTTTGTGTGTTTACTACTCATAATGCGATGTTTTACTAGGTTGATGTGGTAAAAATATTTATTAAAATACCGGCTAACTATAGTTTGTCATTAGAATAAATTAAACTTTAATAGCCAAAAACTATGACGATATTTTATTATGAACATTACAATGTGTTTTGAAAAAAATGTTACCAACTTATTAAGAGTGCATTAAGTTAAGAATTGTTTTTATAATTCTCCTTAATGATGCGTTAAGTATCTTTTAAATAAAGTTACCTTTGGGCGCATTTTAAAATGAATATGCAATGAATATAGATCTTAAAGAAATACTTACTGCCGCGATGGTGCTATTTGCTGTAATTGATATTATAGGGAGTATTCCTATAATATTAAAACTACGAAAAAAAGCAGGACATATACAGAGTGAAAAGGCCGCCTTAGTAGCACTTATTGTAATGATTCTATTTGTATTTGTAGGGGAGAGCATACTAGGCGTCATAGGTGTTAACGTATATGAATTTGCAGTAGCAGGTTCTTTTATTCTATTCTTTATTGCCTTAGAGATGATTCTAGGTGTTAGTATTTTTAAAGATGATGATGGTATTAGTGCAAAGACCGTATCTGTGTTTCCGCTCGCTTTTCCATTGGTAGCAGGACCAGGTACTCTTACTTCGCTTCTTGCATTACGTGCAGAATATGATCTAAGCAACATTATAATAGCTGTTATACTTAACATAGCACTAGTATACGTAGTCTTAAAAACATCTAAGCATATAGAACGCTTCTTAGGAAAGAACGGTATTGCTGTTATACATAAAGTTTTTGGTGTAATTTTGTTAGCAATTGCTGTAAAGCTATTTACTGCAAACATTCAAGAACTCTTTAAGTAATACTATGAAGTTTATAATCCCTATTGGAATCTTACTGGCGCTAGGCCTTCTTATTTATAATGTAACATTGCTAGACTTTTCTAATCTACTAGAAGGTGAAAGCAGTATTGCTTTAATAGGAGTAATTGCATGTTCATGCGCAATTTTGCTGTTACTTATATTACGTACATCTCGCAAGATTGCAGAGAAACACAAATAATATATATTACATTAAGTATATAATGTACGGGTTATAGATCTCGTAAATAATTCCAACAATTAAAGTAAGTATTGCTAGTACGGTAAAAGCAATATGCAACTTTTGATACCATAGATTACGACGCAACTTCCAGATGAGTTTCTCATCTTTAAGGTTTTCTATTTGAGCTAGAATAATTGGTGGCTTCAAATAAAAAGGACTTACCGATATGCCATGGCGTATAAGTAGTGCAGCACTATTATCTAGCAATCTAAAGATGATTGCGATAATATATACATATATAGCTACTACCATTAACATAGGTTATTCTTTTTCAAGGGTAAGTTCTATTACTTTTTGAATTACGGCATCTTCTTTATTAACCATCATCTCAAAAGCATTGTTATCAAAAAGTTGTCTCGCCATTGTGGCTTTAAGATATTTCTTGTACAAATCTTTGTACTTACTAGCTTTCAAATTGATCTGCCTAAACTGTGCGAAAGATATAAAATCTTCTACTACTTGATCTGATATAACAACCTCTTCTTGAAATTGCTCCATACTCAAGCTGTTGTAGTATGTTCTATCCTTTTCTAATTGCTCAAAAATAAATAAGCGCATATAACCAGAACGCAATACATAATTGAGATGCTCAACCTCATAATCTGTGTTTTTAGGAACAAAAATATCTGGTATAATCCCTCCACCGCCGTATACAATTTTACCTTTAGGGGTTCTAAATTTAAGAGAGTCTGCAACCTTGATACTATCTACACTACGCAGCTCGCCGTTTTCATATCTATTGAGATAATCTTCAAAATAATTTTTATCTCCTAATTCATAAGGCTTCTGTATAGACCGACCTGTAGGTGTATAGTAACGAGCAATTGTTAACCGTACAGCACTACCATCACCTAAATCCATTTCTCTCTGCACAAGTCCTTTACCAAAAGACCTACGACCTACTATAACTCCTTTATCATTGTCTTGCAAAGCTCCTGCAACAATCTCACTAGCACTTGCAGAGTTTTCATTAATAAGGATAAACACTTCTCCTTCTTCAAAAATCCCACCGTCATCTGTATAGCTTTTTGATATATTTCCCGTTTTATTTTTTGTAAAAAGTATGAGTTTATCTTCTTTCAAAAACTCATCTACCACGCCCTCTGCGCTTGAGATATAACCCCCTGGATTATCTCTTAAGTCTAGTGCAATTTTAGTAGCTCCCTGATTTTTAAGATCTACAAGTGCTTTCTTAAATTCTTCATGAGTAGACTCTGCAAAGCGATTAATTTTAATATACCCCAAGGTATTAGTAAGCATATAACTACCTACCACACTAAAAATAGGCACATGATCACGATCAAAATTAAAAGACATAAGGTCTTTAATTCCAGGTCTTTTTACTTTAATCTCAATAGGTGTGCTCGCCTTTCCTTTTAAGATACTAGATAGAGAGTCATCTGTAATTTCCTTGGTAGATAAATTGATGCCATCTGCATAAACAATACGATCTCCGCCTTTAATTCCTGCGCGAGCACTAGGTCCTCCTTTTATAGCTTGTATTACCGCAAGAGAGTCATTATAAGGGTAAAAACTCACCCCTATTCCCACAAAATCACCCTTCATATTCTCCTCCATAGCGCTATACTCATCTGGTGGAATATAAGTAGAATGTGGGTCTAGATTATCT
This sequence comes from Dokdonia sp. PRO95, assembly GCF_000355805.1. Taxonomy (NCBI): domain Bacteria; kingdom Pseudomonadati; phylum Bacteroidota; class Flavobacteriia; order Flavobacteriales; family Flavobacteriaceae; genus Dokdonia; species Dokdonia sp. PRO95. The sequence goes on from NZ_CM001837.1 coordinate 1,014,052, forward strand.
AAAATACCATTTACAGTAACTTCTACTATGCTATCTGTATTAATAGCATCTACATACTCATAATCTATGTAATCTATAAGCTTATTAAGCTTATCCTTTTTTGCATTTGAAGTGAACAACGCGGTATCGTTATACCCAAAATCTAATAGGCTTCCTAGCAATATGCCTAAAGCTATACCTAAACCAAAAAGTAAGGGAATATATTTGCGCTGTATTTTCATTTATGAATCGATATCTTGAAGATGTACTATCTCAACGCCTGCTTTTTCTAAAAATTTTACACCCGTTAGATCTTTATAAGCATTATGGTAAACCACACGCTTAATACCAGCTTGGTGTACTAATTTACTACAATCCTTGCATGGACTTAATGTGATATATAAAGTTGCTCCATGGCATGACTGTGTTGAACTTGCAACCTTTAAAATTGCATTTGCTTCAGCGTGCAACACATACCATTTCGTATTATTTTCATCATCCTCACAAATATTCTCAAAACCAGTAGGTGTTCCGTTATACCCGTCAGATATAATCATCTTGTCTTTTACAATAATTGCTCCCACCTGCTTGCGGTTGCAGTATGACAACTTGCCCCACTCTCGAGCCATTCTCAAGTATGCGATGTCATATTTATGTTGTTTTGAAGCCATTAATTAAGGTGATGTATGTATTTACGCTTTCGCGAAAGCGTGAAAAAAATTATAATATATAACTTATTTACGCACTTCTAAAAGCATGTAAAATAATTATTAAAAATTAATGTTAGATAAGGTGGTTTGAAATACAGGTATGGCAACACCAATAACTATGGATGATATAACCATGACCCAATCTCTAAGTGAAAATCTGAAGATTGCTTGCCCCACAAAACTTATGACAAGTACTACAAATACAATAATTAATTGTGCCGCTTCTATACCTAATGTATACTCAATTAATGGTAATAGCTTACTTTCTGAGCTTGCTGTCATCATTTTAAAATAGGTAGAAAAACCTAACCCGTGTATTAATCCGAAAAATAAAGCTGCAAAGAGGTGAATTCCAATTTTCTGATTTCGATTCTTTTTGCCAGCTGTAAAAATGTTATATAAAGCGGTAATTAAAATTGTTATAGGTATGAGAACTTCTACTAGTGATGAGTTTACTTTAACTACACCGTACGCCGAGAGGGCAAGAGAAAGGGTATGTCCTAGTGTAAATATAGTCACTAGCGTCAATAATTTTTTCCAGTTACCAAACAGGTATGGTACTGTGAGTACTATTAAAAAAAGTATGTGATCATAGGCGTTCCAATCTAGTACGTGAAAAAGGCCTTCTTTAAAATAAAATAAGAATGAATCCATCTAAAAAAATTAGGGGTTTTATCAAATGTACAAATTAAAAATCTTGATTAAATAGCTATCTTTGAAGCTTACTTTAAATTAAGAAATATGTCTTTTTCAGATTTATATGATAGCGGGTTCCGCAAGAGAAACCAAGATCACTTTGCAGCTATTGTGAGGGTGGCAATGGATGATGGTGTAATTTCAGACAAGGAAAAAGCTTTTTTAGACAGGCTTGCTCGTAACCTTTCTATATCTGCAGAGGATTATGAAATTATTCTAGGAGATTATATGTCTCACCCTATCAATCCTCCTACTACTTATGACAGAAGGTTAGAACGTTTATACGATCTTACACGTATGGTACACATTGACCATGATTTTGAGCAAGAGGAGCCTTTATTAGTTAGGCTTGCTGTAGGTTTAGGATTTTCTACAAGTAATGCATCTTATGTAGCGCATAAAGCACTTGTTCTTGTAAGAGAAGGTGCAGATATTGACACTTTTCAAGATGAAATCAAAAATATGAGCCGCTAGATTGCAGCACTATTATAAAAGTAAAAAGGGGAAAATCTTTATAAGATCTTCCCCTTTTTTGTTGTTCTCTAAGAAGAGAAGATTCTACTCTTCCTCCTCTTCTGAAGAAGCGACTACGACTTCTTTGCTTTTTCTTTTGTAACGCGTTAAGAGTCTTTCTATAGTTTCAAATAGAAGCTCTGCATCTATCGGTTTTGTTAAATATGCATTCATACCTGCTTCCTTTGCCGCATCTTGCTCTTCTTGAGCCGTTCTAGCAGTAAGGGCTATAATAGGTAGTTTACTTATTTTATTATTAGAATGACTTCGTATTTGTACTGCGGTATCAAGACCATCCATTACGGGCATAGTAAGATCTAGTATTACGAGATCATAGGTGTGTCTATCTAGAAACTCTAGCACACGCTCACCGTCTTTTGCAATATCTATACTATAAGCGCCATGATCTACAAAAAGACGTAACATTAAAAGTTGGTTCACCTCTACATCTTCTCCTAATAAAATGCGGGGCTTTTTACCGGCAGTTTTTTTATTCTTTGCCTTTTTGGCCTTTTCTTTCTTTTCTCTTTTCTGATTATGGGAAACTCCCATATAAACCGTAAAGCTAAAGGTAGAACCTTCACCCTCCACACTACTTACTTCAAGATCGCTATCTAGTAAGTGTGTAAGTTGTTTTACAATACTAAGCCCTAATCCAGAACCTCCAAAGAGCCCTCTTTTCTCAAGTTGTGTAAAACTGTCAAAAATACTATCTATCTTTTCCTTAGGTATACCTATACCCGTGTCTGTCACCTCAAAGGTAACGGGTATTCTTCTGGCGTTTTGAGAATCTGTTTTTACACAGAATTTTATATTACCTTGATGCGTATATTTTAATGCATTTTCTAATAAGTTTACAAGAATCTGATTGATTCTAAGATGATCTCCCACTAAGAATCGTGGGATTTTTGAACTCATTTCAAACTCAAAAGAAAGTCTTTTCTCATCTGCTCTAAGTTGATAGGTTTTACCTAAGACTTCTATAAATTCCTTAAAATCAAAGCGTCTCTTTTTAATTTCTAATTTACCTGCTTCAATCTTAGATATATCCATCAGGTCATCTAAAATAGTTACTAGATTCTTAGATGAATCTTTTACTATATTAAGTATATCAAGTTGCTCCCTCGTGATATCCGTATTTTCTAATACAGAGAGAAAACCTACAATACTATTGAGAGGAGTTCGTATTTCATGACTTACGTTTGCAAGAAACTTATTTTTAAAACTACGCTGTATTTCTAACTCTTGATTGAGCTCTTGCGTGATATTAAAACCTATAATAGACTCATTACGCACCTGTTTAATCTGGTGCACTGTTTTATAGTGATCTGTAAGGTCGTTTAGAATTACGACTAGCGTATCATCATCTCTTAAAATTGTCTTTATGTCTAAAAAATAAAGTCTGCCTAGCACTTCTACTTGAACACAAAAGAAAGTATGTTCTTTTTTTGTATCCTCAAACACGGTCATGAGTGAGTAGAAGAATGGATGAAACTCTGTTATATCAGAGTTTTTACTTATAGAAAACAAGTTTTGATCAGAATCTACTACCTTCAGTTCTCTATTTACAATAAGTAATTGTGTGGTTTTATTAAAAAAATCCTGTCTAAGGTTATCAAGCATTTTTAAGCAATTGTGCTGCTACATCACTAAACAGCTGTTCAACATTTTCTCCGGTCTTTGCACTGGAAAGATAGCTATGTTGAACATCTTGAGCCTTTAGAGCCTCGATGATTTCATCCTTATCGACTAAGTCTACTTTATTTCCGATAATGTGCACAGGCACTTGGGGATACTTTTCTTTTAAATGACTTAAATTATACTTTAAATCACCATATGTTACTGCTCTTGAAGCATCAAATACATAAATAAAGCTTGAAGCTCCCATTAAGTATGATGGCCTGTATTTTGTAAAATCGTCTGTTCCTTCAACGTCCCATATAATCAATGTGACTTTGTCAGAGTTGATAGTTACTTCCTTCTTCATTATATGCACACCAATAGTCACTACATAGTTATCTGAGAAATTATTCTCAACAAACCTGCGAAGTAGTGAAGACTTACCAACACCAAAATGTCCTAGTAATACTATTTTTTTAGATACGCTCATCTGTAAAATACTCTTTTAATTTTTTTGTAAATTTTTGATTGTCACTTAAATCATCTTTGTTAATCACAAACTGAGCAAAGTCAAGTAACACATCATCAAGTTTATTTTTATATTCATCATCATAAATACCGCTCAAAATTACGGCAATATAATATTCTGAGAAATTTTGAAGATGAATTGTGTAGAGTTGATAGTCTATCCTCTCTAATTCCATCTCTCCTCTCTCAAAAGCGTCCTCTGCAAAGCTTTTTATGGCCGTAAGCATACCTGCCATCATATCCTTGTCCATCGTTTCGGTTTTCGAAAAGCTTGCTTTAAGAATTCCAGAACCTTTTTCGACCACGAGTATTTGTTCAATATACGCCTTATATTCTTCTTTAAGCAACGCCGCAGCAGTAGGTCTTTCCTTACCCTTAGACTTAAACATACTTCTAAAAGAAAATGCATTATCTATTTTCTCACTTATTGAGTCGTTAAGCTTTTTTATCTCTGCTTGGACATATCTTTTTATCATTTTACCCATAATAGGGTACAATGCTTCAACCACCGCATCCTGAGAATTTTTGATTTCAGATTTTAAAGTTTGGGTAATTGTGGGCCCTAGAGTTTCGGGCATCTCTTTTACAAAGCTTAACAAGCGTTCATCTAGAATAGGACCTACTCTATCTGACAAATGCTGTTGCCTCTCTTCTAGGTCCTTGAGTTTTCTGTATATATCATTCTCAGGCTTTTTCTCATCTCTGAGTAAAAGCTCTTTTAAAATTTCAAGACGTTCATCAGTTGTCATTAAAAATTTTCAGAGTTGATCTAAGCCTTTATATTCTCACCTAAGCGTATAAGCATATCACCCAGACTATCGCGATTTACCTTTCTATTATCGAGATCTTGAGTTTTATCATCAAGCGCTTGTTCAAGATCAGAAATACGAATATTTACATCTGTACTTAGATTATCTATAGCCATCATGATCTCCTTACGAGCATCATCTACATAAGATAGCATCTCTTCACGCTTTTGCGTAATATCAGCCTTTAAGGTCTCAAACTCGTGATTATATTCTTGAATATTTTCACCAAAAATGAGGTTCTTAATAGCCTCAATTTTAGAATTTGCAACATCAGGAAGTTGTTCGTTCTGTGTAGGGTCTTTTTTAGCCATAATTAGGAGAAGCCTTAATTTTGTTTAATCAAATATAAAAAAAATCCTCCGCCTTATGAGTTTTAATCTTTCATAACTCAATAATTAAGACCCCTTCATGAAACTTTCGGCTTTTTCAACCATTAATTTGCTTCCACAAAAGAAAGGAACGCGTTCATGCAGCTCTGTAGGTTGAAGGTCTAATATAGCTGTAAAACCATCACTAGCTTTACCACCTGCTTGCTCTGCTATAAATGCCATAGGATTGCATTCATACAACAAGCGTAATTTACCATTGGCAGCTTTTGAGCTCTTAGGGTACATATATATACCACCTTTAATCATATTTCTATGAATATCAGAAACTAACGACCCTATGTATCTAGACGTATAAGGACGGTCATCTTTCTCTTCTTGACAGTATTTTATATATCTCTTCACACCCTCTGGGAAATGAACATAGTTCCCTTCATTTACGGAGTAAATATTTCCTGTTTCAGGAAACTGCATGTTAGGGTGAGAAAGATAAAAAGTTCCAATTGCAGGGTTAAGAGTAAATCCATTTACACCATGACCCGTAGTATAAACTATCATGGTAGAAGTTCCATAAATAATATATCCTGCTGCTACCTGCTCTCTACCTTTTTGTAAAAAGTCTTCCATAGTCACAGGGGTTCCTGCGGGAGTCACGCGTCTATAGATTGAAAAAATTGTCCCTACAGAAACATTTACATCAATATTAGAAGAGCCATCTAGAGGATCCATAAGCAACACGTACTTATTATTATTATCCTCGTTTTGACCATGTATTGAAATAAAATCGTCATTTTCTTCACTCGCAATACCACAAAGAATATTACGGTTAGTGAGTGTACGTATAAAGGTGTCATTTGCCATAACATCCAGCTTTTGCTGGTCTTCACCTTGGATGTTTGTCTCCCCAGCGGCACCCACAATATCTACAAGGCCTGCCTTGTTTACTTCGTGGTTTACAACTTTGGCCGCAAGGCGAATAGAGTTAATCAATCGAGAAAGTTCTCCAGAAGAATACTGGAACTCAGCTTGATTTTCAATAATAAACTCTCCTAATGTTTGGTTTTTTCTTGACACAATACGTGTTTTTTGATTTTGTGCAAAAGTAACTTTTAATCTTAAATTACTACAACGTTTTCGTTTAAGAATAGTTAATGTAATTAATTACCTTAGCGCTGCTTAGACAAAAACAACCCTATTTATGAACATCTCGATTCAAAAAGCAACCCCAGAAGATATGCCCGCTGTATTAGGCCTCATAAATGAACTAGCCGTTTATGAAAAAGAGCCAGAAGCGGTGAAAATCACAGAAAAAACACTTCTGGAAAATGGTTTTGGCGAGCATCCTCTTTTTACTTGCTTTGTAGCAAAAAAAGAAACAGAAGTCGTAGGCATGGCTTTATGCTACTTCCGCTTTTCTACTTGGGATGGAAAATCATTACACTTAGAAGATCTAGTAGTTAAGGAATCTTTACGCGGCAAAGGTGTAGGACAAAAACTCTATGACAAAGTAATGATATATGGAGCTGAGAGCGGTGTAAAACGCGTAGAGTGGGTGGTATTAGACTGGAACACTAGTGCCATTGAATTCTACAAAAAGAGTAATGCAAAATTTTTAAAAGATTGGCATCTTGTTCAAATGGACGAACAACGTCTTCAGGATTATATTAAAAAAATTAATGCTTAATAATTCTTGGTACTGTTGTGAGGTACACGCTTTCGCGAAAGCGTAACTAAGTCCACACAACAACACATTATCATTTTTATTGAAAATTTTCTCTTAAAAAGAGCTACTCACTTACAACAGCAAGATTACCGATATGCAGGTTTTTAAATTTGGAGGAGCATCTGTAAAAGATGCAGATGGCGTAAAGAATGTTGCAACCGTACTACAAACTATGGGAGCTGAAGAAAAGCTTATCATAGTCTCTGCTATGGGTAAAACGACTAACGCAATGGAAGCTATTGTTACCGCTTACTTTGAGTACAAAAGTAGTCTCCCTGAACATATTGAGCACACGGTAGCTTATCATATGGAGATTACTAGTAATCTTTTTGAAAAAGGTGATGTTGTTTTTGAGAAAATAAAAGAACTTTTTTCAGAACTAAAAGGCTTTCTTGCATGGAACAAATCGCCAAAATATGATTTTGTTTATGATCAAATAGTGTGTTACGGCGAGCTTATATCTACAACTATAATAAGTGCTTACCTTAACAAACAAGGACTCACAAACACCTGGCTGGATGCGCGACGCCTAATAAAAACTGACAGTAGCTATCGCGATGGACGTGTAGACTGGAAAGCAACACAAGTTGCTATAAAGAACAATGTGAATTTAAAGGGCCTCTCTGTCACGCAAGGCTTTATAGCATCAGATAGTAACAACTTTACAACCACATTAGGCAGAGAAGGATCTGATTACACAGGTGGCATATTTGCATACTGTCTTAATGCAGAAAATCTAACTATCTGGAAAGATGTACCTGGGGTTTTAAATGGCGATCCTCGAGTTTTTAATAACACTGTCTTACTTCATGAAATTCCATATGAAGAAGCGATAGAACTTGCATTTTATGGAGCTTCTGTTATTCATCCTAAAACTTTACAACCACTACAACGCAAGGAAATACCTCTCTATGTAAAGTCCTTTTTAAACCCAAAAGACTCAGGCACAAAAGTAAGCGCAGTAACAGCACTAGTTCCTGAAGTGCCCTGTTATATTGTAAAGAAAAATCAAGTACTTATATCACTATCTTCTCTCGACTTCTCATTTATGGTAGAAGATAATATTGCAGAGGTATTCCAGTTATTATCTACATATAAACTTAAAGTAGACCTCATACAAAACTCTGCAATAAGCTTTTCTGTATGTGTGGATAACAAATTTAACGGCCTAGAGGGACTCACAAAACAGCTTAAAGGTAAATTTAAACTAAGCATTACCAAAGCCGTTTCATTATATACCATAAAACACTTCACACAAGATGCACTTAAGAAATTTGAAAAGGATAAAACAGTGCTTCTCAAGCAAGTTACTCAAAACACTGTGCAACTTGTGACACAAAACTAGAAGTATACGGTCTCTAGGTTAACAAAATGTAATTATAGCAAACCCTATTTGTTATATTTGCCTACTTAAATAACCACTATAATATATGGGTCTAGTTACCGCAAAAGAAGTTGCACGCGCTATAAATGTCGATAAATTTGGCTTTATAGGCACTTTTGCTGGGTGGTCATTAATGAAGGTTCTTAAAATATCTTCTCTCAATAAAATTTACGACCGCAACAAACACCTAGGAGATCTTGAATTTCTTAATGCCTTGCTTGATGAATTTAATATCAAGTTTGAAATCCCAGAAGAAGATCTAAAAAGACTACCTAAAGATGGTGCTTATGTAACGATATCAAATCACCCACTAGGAGGTATAGATGGAATATTATTGCTCAAATTAATGCTTGAGCAACGTCCAGATTTTAAAATTATAGCAAACTTTTTACTACACCGCATAGAGCCACTCAAGCCCTATGTAATGCCAGTAAATCCTTTTGAAAATAAGAAAGATGTAAAGTCAAGTATTGCTGGCTTTAAAAGTGCAATATCACACCTTAGAGAGGGCCACCCACTCGGAATTTTTCCTGCTGGAGAAGTCTCTACATACAAGGACGATAAACTCATTATAGACAAACCGTGGGAGGAAGCAGCTATGAAACTGGTTAAAAAGGCAGAAGTGCCTATTGTACCTATCTATTTTCACGCAAAAAACAGTAGACTCTTTTATCAATTATCAAAGCTAAGTGATACACTTAGAACAGCTAAGCTCCCTAGCGAACTACTCACACAAAAAAATAGGGTGATAAAGGTGCGTATAGGAAATCCTATAAAAGTCACAGCACAAAAAGAACACGAATCCCTTGCAGACTTTACAGAGTTTTTACGCAAGAAAACCTATATGCTGGCAAATTCTTTTGAGAAAAAGAATATTTTAAAAGATATCCCTCAAAAACTAAAAACACCAAAAGAGCCTAAAAAGATTGTTACAGAAATGAGTAGTGATCTTATAGAAGATGAAATTTTACGCTTGCGCAAAAATGACCGTCGCCTTCTTACTAGTAAAAACTATGAAGTATATCTAGCTCCTGCTCAAGAGATGCCTAGCATTTTAAGAGAAATAGGAAGACTTAGAGAAATCACCTTTAGAGCCATAGGAGAGGGAACAAATGAAGCTATAGATCTAGATAAATTTGACAGATATTATTACCATATGTTTTTATGGGATAATGAAGCAAATGCACTTGCAGGAGCCTATAGAATGGGACTGGGGTCAAAGATTTATGAAGAACATGGTATAGATGGGTTTTATCTTCAAGATCTCTTTCGTTTTGAACCAGAGCTACACAAGATGATGAGTGAAAGCATTGAAATGGGGCGCGCATTTATCATTAAGGAGTATCAACAAAAACCCATGCCACTTTTTCTTTTATGGAAAGGTATCGTCCATACCACATTGCGTTTTCCAGAGCATAAATACCTTATAGGTGGAGTGAGTATTTCAAATCAATTTTCAAACTTCTCAAAGTCGATGATGATTGAATTTATGAAATCTCATTACTACGACCCTTATATTGCACAATACATACGTCCTAAAAAGGAATGGAAAGTAAAGCTCAAAGATGCCGATAAGGAGTTTGTTTTTGATGAAAGTAAAGCAGATCTAAATAAGTTTGACAAGCTCATTGAAGAAATAGAACCAGGATCACTACGTCTTCCTGTTCTCATAAAAAAGTACATTAAGCAAAATGCAAAAGTTATTGCTTTTAATGTAGACCCTTTATTTAATAATGCCATTGATGGCCTTATGTATATCCGCATTGCAGATCTACCAGAGAGCACCGTAAAACCTGTGATGGAAGAGTTTCAAGCAGAGCTCGAAAAAAAGTATAATCAGCGTAATACAGAAGAGGAGTAAAAAACATTTACCCTCTTTCTTTATAAATCTTATACTATCTGTATTCTGGATTTTCAAAGTTCCAGCGAGTACCATCATCCCAGTCCCCACGTGAATTTCCATAAGCTGGATATCCTCCCTGTGCTTTAAGCATACTTGCAAGATGCAATAAGTTGTATGTCATAAAGGTGGTATTACGATTTGTAAAGTCGTTGTTTTTTGCTCCACTCTCCTCATCATTATAACTAGCACCAGGACCAGCCTCCCCTATCCATCCACAATCTGCTTGTGGCGGGATACTATAGCCTATATGTTGTAATGAATACAGTGTACTCATGGCTACATGCTTGATACCATCCTCATTACCAGTGATAATGCAACCACCTGCTTTTCCATAAAAATAGTATTGCCCTTTTTCATTACGGTTACCACTTTCTCCGTACAAGCGTTCTATAAGCTTTGTCGCAACAGAAGACTTCTCACCAAGCCAGATAGGGGTTCCTATAACAAGAATGTCTGCCTCTTCTATCTTTTTAAAGATTGCTGGCCACTCATCTGTTTCTTCTCCGTGTTCTGTCATGTCATGATATACGCCATAAGCTACGTCATGATTTACAAATCTTAAATATTCTACAGTAACACCTTCTGATCTCATAATGTCTATAGAGACATCCATGAGAGCCTTAGTGTGGCTCATGTGGGGTGTTTTTTTGAGCGTGCAATTTATATACAGCGCTTTTAGGTTTGAGAAATCAGGCTTTTCTTTCATATTATAAGTCTGACGTTTAAATAATTAAAAACTTACATCTTAATATATAAATTACACTCAAGCCCAATACCTAATGGGTATTTTATGAAGATATAACGCTTTCGCGAAAGCGTAAAAACTACAGTTCCATCTGCTTTTTTAAATCGTCAAGTTTATCTTGAGTAATAGGTTTTACTACAAAGTTCTTGACATTCTTGTATGAGGCAGCCTTTTCCTTATCTCGGGGATCAATGGAACTAGTAACAACAAAGATTGTGATTTTCTTAATCACATTAATACTTATAATGGCATCAAGAAATTGCCATCCATCAAGTATAGGCATATTAATGTCTAATAGAATAACATCTGGTATAGCAGACTCTACTGTTCCTCTTAATACTGGCCCTAAATGATTAAGCGCTTGCTGCCCGTCATGAAAAATGAGAAATCCTTTACAAAAGTTACTCATATTCATCAATCGTTGCGCTCCAAAAACAAAAATTGGATCATCATCTATAATACACGCTATATCTATTTGTTTCATACTTTTAAATATACTTTAAAGGTTGATCCTACTCCTACCTCACTATCAACCGACACTTTACCTCCTATGGCTTCTACCTGATTTTTAACAATATACAGACCTAATCCTCTAGAATCAGGCTTTCTATGAAAAGTTTTATAAAGGCCAAAGATTTTAGTTCCATGAAGATTAAGATCAATTCCTAATCCATTGTCTATAAAATGAATAACGATATAATCACCCTCAAGAACACAACATATCTTTACTTGAAGTAACTCATCATCTTTTCTATACTTAATAGCGTTAGTCATTAAATTTAAGAAAATACTTCTTAAGTATTCATCAATAGAGTGTACCATAATATGAGGAGCAATATCTACTTGCACGCTACATTGAGCATTTTCTATTAAAGCACTTAAACTTGCTATGGTTTTTTCAATAGACAGGGCTAGATTAATTTGCTCAAAATCATCTTTTGACACATTTTCAAAAGATGATATCTCGCTTAAACTTTCTATGGTTTTTTCTAGATCTCCAAATGCGTTAAGAAGCATTTGAAACACTTGTAGCTTTTTTAAATCAGGAAAATCGTGCTTCAAAAATCCTAGAAGCATGTCAAGGTTACTCGTATGCGACCTCAAGTTGTGAGATACAATATGCTTAAAATTTAATAACTTTTCATTTTGCCCTTCTGTCTTGCTTAAAAGATCTTCTATACGCTGGTTTGCAGTTTTGAGAGAAGTAATATCTGTTATCTGGCATATAAAGTAATCCGGACTCTCAAGATCTGTTCTCACTAGGGATACTGAAAGAACTGTCCATATAGTAACTCCAGTTTTATGAATATACCGCCTCTGTACTTGATAACTATCTCTATCACCCGAAAGCAAATCTCTATTAAGAGTTGCATCTTGCAAAAGATCTTCTGGGTGAGTAATTTTATGAAAATTAAGTATGGCTAACTCTTCTTTTGTATATCCAAAAATCTTGTAGATTTGTGAATTTACTTCCATCCAGTCACCAGATAGAGAAACTAGTGCAATACCATTAGGAGCGTTCTCAAATGTTCTTTTAAACCTCTGTTGCTGTTCCTCAAGAAGAATTTGTGCCTTTTTTTGTGCATCGATATCTTGAAATACACCGTAAATTTTAACACACTTACCTTTTACTATTACTGGAACACCTACTGATCTAATCCACTTCTCTTTTCCAGTTGTCGTGATTATCAAGTATTCACTATCAAACTCTTTTCCTTGGGTGATGGCTAGTTCAAAATCTTTATTGATCCTATTGCGGCTATCTCCTTCTTTGTAAAATTTAATTGCTTGATGTACGCTAGGCTCATAATCCTCTGCTACTCCATGTAACTTTTTTGTCTCAACACTCCAAAAAACCTTGTCATTTCCTACTTCAAATTCCCACATACCGATTGAAGCGGCCTCCTGAAGAAGTAGTGACACATTATCTCCAAAAGATGGAAATAGTCGAGATTGCGTTTCGATGCTTTTCATTAGTTAAGATAGTAATCACATGTAAATACCGACCAAAGTAGCAAAAACAAAGCTATAATACATGATTGCAAGGGTTAAATAATGCTCATTATTAAAAAAACATAAACACTATTACTTAACATCATCTATGTAACCACACTAAACTTTTATTTTAGAGATATTTAAGCTCATAAATATTTGCTGCTTTTAACTTACACTTATGAGTGCCTTTGCCACTTCTCTTATTAAATTTAATAAACGTAGAGAATGTGTTCGAGTCGTAAACGGATTCATAAATGTGGTTCTCAAATAGAATTCTCCACGCAAAGAGGTTCCCACAATATAAAACTCTCCATCTTCTAGTAGTGCTTTACGTATGCTCTGGTTGACAAGGTTGATATCACCAGTACTCGTTTTATATCTAAAACACACAATATTTGAGACAGGATCTAGCGCTATTTCAAAATCTTCTTGCTGCTTCACTAAGTCACCAAACTCCTTTCCCGCATCATAAAGCGTGGTAACAAAATCATCAAAAAACTGAACTCCATATGCATTTATAATAGCATAAAAGCGCAAGCTCATCATACTTTTCGTGCACTCAAAAGTCCTTTTGGCTAGGTTAAACCAGTCTGCATCTTCGTTCTTTTCCCAGAGATATTGTGCTTTTTGCTCAAACGTAGCATAGCTCGCCGTACTTTCCTTAAATACGACCGCAGTTGCCAGCGCACTTGTGCCCATCATTTTGTGACCGTCTATAATGATAGAATCAGCTTTATCTGCTCCATTTAAGAGATGCTTATACTTGGGAGAAAAAATAGCTGCTCCGCCATGTGCTGCGTCTATGTGAAACCATACTTTCTTCGCTTTCGCGAAAGCGTAAATCTCTTCAAGATCATCATACACCCCAGTACTTGTACTAGGTGCACTACCCACTATGGCTATCACTTCATAACCCTTTTCCACAACCGAATCATAATACGAATCTAGCAACTCTGTGCGCATTTTGTAAGTATCATCTACAGGTACCTTAATAATACCGTCACTCCCAAGACCCATAATTCTAGCGGCTCGATCTACGCAATAATGCGCCTCCTCAGAAACCATAATAGCAAGTTTACTACTATGTCCTTCATTCCAAACATCATCTTTTGCCATGACTCTACGAGCAGCGAGTAATGCTGTAAGGTTTGCGAGCGTTCCCCCAGAAGTTAGAAATCCGTCGCCATTTTCAAAGCCAATTACTTTTGCAAACTGCTCGATTATTAATCGCTCCAGTGCCGTAGATGCTGCGCCCATCTCATATACCGCCATTCCATTATTAAGCTGTGCGCTTAGTAGTGTGGCTAGGGCAGATACAGGCACCGTGGGTGCCACTTGGTGACCTATATACTTAGGATGATGCGTGTGTATCGATCTTGCGATAACTGTTTTAAAAAAATCTGAGGTTGTATGAGTATCTGAGATGTACTCTTTCCAAAAATGATACTCATCTTCTGGCGTTGTCCATGTGATGACTTTCTCAGACTTTCCAAAGGTAGTGTCAGACAGATATTGAGATATCTGATTAACTAGATCTGTTCCTTCTTTTTTAAAGAGTGAACTATCGTAGGCTTTTTTTAATAGGGATGTACTCATTACTTCTCAGACATTTTTAATTTGGTATGCTCAAAGAAATCGTAAAACAATCCTTGCAATTGCTCCCATTTACGGGCATCTATGCTGTAGTACTGAGCTTTACCTTTAAACTGACTTTTTAAAACTCCTGCCCTTTTAATTACTTGTAGGTGTTGTGAAGTAGTGGGTTGTGATAGCCTTATTTTTTCAGAAATATCTTGACATAGGCAGCCATCACAATCACCTATATATTCAATGATAGCCACACGTGCTGGGTTAGAGAGAATCTTTGCCAGATCTGCAATCTGATTTGCCCTCATAGAATGTATATACCTTTTTGTAACTCCCATAATATTGCGTTATTTATACCTTAAAGATATATATAAAATGTAATATCGCTATATTACGATAAAATATTTAACAAAAAAGCCCAGACTAACTGGGCTTTTAATATTCTAGAACCAAGGTTTTCTACCTACTTGATATGCATTATAAAATTCTTCGTCAGATTTTGTAAGGTAAATAATTCCCTCTATAAGTCCTACTAGACCTACAGCCCAGACTAAAAGAACACCTATGCCGACACAAGAAAGTACTATCCCCACAACACTTAGCACAAGCATTATGATACCCTCTTTCTGGTATCCTAAGATAAATTTATGTACTCCAAATGCTCCAAGAAAGATGCCTAGAAGCCCAGCGAGCATTTTTTTGTTATCAGTACCGTTAGTCACTTTATTCCATTCTTCTTTTGCACTATTGCCAAATTCATTGGCAGCATCTTTTGCGTCGTTTGCAAAATCACTTGCAGCTTTCTTTGCGTCGTCTGCCATGTTTTTTGCATCATTACCTGGTTTATCACCTGGGATCTTTTCGTCTTCTAAACTCATCTGGTTGGTTGTTGGTTAATTAGCTCTAAAACTACAAAAAAGAATGAAACACCACTACGCTATTCCTCCTTTAAAAACTCGCTATCAATAGGTTCCCATAATTCTATTTTATTTCCTTCGGGATCTAGTATCCAGCCAAATTTACCATAGCTATATTCCTCTACCTCTCCTACTATAGTGACACCTTCTTCCTTAAGTACTTTAAGTAACTCTATGAGATTATCTACCCTAAAATTAAACATAAACTGTTTCTTGCTGGGAGAAAAGTATTCTGTATCCGCATTCATAGGGCTCCACTGGGTAGAGCACTTATTACCATTTTCATCACGCCACCAGAAAGTCCAGCCATATTGATCTGTAGGGATCCCTAGGTGCTTTTTATACCAACTCTTTTGAGCATCTGGATCTTCACTTTTAAAAAACATTCCTCCTATACCAGTGACTCTTTTCATAACGCTATATATTTAAGTGACTTACTCTTTCTTGAGAATAAATGCTGCGATAAGACTAACGACAAAACCAAGTATAAACGTCATTACAAACATCATAAGTCCAGCAATAAACGACATCTCTGTGCCGCTATATTGACTATACATCTCTCTTTGAGCCTCAAGCTGAGAGATAGCTACCGGGTTTTTGGACTCCACGGCAAGCTCCATTGCATAATCATTGTATTCAAGAAAAAAAGATGGATTTACAAATAAGGTATACACTATATCTGCAAGCGCAATACCAAGACCGCCTAAAGCAGCAATAATAATTCCTGTTTTTAAAGCGCTACCAAAAGAGATTTTACCCGCATTAACCGTGTCACGCTGGTAAGCCACTCCAAAGTACACCATCGCTGCCGTCATACCCATAACTCCCCAACCTACGAGTTCTTGCGTACCGTAATCTAAGCTCTTACCTAAATACAGTGCGAGCGTAAATCCTAGGAGACCTAAAAAGAATGCAATCGCACCAAATTTCTTTATCACTAAACTCATATACTTATCTTTTAAAACATCAATTTAAGAAAAACGCTGCAGTATCTTATCTACTATGGTTTGCGCTAGTTTTATTTTACTCTCAACCGTCCACCCTGCAATGTGTGGCGTGAGGAGTACATTATCTTGCTCAATAAGATATTGTAAGGGTTCTGGCAGGTTTGAATTTCCGTCTGTGGTAAATAAATTCTCAAAAGAAAGCTTTTCATATTCTAGCACATCCAGTCCAGCTCCTAGTACTTTTTTTGCTTTCATAGCTGCTACAAGATCTTTTGTCACAACAGATTTTCCTCTTGCAGTGTTTATGAGATAAAATGGTTTTGTAAAAGCATTTATAAAAGCAGTATCTACCATTTTATCTGTTTGTGGAGTCCAAGGCGTGTGTAAACTCACAACATCAACCTCTTCTTGAAATTGGCTTAATGACACCTGCGTAGCATAGCTATCACCTACCTCATTTTTTATATCATAACAAAGCACTTTACAGTCAAAACCCTGTAATTTTCTAGCAAAGGCTTTCCCCATATTACCATAGCCTATGATCCCCACGGTTTTTCCTTCTAGCTCAACACCCCGATTAGGCTCCCGGTTCCAGTGACCTGCCTTTACTTGGGCATCTGCTCTATTTAAATTATTAAAAAGACTGAGCAGCATCCCTAGTGATTGCTCCCCTACGGCATTGCGGTTACCCTCTGGCGCACTGATGAGATAAATGCCTTTACTCTCAGCATAAGGGATATCTATACTCTCTAGACCTGCGCCTACGCGAGCAATAAATTTAAGGTGAGGAGCAGCATCTATAAACTGCTTATCTATTTTAAAACGACTGCGTATTACAATACCCTCATAATCTGCGATGATCGCCTCTGTCTCTTCTTTTGAGATAGTAACATTTTCAACATTAGTATAACCTGCTTCTTCAAGTTGCTTTACCAGTAGCGGGTGGTTATTATCTAGGTGGAGTATTTTCATTACTTAGTTTTATTTTTTCTCACGGGAATCACACCTAAAAAGAGACCTAATCCTATTGCCATCATTGCACCAGTTACAAAACCTACACCTCCAGATGTGTCATCAAATGCGTATAATAATATTCCCGCAATGGCCATAACAATAATTCCTGCTATTTTGTTCTTATTCATATTTCTCTTTTAAATTTTAGGATAATCTGTTTGAGTTTTGGCGTTTGTTACTTCTCCCGTGTGAGCCGTACTTAATTTTTCAAAAAGCAGTAGGTGCACCTCTTCTCCATCTTTGGTAGTTGGGCAATGTTCTACGCCTTTAGGTACAACTATGATTTCACCTTGATGTACCGTTTCAGACCACTCTTTTTCTGGGTTTCCGCTTTCGCGAAAGCGCATTTCTAACACCCCTTTTTGCACAAAAAACAACTCATCTTCATCCTTATGACTGTGCCATACAAACTCACCCGAAACCTTTGCTAAAAGTACTTGCATATTATCTACCGTAGCAATCTGGTGTGGATGCCATTGCTTATCAAATTTGCCTAATTTCTCGTGGATATTAATGGGTCTCATATGTGTTTCTTATGATATAAAGATACACATAAGGACCTCTTTATACTACGCAAATAATTGGGATACCTCCACCGGTAGTCGCATAGGTCGTCCTTGGGGCATTTTGAGCAAGCACCAGTTTGTAACTGCACTCACCAGTACTTTTTCTTCTCCCTTGCGTTTTATGGTGGTGTTTCTCTGCGAGGTCGCACCAGAGATTTGAACCACCGTAGTTGTTACGACAATCTCGTCATCTTTAAATGCCTGGCCGTGATACTTTATATGGTGATCCATCACCACCCAAGCCATTTTATTGATGCCTAGTCGCTCTTCGGCTGGGTCTTCGTCTTTAAAATAGTCTCTGGTTACGTGGTTCCAATGTTTTGATGCAGCAATTTGCACCCAGTCTAAGTACACTACATTGTTTACGTGATTGAGCACATCTATAGCAGATGCTGGTACGGTGAGGTGATATTCATAGCTTTTCTGGCTCAAATACCTAGTATAAGTTTTGCGATATAGAGGTAAATAAGTATTCCAAATATATCATTACTTGTAGTAATAAACGGCCCAGTTGCAATCGCAGGATCAATGCCTCTTTTATGTAAAAACAACGGAATAAACGTACCTATAATCCCGGCAACAATGATTACAACAAATAGCGAAATTGATATAGAAGTCGCATAGTCTACCGCACTTTCTGATATCCATACGTAAAAGAACAATACAATGGCCAGCGCAGCACCGTTAAGCATTGCGAGCAGCATTTCCTTAATTAATCTGTTACCTATGCTTCCTTTTACATCATCATTTGCAAGACCTTGTACAATAATCGCACTAGATTGTACCCCTACATTTCCAGCCATTGCAGCAATAAGCGGTGTAAATAGTAAAAGAATAACGTGATCATTTAACACCTCTTCAAAACCGCCCATAATAGCCGCAGCTCCTACACCCCCTAGTAATCCTAAAAATAGCCAAGGTAATCTCGCACGAGTAAGCTGTAGTATGCTATCATCTGCCTCTACATCTTGAGAGATACCCGCTGCCATCTGGTAATCTTTTTCGGCCTCTTCTTTTATAAAATCTACAATATCATCTATTGTAATGCGTCCTTGCAGCACACGCTTATCATCTACAACGGGTATAGCCTCTAAGTCATACTTTTGCATCACCTTTGCAACATCTTCTGCTGGGTCATTTACATTTACAGAGTCTACTTTAGGTATATAGATTTCAGATATTTTTGTTCTCGTATCTGAGGTAAGAAGGTCTTTGAGCGATAGTCTCCCTATGAGTTCATTCTCTTTTGTAACCACGTAGATAGAGTGCACTCGAGTCACCTCTTCTGCCTGGCGACGCATCTCACGCACACACCCTGCCACTGTCCAGGTTTCTTTTACCTTAATAAGCTCTTTTGCCATAAGACCACCAGCACTATTCTCGTCATATTGCAGCATCTCACGTATGTCTGCCTTATGCTCTTCGTCTTCTATCTGGTTTATAACTGCTAGCTGTATATCATCATCTAGCTCACCTATCATATCTACCGCATCATCGGTATCCATTTCTTCTACCTCATCTGCAATTTCGGCAGGAGTTAGGTTTTCTAGAAGTTTTTCTCGCACATCTTCATCTAGCTCCATAAGAGCCTCAGAAGTTTGCTCACTATCTAAGAGAAGTACTAGGTAGGCAGCCTCATCTGCATCTACCTCATCAAGGATCTCTGCAATATCTGCGTGGTGAAGATCTGTAAGCAATTCTTTGAGGGCTACCTCATCTTGAACAGCTACGTGTGCTTGTATCTGGTCTATGAGATTGCTTGTGAGTTGAAATTGCATAGGTTTGTTTTTACTAGTAGTACAAATATAGGAAAACCCCTTGCGCAGAGTAATTACAATGCCTAGAGATTTTACTGCTCTTGTATATCTTTTGTGATTGCTGCTGTAAGTTCTATAAAGCCTTGTACAGAGATTTGCTCTGGGCGTTTATTGAGAATTTCGCTTTCGCGAAAGTGGTCACTTAACCCCATACCCTTAAGACTGTTTCTCAACGTCTTTCGGCGCTGCTGAAATGCCATTTTCACAACCTTAAATAACATCTCTTCTGTGCAACCTATGTCTTTAAAGTTTTCTTTTCGCTTTAAGCGTAAAACTCCACTATCTACTTTAGGTGGCGGAATAAAAACAGTGGGAGGCACCGTAAATAAGTATTCTGCATCATAAAATGCTTGTGCCAGTACAGATAAAATGCCGTAGGTCTTGCTCCCGTGATCTGCACAAATGCGTGCGGCAACTTCTTTTTGAAACATTCCCGTAAACTCTGGGATGCGCTCTTTATGCTCAATAGTTTTAAAAACTATTTGCGTACTAATGTTATATGGAAAGTTTCCGGTAATTGCTAATGGCTCTCCAGGGTAAATGGTGTCTAGGTCGTACTTTAAAAAATCGGCTTCTAGTACGGTAAACTTCTCATCATTGAGCTTATGCTCTAGCGTAAAAGAGCTTCTTAAATAGTCAATAGACTCCGTATCTAGGTCCATCACTGTGAGTTGTGCTGGTTTTGCAAGAATATACTTGGTAAGTACTCCCGTACCAGGCCCTATCTCTAAGATGTGTTTATAGCCTTCTAATGTGAGCGTGTCTCCTATATCTCTTGCCACAGACTCATCACCTAAGAAGTGTTGCCCCAAGTGCTTTTTTGCCTTCACCCCTTGATCGCGATGACCCCGGTTTGCGTGCGGCTTTTCAAATTTTCTCTTCTTTTGTTGTTTTGACATCGTAGTGGAGCTAGTGAGTAAGTGTTACTTGTATTTCCTTGCCTAAAAACTAGTGCTGCGAGATTACCTCAAGCTCTGTTCTAAAAGCGACAAATTTACCCGCAAACTTATTACTCGCGAGCCTTAATCTATCTGCGTCTTGCTCGTAGTAGGCATCAAGGTGCTGCTGGCTCGGGCACCCATATTGTACAGAGTATGTGACTCCGCCCATTTCTTCTTCTGTGCGCACTCTAGTCATAAGTGCTTTTACAAATTTACCCGTAGCAATCACTTCTGGTATATGCACTTGCTGCATCCAGGCGAGCCATTCTTTTTCTACAGATTCTTCTATGTTTATGGTAACGTTATATATAAGCATTTTCTATTTTTTCTAATTAATTGCATCTCCTCTCAAATTCCTAAATCGCTTCTGCGCCTCTACATAATAGATACTGTCTGCAAGGTCAAAAATGATGCGCTCGTAATTATTTTTTGCCTTTTCTGGCTGATTGAGCGGTCCTTCGTATAATCTTGCTAGGCGATAATATGCATCATCTGCTAGTACGCCATCGCTGTAATACTCAATGATTGTGAGGTAGTTTTTTTCTGCTTTCGCGAAAGCTTCTTTATTTTCATACAATTTAGCTTGAGAAAGCAATGCCTCGTCCTCTATCTTTTCTCCCTTGTGCTTCTCCAAAATATCATCGTATAATGCGATAGCCTCTTCAGACTTATTTTGAAAGGCTAGCAAATCTGCCGTAGCATATTTTTTAAGTGCCGTCTGTAAGCTATCATCCATTGAGTTATCTCTAATAACAAGTAATAGCTCTAGTGCATCATTTGCAATAAGTTGTGTTGCACCAGCCTTCAAGACATTGAGCTGCGACTCTGCCCAGTCAAAATCTGCTTTATAATAACTGGTCTTTGCCACCTTAAATCTAGCTTCCTGGGAGATTACATTATTCTGGATCTCGTTCTGAATTTGAGAATAGTAAATGAGCGCCTGATTAAACTTTTCTGTAAGCACCAGAATATCTGCTAGCTCCATCTTAAGCCGAGCGTGGTCAAATCTATCACGAGGGATTTTTATCCCCTTTTTAAGATAAGCAATAGCCTCATCTGGCTGCTCCATGTTAAATGCAAGAAAATGTGCATAGTCTATTTGCAAAGGCACGGTATATTCCTTCTTAATATATTGATCTAGCAAGGCTTCAAAGCGTTTTTTAACAAGTGCTTTCTCTTCGGCCGTGACCGCCTTTTTTACCGCTAGCTGTATTAACTGTTGCTCTGCATAAAGCTTAACACTACCCGCAACTACGTTATCTCTTAGAAATTCTAATATCTCTGTTGCATCTTCAATAGCATTTTCTTCTATCGCAATTTCGGCTAGATTTACGATGCCTTCATGTCTTCCTTCTGTACGGCGATAAATAGCCTTTTCTTGTGCAAATGCCTTTCTATAATCCTTTTGCTGTATAAAAAGCCAACTCAGCAACTCATTATAAAGTACGTTTTGTTCTGTTTGTAATCTCTTTAATAAGGTCTTTCTAAAAATAATATTAGCCTCATTAAGCGGATCATCATTCACATAAAGGGCAAAATTACGTTGAGCGGCTTGTAGATAGTTTTCACTCTTATTAATTAGGTCTAAGTAGGCATTAAACATTTTCTCCACCTCTCCTAGTTCCCCATAAAGTCTGGCTAGTTGGACATTATAATTTGCTCTCGGATTATTAGCCATCGCGATCTCATAGGCCTGAACAGCTTCTGTAAGCAAGTTATGCTCTTGAAATGCACGAGCAGCACGATATGCATTCATGGTCTTGCTCTCTATACCTGCAAGTACCTGATTATAATAATCCTGAGCGATAGAATCTCGTTGTTGTAGCTGATGGTTGTATCCTATCTCTACATAATAAAAACCTTTATCGCGAGTAGCAGCAAGGTTTTCGTTAAGCGCAATTTCGGCTTCTTTGTATTTTTCTAACTGTTGATAGCTTTTTACAAGACCAGTAATTAGTACGTGATTGCCTCGTTTTTTAAGAAGTGCCTGTTTATAAGATATGATGGCCTTCTCAAACTCACCTTGGTCTGCATAGTTGCGAGCAAGTTGTTCTGTTTGCGCTTTCGCGAAAGCAAAAAAACCAAACACACAGATGAGTATTAAAAACCAATTTTTCTTCATATCCTAAAGATAACGAAAAACGTGCCATAGCAATTGCTCTGACACGTTTCTTATCACTGTTAATGCGTTATTAGTTAATCATATCAAACCCACAATAAGGGATTAACGCCTTAGGAATTTTGATTCCTTCTGGCGTCTGGCAGTTTTCAAGAATTCCTGCAAGTACGCGTGGCAGCGCTAGTGAGCTACCATTAAGTGTATGTGCAAGCTTGTTCTGACCATCTTCATCCTTAAAACGAAGCTTTAAACGATTTGCTTGAAAAGTCAAGAAGTTAGACACAGAACTAATTTCTAACCAACGATCTTGCGCTGTAGAAAATAATTCAAAATCATAAGTAAGGTGTGCTGTAAATCCAAGGTCACCACCACAAAGACGTAAAATTCTGTATGGTAATTCTAACTCATCAAGTATTGTTTTTACGTGATCTACCATCCCGTCTAGTGCCGCAGCACTATCTTCTGGACGTTCTATACGTACAATCTCAACTTTATCAAACTGGTGCAAGCGGTTTAACCCGCGTACGTGTGCCCCATAAGATCCAGCCTCACGACGGAAACATGGCGTATACCCAGTACATGTAATAGGCAACTCATTATGATTGCGTAAATCACCGCGGAACATATTTGTCACTGGCACCTCTGCCGTAGGGATTAAATATAAATCGTCTTCGGTCACGTGATACATTTGCCCTTCCTTATCTGGAAGTTGGCCAGTACCAAAACCTGACGCCTCATTTACAAGGTGCGGCACTTGGTATTCTGTATATCCAGCCTCTGTATTTTTGTCTAAAAAGTAAGCGATAAGCGCACGTTGTAAACGTGCTCCTTTGCCTTTATACACTGGAAAACCAGCCCCAGCAATCTTAGTTCCTAGTTCAAAATCAATAATATCGTATTTCTTTGCAAGCTCCCAATGTGGCTGTGCCGCATCGTGAAGCACAGGAATATCTCCCTTGCGAAAGATTTCTTCATTATCCTCATCACTGTTACCCTCAGGCACGCTGTCATGTGGGATGTTTGGGATTTGGTAAAGCAAGTTTTGTAAATCCTCAGAAGCAGTGTTTAATTGCTCTTGAAGGGTTTTAGATTGCTCTTTTAAACCTGCAGTTTTCTCTTTGAGAAT
Source organism: Dokdonia sp. PRO95 (assembly GCF_000355805.1). Classification (NCBI taxonomy): domain Bacteria; kingdom Pseudomonadati; phylum Bacteroidota; class Flavobacteriia; order Flavobacteriales; family Flavobacteriaceae; genus Dokdonia; species Dokdonia sp. PRO95. The sequence continues at coordinate 1,038,017 of NZ_CM001837.1, forward strand.
ATTTGCCTTTTGAGCTTCTCCACTTTTAAAAAGCATTCCTATTTCCTTGGAAAACTTATTACTATCTGCAAGTACTTCATCAAGTTGCGCTTGCGAACTACGACGAAGATCATCTGCCGCCACTACTTGATCAAGTAAGGTTGCGGCGTCTATATTTCTTTTAGATAACGCTTTCGCGAAAGCTTCTTTGTTTTCTCTAATGTGTGCTACTTGTAGCATAGTGGAATGGTTTTAAAGTAAAAGGTAAATTTAAGGAAATGCTCTTAAGTATACAGTTACAGAGGGCTTAGATTTTTTTATTTCTCTAGAAATAAAAATTTTACTCAAATAAAGGAAATCCGTAACATAGTTTATGGGAGGTGATGTAGTTTTGAGGTTAACACGTAACTAGCAGCTTCAATTTCTGGTTTAGATGTTGTTAGAGCTATTGCACGACTATATTCACGCGGATATATTTTGTAGAATTACCACTATTAATCATACACAAAATGATTTTGGTTTAAGTGCTAATTACATAAATCACTCCGAGCTTAATGAGCTAGCTAATCTATATACTAATGTATTAAATGACAATAATGAACCACCTTGTAATTAAACTTTGTTTACCCTTTCTTTTTTTATATTTAAGCTGTAATGATTTGAGTGAAAAAACTGTCATACCAGATAATTTTTTATGCGAGTATCTAGAAAAAATTAAAGTGGATATTAGATTGGATGTTATTCCCACACCAAAAGAATTTAAAAATGGTAAAGCAGCTTATAGGTTAGATACCCGCCATGATAGTATACAACCCTTAAAAGTATATGTATGGAATACTGAAATTGATCCTTTTTTTGATAAATTAAATAAAGAAATCAATAAAAATTTTAATGAAAGAAGGTATGAAAAACCATCCTTAGTTGATCTTTTTCAAGCATCAAAATGTAAAAACTTTGAAATCAAAAACAATGAAATTTTAGATCAAAAAATATTCAAATACAACAACCCTAATAAAGGAATATTACTTCAAACGAGTAAATTATTTCTTAACAAGAATAATACAAAAGCTATAATTTTTATTAGATTAACTCGCAATCCTCTAGATAGCTCAGAACAAGCTATAATTTTGAAAAAAGAAAATGCAAAATGGATTTATGAAAAATCTATAGGAATATCAATGTCATAACATAATTCTAAGCGACTATGGTATTCTTACAGCTCTTTCAATACATATTTAAATATAACGGATTCAAGTAGCAAAGACATATTCATGGCTGAATTTTTAATCACTCTAACAGTATATCAATTTGATACCGATGCAGATAGATGGTTTAAACCTTAAAACAAGTATAAAATGAAAAATCTAATAACCTTATTCTTCATTATTCTTTCTATCCAAGAAACTAGCTCTCAAGAGCCACATATATCTGATACTTTATATTTTGAGTATAATACTGATTATTTGAAAGAAATATCCGTCGATTTTGGAAATAAAAAGGATCGGTTGTATTTAAGGGCGACACCAGAAATTCAAGGAAATTTCTTTTTTGAAATTCAGGGAACTACAAAGAATAGTATACGTCGAGATACTCAAGATTTTAAAGATGTTTTAATTGATAATAATCTTTTAATTTCAGAGGATAATTTATACGTAAAAACGCTAGAATTTTGGAAATTTTTAAGAGGCAAGACATTATTTTTTGTGAAGAAAAATGCCGAACACTATATTTTCTATGAGGTAATAGGGATTGCAGAAGAAATTTAAAATAAACAAACAGGTGAGTTTATTATTGTAGAAACTAAGTATGGAACGGGGAGTATACAACAAGCAAACCTGGATACTGGTTTGCCTAGGCAAATGATTGATGATTGGATTGCAAATATCCCAAGTAATACCACAGGTAGGCCTAGGCTATTAGACGCGCTAGGCGGCGACACATCTCTTTTTAATCAAATTAATGGTAATTATACACGTGTTCTTGCTAAAGTAAGTCCAGAAGGAAATATCATTTATAAGAAAATTAAGCCTAATGGATATTTAGAAACTGGAGCAGATGCCACATTTAATCCTTAAACTTTTTACCCGATGATGCACATAAACAATGATTACTTTGAAAATGCAGTTTTATATTATAAAAAAAGTTTTTCTGAAACTCAAGAATCTATATTAAATTTTAATCCTTCAAGTGATGAAGCAAGTCATCGTAAAAGAATATTAGAAATTAGTCTGTCTAGATATTCTTTATCTACTCTTCAGGCATTGTATTCATCTGGTTGCATAGATAAAAGAAAGCTTCAACAACAGTTAAACAAGACTACTGATTTGATAGACAAATTCTGGAAGCCTAACGTCGCACGCATGTCTACTGGCGATGGTGCTAGACAAAAATATCATCCTATCTACTATCTACCTTATTATATTGTTATGCGGTGGGTTTTATCATTTTGTGTATTATTAGATGCTCCTATAAGCTCCTTTGAAATGCTTCAGAAAATCATTGATAGAGATAAAATAGAGGATGCTCTTTACGATTTTCTCTTGTCTTATAAATATCCTGAACGGAAGATATCGCAAAAAATGGCAATTAAAAAGCCTGTAAATAGAATTAAAGATATACTACACATGAAGCAAAATAGTATTTTCGAAAAAGAGCTTTCAGTATATCTTGATAAAGAATGGTTAAAGACTTATAAAAATAGTCATATCTACAATTCTCACAAGGCAATGGATGTACCGAATTATTCATTTACTGGCTACTGGGCCTTTGAAGTAGCCGCAATAGTAAAAATAAAAGGGCTAGACGATAGCTCTTTTAGAGATCATAAATATTATCCAAGTCAATTATTATAATCATTGGCAACCACAATACTATTAAATCTACCTTTAAGATTTTCATGTAGTAGAAAAATAATAAAAATTCAAACTCTCCTCTATAATCTAGATTTTTAAAAGAATTTCTAGATTGTATGGGAGAGTACTTTATTAGTCATCTCCAAAACTAGGAAACAACCCCTTATCATCCAGATAACCATCACTATCTAGCACCCAAGGATTATGAGAGAGCCAGTTCCAGTCTACACTTGCGAGATCTACTCCTGGATCTATAAGCTCTTGTGACTTACGGCCGTTTATACGTATTCTACATTTTACGTAGACCGCTATGTCTTGCCCTTCTGTCTTTTTGAGCTGTTTTATGTATTGTGCAAATTGCCATATCACATCTGGTTTTGATCTGATGTTGCGCTGTTGGTTTTTTGTGAGGTACTCTTTATGGTCTAGTGTAGTTCGCTTACCAGTTGCCTTATCTTCTACCGTAAACGTAACCGTACCACCTTTAGAACGGAGCATCATACGCCAACTCAAACGATGCCCTTCCTCAGACCACAGCACATTGTCTTGTATAAAATGCTGTCGCAGCGGCAAGCCTATTTGGAATATAAAATAGATTGCGAACACAGTGAGCATTGCTGTTTTATATTTTGGGATAATTAAAGTTTGAGGTGAGCCAGTGATTGAATCAGTTGTCAGTTCTTTATTGCAAGAACTAGTTTCGCTGCGCTCGTAAAACGGTTTCCAGCGTTTAAGAAATAAATTATGAATGGTTTTCGGCTCAAAAAAGAATACCGTAAATGCCAGTGACATGTATGGAAAAATCCCAATCTGGAATACAAACGAGTTAAAGAGGTGAAAGAATATGGAGATAAAAAATGCCCAAGTACGTGTACGTTTCCACAGCAATAATGGGATGATCAATCCGTCAAAAAGGATTCCAACGTAAGAAATAATCCAGTGTGTCCAGTTCTTTTGAAGCACACCACCCACAAACAAGAAATCTTTCTTACCTCGCATTAAAATTTCTGGTACCGTCGCATCTAGCCAGTCTGGATATATTTTGGCAATAGACGCGTAGGTATAAACAATCCACAGTTGGAGAATGATAAACAAAGTTACCCAGCGCGGCATACTTATGTTTCTTACGCTTTCGCGAAAGCGTGCATCAAGAGAAAACGCAGCGTTTGCGGGGAGTATTGCCATAATCCATAACAGCAGCATTAGTAAATAATAGTGGTTATTATAAGCGGTTTTTTGCATGAAATACACCGCACTCCACATAATCGCATAGCCAATAATTGCCACACGGTACTTTAAACCAAGCATTACCATCACTCCAAAAACTCCCATCACACCAAACCATGCATACATTTGTGGTCCAGGTCCTGGAAATGTTTGTAAAAAGTCAAATCCTATAAAGTTGAATGTAAATTCTGGTGTTACGAGAATACGTCGTACCCATCCGGTAGCTAGCGCTCCCCAGGCCTCACAAGTTATAAGAAAACCGAAAAAGACGCGAAACACGATGAGCGCGCTGTTATCTATTCTAGTAAAGAGGAGCTTATTAAGTGACATCTTATTTGATTAGAGCTTATTTATATAATCACGTGCATACTTCTCATCCTCTTTCATCGCTTTTACAAGCTCATCTACACTCCCAAAGGTTTTTTCATCACGTATGCGGTCTAGCAATTGTATCTCTAGCTCTTGTCCATATAAGTCTTTACTAAAATCAAAGAAATAGGTTTCAATAGTTTGCGCACTTCCTCCTACTGTTGGGTTTGTGCCTATATTCATCATCCCGTAAACAACATTTCCGTTTATACGAGACTGCACTACATAAACGCCTTGTGCGGGTATTAGTTTATAATCTTCGGCTATATCAAGATTTGCAGTAGGGTAGCCTATCGTTCTTCCTAGACTTCTGCCTTTTACAACGGTTCCCGTAAGCATAAATGCTTGATCTAGATAGTTATTTGCTAGCGCTACACCTCCTGCCTCTAGTGATTTACGCACTTTAGTTGAGCTTACAGCGACGTCTTCTAGTTCTTGCTTTGATATCTCTTCCACCTCAAAACCTAGTTGCTCTCCAAAACGCTTGAGGTCCTCAATATTAGCATTACGATTGCGTCCAAAACGGTGATCGTAACCTATAATTACTTTTTTTGCGTTAAGAGAATTTACAAGAATTTCTTCAACAAATGTCTCCGCGTGATACCTTGAAAAATCTAAAGTAAAAGGATGAATCACGAGGTGATCCAGGCCCAGACCTTCAAGCAACTGCGCTCGCTCATCTATGGTGTTTATAAGCTTGAGCGACGTGTCTTTTTGCAACACCATCCTAGGATGCGGAAAAAAGGTAAGTACACATGACTCCCAGCCATTTGCTCGCGCACTTTCGTTAAGCCTATTAATAATTTGGCGATGTCCTAAATGTACTCCGTCAAAGGTGCCTATCGTAACGACAGTTCCTTTTTCTGAGCTAAATGTATGTGCGCTATTGTGAGTTTTCAAGATTATTTGCCGTTGTACGCGTTCATTGTATTATTAATTCCTCCACTCACAAAAGAAGTGATTACCTCACAACTCTTATCTAAGCGCTCAGGAAGACTAGCTTGCTCCTCTGGCGTCCATTCTCCTAATACATAATCTACTTGACGTCCCGTAGAAAAAGCATCACTTATGCCAAAACGAAATCTGTTATATACAGATGTGTTCAATTGAGCTTGCGTGTCTTTTAGTCCATTATGCCCTCCAGCAGAACCTTTTGTTTTCACTCTTATGGTTCCAAAATCTAGATTCAAATCATCTGTTATAACTAAGAGATTTTCGACTAATATCTTCTCTTGTTGCATCCAGTATCGTATGGCCTTACCGCTTAAATTCATAAAGGTATTGGGCTTCAATAAGATTACGGTTTTACCTTTTACTTTGGTGCGCGCGATGTCACCTAGTTTTTCAGTTTCAAAAGTGGTTTCTTGCGCTTTCGCGAAAGCGTCTACCACCTTAAATCCTATATTATGCCTAGTTTCTGTGTACTTAGGACCTATGTTTCCTAAACCAACGATGAGAAATTTTTTCATGGGGTCTATTACTTCCTCTTCTGTCGTTACTTTTCTAAATAATCTACCGAAAAAAGAGCGCATCATATGCTATTTTGTTAGAATGTAATTTATGGTTATCCTTCATTGATTACGTTAAAGACACCGCTTATTACTATCGTATAAAAATAAAAAAAGCATCTCGAAGAACGAGATGCTTTTGTATTAAATATAACGGATTGATTACTCTGCTGCTGCAGCGGCATCATCTGTTTGTGTAGAAGGAACATCTCCTGCTTCAGTTTCTTCTTCATCATCGTCATCATCAAGGATAGCTGTACGAGAAGTTCTAACTTGACACACTACTGTGTTATCAGGGTGCATAAGTGTTAAGTTTTCTTGTGGTAAAGCTCCTATGTATAACTTGTTACCTATTTTCAGGTTTGTGATATCTGCAACTAAGTAATCTGGAAGATCTTTAGGAAGTGCTTTCACACGTAATACACGGTTTGTTTTACGTAAAACACCACCATTCATTACTCCACGAGAGTTACCTGTAAAGTGTACTGGGATATTCATTGTTACTTCTTTACCATCAAAAATCTGGTAGAAGTCTATGTGTAAAATACGATCAGTTACCGGGTGGAACTGGATATCTTGAAGAATCGCCTTTACGGTTACACCGTCTAATTCGATTTCTACTGTGTGCGCGTCTGGAGTGTATACCAATTCTTTGAACGCAAGTTCTGGTGCGCTAAAATGCAATGGCGTGTCCCCTCCGTATACAACGCAAGGTACCAGTCCAGCATTACGTAAGGCCTTTGTAGCTTTCTTGCCTACGCTTTCTCTTTTAGATCCGTGGATCGAAACTGATTTCATATTAAATAATTATAGTTAAAAAAATATTACATAATAAACTTCGATGAAATACTCGTGTTACTATTAACACGGTGCATAACATCTGCAAAAAGTGGTGCGCAGGTTAATACCCTTACTTTGTCACTTTTGTGTTCTTTAGGAATTGAATCTGTTACAATCAATTCCGAAAGTTTACTGTTTTCTATCTTATCGTAAGCGTTACCACTTAAAATTGCATGGGTACAGATCGCTCGTACACTAAGCGCACCCTTTTCTATCATCAAATCTGCAGCCTTTGTTAAAGTTCCTGCAGTATCTACCATATCATCTACAAGTACTACGTGTTGTCCTTCAACACTACCTATAAGTTCCATATGTGAGATTACATTTGCCTTTGCTCGTTGCTTAAAACATATAACGACATCACTCTCCATCGCCTTACTATACGCATAGGCTCTTTTACTACCTCCCATATCTGGAGAAGCAATCGTAAGATTTTCTAATCCTAGTTCCTTTAAATAAGGTAAGAATATAGTAGACGCAAATAAATGATCTACTGGCTTCTCAAAAAATCCTTGTATTTGATCTGCGTGCAAGTCCATAGTGATAATACGCGTAGCACCTGCTGTTTCTAGTAGGCTTGCCATAAGCTTTGCAGCAATAGGCACTCTAGGTTTATCCTTACGGTCTTGTCGCGCCCATCCAAAATAAGGTATCACTGCCGTTATGTGTCTTGCACTAGCACGCTTTGCAGCATCTAGCATCAATAACATTTCCATCATATTATCTGATGATGGCATGGTGCTTCCTATAATAAATACACGTGATCCACGTACAGACTCCTCAAAAGAAGGTTGAAATTCTCCATCACTATATGTCGATGTTATGACGTTACCCAGCGGCTGCCCGAAGGCTTTTGCGATTTTTTCGGCCAGTGGTTTGCTGTTTTGACAAGCAAATATCTTCGGTTGCGGTACGGTAGCGGTCATCTGTTGTGACAGTTATATGGTTTAATTACAATTCTTTTCCCTCTAAGGAGGTGCAAAAATAGGAATTAAAAATGAGTAGAGCAGTACAATAAATGATGTTTTATACGCTGTAAATTAAATTATTCTTTAATTTTGCACTTCCAAAAAGCCTAGGTGGCGGAATTGGTAGACGCGCTCGACTCAAACTCGAGTTTCTTTGAAGTGTGGGTTCGATTCCCATCCTAGGTACAAAAGCCTCAATCTGTAACGATTGAGGCTTTTTTTATTCCATATCTCGCAGCTGTATAGAAAGTGCCTTTGTAGAAAGCTGTACTTCTATTAAGGAAAGTACAAGCGAGAGCATTAATGCAAATAGACTAACCCCAAAAACGATTTTTGCATAAAATGCCTCTTCTATATAAATTAAGAACATCGTAATGACCGCTAGTAGAAAACTTACAATCGCTACTGCTTGCATGTTTTTAATAATAGTGAGTCGCTTTCTCAGTTTCTTAACCTGCAGTCCTACTCCTTCGGCATGCGTTTCTTGATAAGAAGCATGCAAACTACGTATCAAACCTGCAATTGCAAGATAACGGGCATTATAGGCTAACATCGTAAGTGATATTGCCGGAAACAGTAATGCGGGAATACTTAAGGATAGGTTCATCTTTTTTCTTTTTTCAAAATTACAGCTTAGAACTTTAAACATATACCCTATAATTAGTTGACAAGAGGATTATTACAATTTTTAAAACCCTTAACATTCTCTCACAAACAATGGTTAATTAAAAATCGATAGGCTAAGACTAGCGCTATATTTATACTCAGTAAGCGACTATGTTAGCTTACCGAAGCTAACTAAACCATCGATATTATGAAGACCATACTTATATTATTCAGCACTGTTTTATTAGGAATGAGCCCTTTTACGACAACAGAGAATTCTAAAGAAGCATTTACAGAGCATCTTACATTTGACGCTTACGAGGGAGGATATTTCTTCTTTACAGATGGCGACAATGAACCTAAAATTTTAGAAATTGATGCTACTACAAGTATCAATGGTAAGCTACTTACAAAGAATGATAATGTAGGTCTAGAATATTTAGTTCACTATAAAACCGTAGACAAATCTAAAGACAGCTCAAGTGATGGAATTATCCTTCATTTAGAAGTAATCGAATAATAATTGATCTTAAATTCATAAAAGCCTCTTGCAATAAAGAGGCTTTTTTATGCCCTAAAGTTTTCCTAAAACCCTAATGTAAAGGTATGTCGACCCGTATCTTTAAGATGAAAAAGAAAAACAGCTTGAAAAAACCACTTCTAGAATTTACAGATAAGGGCATCTATTGCCCGCCCGCAAAGGTCTATCTAGACCCGTGGAAACCTGTAGATAAAGCCCTCATCACGCACGGCCACGCAGACCATAGTCGGTGGGGACATAAACAGTACATCACCCACGAGAGCAATGTGCCTATCATCTCACATCGTCTAGGAGATATTAATGTTTCTGGGGTACGCTTTCGCGAAAGCGTAAACATCAACAATGTAAAATTCACCTTTCATCCTGCTGGTCACATTCCTGGGTCTAGTCAGATACGTGTAGAACACAAGGGCGAAGTGTGGGTATTTACAGGAGATTATAAGACTGAAGTAGATGGTATCTCCCAACCCTACGAACCCGTAAAATGCGACACTTTCATTACCGAATGTACCTTTGGACTCCCAGCCTTCAAGTGGACTCCACAAGCCCAAGTAATGCACGACATAAATACTTGGTGGGCGCAAAACAAAGCCGACGGAAAGTGCTCTGTACTTTTTGCTTACAGCTTAGGTAAAGCACAACGGCTATTGAAACACCTTGACCCGAGTATAGGCAAGATACTCACGCACGGCGCTATCGAAAAAATGACCGAAGTTCTGCGCCCTATGATCGATATGCCGGCAACAGAATTAATCACTAGAGATACTAAAAAGGAAGATTTTAAAGGAAGTATCGTCCTAGCACCACCAGCCACTCACGGCAGTACGTGGATACGCAAGATGGTGCCATACGTAACTGCAAGTGCAAGCGGCTGGATGGCCTTTAGAGGAGCAAGAAGACGCAGAGCTATTGACAAAGGCTTTGTGCTGAGCGATCACTGTGACTGGCCTAGCTTACTACAAAGTATAGAAGCTACGGGAGCAGAAAAAATTATCTGTACACACGGCTATACAGATATTTTCTCGCGCTATTTGCGTGGTCTGGGTTATGATGCGCGTACAGAAGAAACGCAATATGAGGGCGAACTAGCAGAAGGAGATGCAAAAAAAGAGGAGGAGGAAACTAGCGTATGAAACTTTTTGCAGCACTCATAAAAACACTAGATTCCACAAATAAGACTAACGAAAAGGTTAAGGCACTTGCGCATTATTTTAAAGAAGCGCCAGATAAAGATAAGGTCTGGACGATTGCCATCTTATCGCACCGCCGTCCTCCACGACCTGTAAACACAACCTTACTAAGGGAGTGGGCGAGCGAACTATCAAATATTCCCTTATGGCTATTTGAAGAGAGCTATCACATCGTGGGTGACCTTGCAGAAACGATTGCACTTGTGGTTCCCGCAGCAACAGCATCTTCAGAGAAGTCGCTTACTCAGTTTCTGGAAGAGATGATTTCGCTTAAGCGAAAAACGGATGAAGAGAAAAAGGAATACCTCTTTGATAACTGGGCAAATCTCAACTATTATGAACGTTTTGTATTTACAAAGCTTATTACCGGAGGATTTAGAATAGGCGTGAGTCAAAAGTTAATGACGCGTGCATTATCACAAGCAACAGACATAGAAGAAGACGTACTAGCTTATAAACTTATGGGAGACTGGAAACCGCAGACGGTCACCTTTCACGATCTGGTTATCGAAGAAGATGCAAGTCAAGAGTTTTCAAGGCCGTATCCATTTTACCTTGCCTATGCAGTTGAAGATGAGCCTTCGGCGCTGGGTGATGTGACAGACTTTCTTGCCGAACATAAATGGGATGGTATACGCTCACAAACCATCTTTCGTAATGGCGAGATTTTTATCTGGAGCCGCGGTGAAGAGCTAGTGACAGATAAGTACCCAGAACTTGAGATTCTCAAAGAACATATACCAGACGGAACCGTCATAGACGGTGAGTTACTGCCTTTTTACAATGGTCAGATTGGCACATTTAACGACTTACAAGCGCGTATAGGACGTAAGACGGTGAGCAAAAAAATGCTCAAAGAAGTGCCTGTGATTATCAAGGCTTATGACATTTTAGAATGGGAAGGTAAAGACTTGCGTGAGATTGCTTTCGCGAAAAGGAGAACAATACTCGAATCGTTATATCGCAATATCACAGATAAAGGGCTGCCTATAGGCATTTCTAAAACAATGGAGTTTGATAGTTGGGAAGCGATGGCACAAGAAAGAGACCGCAGTAGAGAGATGCGCTCTGAAGGATTAATGATTAAGCGCAAAGACAGCCCCTATCGGGTAGGTAGAAAAAAAGGCGACTGGTGGAAATGGAAAGTAGATCCGCTCACCATTGATGCTGTGCTCACCTATGCAATGCGTGGTCACGGTAGACGAAGTAATTTATTTACAGATTACACCTTTGGGTTATGGAATGAAGATAAAACCGAGCTCGTTACTTTTGCAAAAGCTTACTCAGGACTAACAGATGCCGAGTTTAGAAAAGTAGATAACTGGATTAAAAAAAACACGCTAGAGCGTTTTGGACCTGTACGATCTGTAACACCTCATCACGTGTTTGAAATTGCCTTTGAAGGAATAGCGTTATCCAAAAGACATAAAAGTGGTATTGCCACGCGCTTTCCAAGAATGCTACGCTGGCGACACGACAAGAAGATAGAAGATGCAAATACACTAGAGGATTTGAAAGGGATGATTCCGAGCGCAGCGAAGGAATCTCTCCCGCCCACAAAATAATGGTGCAAGAAAGCAACATCTAAATTTCCGCATAAGAGTAAGAACATTCGCAATATCAACCTCATTAAGATGCCATATTACACTTACATACTAACTAATAAGAATAAAACTGTTCTTTATGTAGGAGCGACTCGCAATCTTAAAATACGAATGGCTCAACATAAGACTAAATATTACCCCAAGTCTTTTAGCGCGCAATACAATTGCTACAACTTGATGTATTACGAATTATTTGAAACGCATAATGAAGCTCTCGCAAGAGAAAAGCAGTTAAAATCTGGAAATAGAAAACGGAAAATTTCATTAATCGAAAGTAAAAATCCTGATTGGTTAGATTTGGCAAGTTCCTACGCTTCGCTTGGGAATGATGATTATTTAATAAAAGAAATATGGTAATAGGTGTATTTGGTTTGGTGGTTATTGAATCGCAACAGATTACTTCGCTACACTCGTAATTATGAATAATAAGCAACTACTCGATATCGCAAATAACTGGTTCCAGTCGCAAGACTGGAAACCGTTCCCGTTTCAAAAACAAACGTGGAAGGCTTTTCTGGCGGGTAAAAATGGATTGCTTAATGCGCCTACGGGTAGTGGGAAAACCTATGCACTTTGGTTTCCGGTGGTTCTTAAGTATATCAAACAAAACCCTGATTACAAGACCAAACATAAAAAAGGACTAAAGGCTATTTGGATTACTCCACTGCGCTCGCTTTCTAATGAAATTGAGCTTTCGGCTTCTCGCATCACACAAGATCTCGGCACACAGATGACGGTGGGTATACGCAATGGAGACACCTCTCAATCTGAGCGTGCAAAGCAAAAACGTTCAATGCCAGACTTGCTCATCACCACGCCCGAGAGCTTGATGCTTTTGATTGCTTCCAAAGGGTATGAGAAGGTTTTTAAAAATTGTTCGGCTATTATTATTGATGAGTGGCACGAATTACTGGGCACAAAAAGAGGTGTACAGATGGAACTCGCCTTGAGCCGATTGAAAACAGTCGCTTCAGATATGCGTATCTGGGGAATTTCGGCAACGATTGGGAATCTCGAGCAAGCTCGAGAAGTATTGCTAGGTTATGAGAGTGACGCTTTTCGCAAAAGCGTAATTATCAAAGCAAACATCAACAAAAAAATTACTGTTAAGTCTATCATTCCAGACGAGATGGAAACCTTTCCTTGGCGTGGTCATTTGGGATTGCACTTGCTGGAATATGTTGTACCCATCATTAATAAAAGTAAGACTACATTACTGTTTACAAACACGCGCAGCCAGTGTGAGATTTGGTTTCAGCGCATTCTTGCGACACATCCTGAGTATGCTGGTGAGATTGCAATGCATCACGGGAGTATCAATAAAGAGACGCGTACGTGGGTTGAGGGCGCGATACGTAATGGTTCACTCAAGGCGGTAGTTTGTACTTCTAGCCTTGATCTCGGAGTAGACTTTGCGCCTGTTGAAACCATTATTCAAATAGGCGGCCCAAAGGGTGTCGCTCGTTTTTTACAACGTGCTGGGCGATCTGGTCACAGCCCTGGCAAGGAGAGTGTGATTTACTTTTTGCCGACGCACGCCATCGAGCTGATAGAAGCGTCTGCTTTGCAGCGCGCCGTTAAGGAAAACACGGTAGAAGATAGAATTCCGTATCTCAATAGTTTTGACGTACTGATTCAATATCTCGTGACGCTAGCCGTGTCTGACGGATTTTTACCCGAAGACATCTGGCCAGAGATACAAACTACGTTTTGCTTTCAAGCAATGACAAAAGAGCAATGGGAATGGTGCCTTAATTTTATGACAATGGGTGCGCAATCCCTGCAAGCTTATGATGAGTATAAGAAGGTGGAGATTCTTGAGGACGGCAGATTTAAAGTAAATTCTCGTATGGTGGCAATGCGCCATCGCCTGCAAATAGGGACGATTGTAAGCGATGCAAATCTTGTAGTCAAATATCAAAAAGGTGGTTACATTGGTACCATAGAGGAGTTTTTCATCAGTAAGTTAACGCGTGGTGATGTGTTTACTTTTGCAGGTCGCAACCTAGAATTTATCCGTATTAAAAATATGGAAGTACACGTGCGTAACAGCTCAAAGAAAACTAATAAAGTCCCCTCGTGGATGGGCGGCCGACTTACCTTGAGTAGCCAGATGTCTCAACTGTTACGGGAGGAACTTTATACTGGGAATTCGCTTTCGCGAAAGCGGTCTCTAGAGATTAATGCGCTAGAGCACATTTTTAGACAGCAAAAGGTAGAGAGCATCATCCCAAGTGATGAGCAATTGCTTATTGAGACATTTAAAACGCGCGATGGCTATCATCACGTATTTTATCCTTTTGAAGGTCGTTTTGTGCACGAGGCTATGGGAAGTTTACTTGGGTATCGCCTTAGCCTGCTAGACCCTATCACCTTCTCTCTCGCCTTTAATGACTACGGTTTTGAGCTGCTTTCAGACCAACCTATAGACATACAGCAGCTACTAGATAACGACCTATTTACGACGGCATATATGCACGACGACTTGCAGAATAGTCTCAATGCTACGGAGATGGCCAGGCGAAAATTTAGAGATATTGCCGTGATTTCTGGGCTTGTGTTTACTGGCTTCCCAAACAAGCAAATCAAACAGAAACACCTGCAAAGTAGTAGTCAGCTGTTTTTTGATGTGTTCCGAGATTATGAGTCAGAGAACTTACTGTTTCAACAAGCATTTACAGAGACTTTTGAGCATCAGCTAGAAGAAGGTCGATTGCAGCAAGCGCTTGAGCGTATAGAGACGCAAGAAATTGTATGGATGGATTGCGAGCAACCTACGCCTTTATCTTTTCCAATAATTACAGACCGCTTACGCGAAAAATTGAGCAGCGAAAAACTAGCCGACAGGATCAAGAAAATGACTGCGAAATTGATGCGAAAAAAGAAATAATAGTCTCACGAAAGATTATACTAAAAATAAATATCTTGCGCCGTTCTAAAGGTATTTGCGTGTGCGTCAATTATCACTTTTATGTCTGGAGAATAGCCGCCGCCCATACTACATTGTACGGGAATTTTTAAATCGTGACAGATTTGTAACACAAACCGATCGCGTTCTTTACAACCTTCTATACTACATCCAAGCTTACCCAATTTGTCACTTGCTAAAATATCGACTCCGCACAGATAGAAGATAAAATCTGGTTGTTGTTCTTTAATGAGATTTGGTAATGTTTTTTTTAGAATATCGAGATACTCCGCATCGCCTGTATCGGTCTCTAATGCAATATCAAGATCTGAGATTTCTTTTCTAAAAGGATAGTTTGCCTTACCGTGCATAGAAAACGTAAACACCGAATCGTCACCCGTAAAAATCTCTGTCGTTCCGTTACCTTGATGAACATCGAGGTCTACAATGAGAATCTTTTTCGCAAGCTCGTTTGCTTGTAAATACCGCGCAGCAATCGCTTGGTCGTTGAGAAGGCAAAACGCCTCTCCGTGATCTTTATAAGCGTGGTGTGTACCACCAGCAATATTCATTGCAATACCATTTTCTAGAGCGTAGTGACACCCATCAATGGTGCCTTGAGTAATGATTAATTCGCGATCTACAAGTTCTTGTGAGAGCGGAAAACCGGTTTTTCGTTGTGCTCTTGGGTCAATAGTAAGTGCTTTAAGACTCTCTACATATTCTGTAGTGTGACATCGTACAATATGCTCGTTATCTACCTGTACAGGCTCAAAAAAGTTATCCTCTGTACACGTCCCTTCATACACTAATTGCTTAGGAAGCAAATCATACTTCTCCATAGGAAAACGATGCCCCTCCGGCAGTGGGTGTTTATAAATAGGGTGGAATGCGATTTTGAGCATTAAGTATATTATGGTGAGTATACAAATATACAATCACTCGTCATTTCGAGCTTGCCGAGAAATCGCATAGGAGTGAGCACATAAAAAAAGAAAGTGAGCAGCTACTCGTGTAATCTCTCCTATTGTCGAGATGACAATCCCTCGTCATTTCGAGCCTGTCGAGAAATCTCATAGGAGTAAGCGCATAAAAATCTAGTCGTGTGACCTCTCGACAAGCTCGAGGTGACTAGGACTATGTCGCGAACAATCAAGTTTTCCGCAGCCTGTATTCTTGAGCAACTCGTGTGATCTCTCCTATCGTCGAGATGACAATCACTCGTCATTTCGAGCCTGCCGAGAAATCGCATAGGAGTGAGAACATAAAAAAAGAAAGTGAGGAGCTACTCGTGTGACCTCTCGACAAGCTCGAGGTGACTGCGGCTACAACACAAACAATCAAGTTTTCTGGAAGTTGTGCTCTTGAGCTACTTTCTTGATCTCCCCTTACGTGGAGATAACAATTGCTCGTCATTTCGAGCTTGCCGAGAAATCGCATAGGAGTAAGCGCTCAAAAAAACAAAATGACTAGCTACTTGTGTGACCTCTCGACACGCTCGAGGTGACAAAACTTTTACTTCTCCAACTTCAATTGTATCCTCTTTCTTGCGATATCTACTTCCAGTACTTTTACAATCACCTGCTGTTGTAAACTTACGTGTGCACTCACATCGCTCACATAACCATCTGCAAGGTTTGAGATGTGTATGAGACCGCTTTCTTTGATGCCTATGTCTACAAAGGCTCCAAAAGCTGTTACATTATTTACAATACCTGGCAGTAACTGTCCAGGCTGTACATCTTCTATGGTGCGTATGTTTTGATTAAAAGTAAACACCTTTGCTTTTTCTCTAATATCTAGCCCAGGCTTTTCTAATTCGCTTATAATATCGGTGAGTGTAGGAAGTCCTACCTCATCAGTTACATATTTTTGAAGATCTATCGATTTAAGAAGGCTTGTGTTTCCAATCATTTCGGAGACAGAGACTTTTTGATCTTTGGCGATACTTGCAACGAGCTTATACCTTTCTGGATGTACCGACGAGTTATCTAGCGGATTTTCGGCACCTGTGATTCTCAAGAAACCTGCGGCTTGTACGAATGCTTTTCCTCCCAGACGTGGTACCTTTTTAATCTCTTGACGTGTTTTGAAG
This sequence comes from Dokdonia sp. PRO95, assembly GCF_000355805.1. Lineage (NCBI taxonomy): Bacteria > Pseudomonadati > Bacteroidota > Flavobacteriia > Flavobacteriales > Flavobacteriaceae > Dokdonia > Dokdonia sp. PRO95. The sequence continues at coordinate 1,054,704 of NZ_CM001837.1, forward strand.
GGTCCTTCGCTTTCGCGAAAGCGTACTACGCCTTCGGCAAGTTTTGGTCCGATTCCAGAAACATAGCTCAATAGCGGAGCACTTGCCGTATTTATATTCACACCCACGGCATTTACACAGTTTTCTACCGTTTGATCTAGCGATTTTTGAAGTGCGGTCTGATCTACATCGTGCTGATATTGCCCTACGCCAATTGACTTTGCATCTATCTTCACCAGCTCTGCCAGCGGGTCTTGCAACCTACGACCTATAGAAACCGCGCCACGAACTGTCACATCATAATTAGGAAACTCATCACGGGCAATCTTGCTCGCACTGTAGATGGATGCACCCGCCTCGCTCACTACAAAAACCTCCATTGCATTCTTAAAATGGATGCGCTTTACGAGTCTTTCGGTCTCGCGGGAAGCCGTTCCATTCCCGATGGCGATCGCTTCAATTTTATAAGCATCTGTGAGACTTGAGATCTTCTTTATCGCGCCTTTGTCATCGTTTTTTGGTGCGTGTGGATAGATGGTTTCATTATGTAACAACTGTCCCTGTGCATCGAGGCACACCAGCTTACAACCTGTTCTAAAACCTGGGTCTAGCGCAAGAATACGCTTCTCACCTAGCGGCGAACCAAGGAGTAATTGTTTTAAATTTTTTGCAAATACTTGGATGGCAGTTTCATCTGCTGTTTTCTTTGCTTCTGAGAGGCGCTCATTGCTCAATGCAGGGAATAATAGTCGCTTGTAGGCGTCTTTTATGGCCAGCTCAATTTGCGTAGCGCTATCTCCACGAGAGCGTATGAGTTTGCGTTCTATTTTGTCAAGCGCTCGCTCATCATCGATGACAACTTTCACACGGATGTAACCTTCATTTTCGGCTCTTAAAATGGCGAGTAGTCTATGCGAAGGGCAGCGACTTAATGACTCAGACCAGTCAAAATAATCACGGAATTTCTGAGCTTTCTCATCGTTTGCCATTTTCTTAACCACCTTCGTCTCTATGGTGGCAAAACGTTTTAATTGCTCACGTATATTATCGCGTATATCTATGCGCTCATTAATCCACTCGGCTATAATGTGACGTGCTCCTTCTAACGCACTTTGCGCATCCAGAACCTCCTTATTAGTATATCGATGCGCTAGCCCTTCTGGGTCTTGCGCATTTTGAGACATAATTATTTTGGCAAGTGGTTCTAGTCCATTTACACGTGCTGTCTCAGCCTTCGTTTTACGTTTTTTCTTGTACGGTAAATACAAGTCTTCTAGCGTAGTAAGATCTTGCGTTTTTTCAATCTTATCTTTGAGTTCTCTGGTAAGAACATCTTGCTCTTCTAGTGATTTAAGAATTGATTTTTTACGTTTTTCTAAAGTCTCAAACTGCTCTTTAAGCTCGATAATCTTCCCAATCTCCACCTCATCTAGCCCACCCGTCGCTTCTTTACGGTAGCGAGCTATAAATGGGAGTGTACAGTCTTCGTTGAGGAGATCTAGTGTATTTTTTACACCTTTTTCTGATAAGCCTGAGCTTTTGATTACGTATTGTAAAACCTCCACACGCTTAACTTATCATATTCCCATTACTCACCCCTTCAGCATCAGGATTTACAAACACCAACTTACCAGAGGCATCCTCCGTCATTAAAATCATTCCTTCACTCTCTACACCTCTTAATGCTCTTGGAGCCAGGTTTACAAGTACGGTTACTTGCTTCCCAATTACTTCTTCTGGAGTAAAGCTCTCTGCGATACCAGAAACTATGGTACGTACATCAATACCTGTATCTACTTTTAAGATGAGGAGTTTCTTCGTTTTCTTCATCTTCTCTGCTTCGATAATGGTACCTACTCGCATATCGAGTTTTGTAAAATCGTCAAAGGTAATCGTGTCCTTTTGTGGCTCTACAACTGCATTTTCGGCAGCGGCTTCTGCTTCGTTTGCTGCTTTGCTTGCTTCTAGCTTATCTAGCTGTACTTGTATCTGACTATCTTCTATTTTTGAGAAGAGTAATTGAGATTTATTAATGGTGTGACCAGCTGGAAGTAAGACCTCATTAGATGATATATCACTCCATTGTAATGCGTTTTCATCTGCACTTGAACTCACATTAAGAATATCTTTCAGTTTTCCGCTTGTATGCGGTAATAATGGCTCACTCAAAACAGACAGTGCAGCTGCAATTTGTAAGGCTACGTACATTACAGTTTTAGTACGTTCTTCATCTGTTTTGATTGTCTTCCACGGCTCTTCGTCTGCTAGGTATTTGTTTCCTAGACGAGCGAGGTTCATAAATTCTGTTTGGCTTTCGCGAAAGCGGTATTTTTCTATACTGCTACCTATCACTGCAGGGTATGCTTTTATAGCATCTAGCACTTCTGTATCTAACGCATTAAACGCACCCGGCTCTGGTATCGCGCCATCATAATATTTGTGCGTAAGCACGGTAACTCTGTTAATAAAGTTTCCAAAAATTGCTACAAGTTCGCTATTATTTCTAGTTTGGAAATCCTTCCAAGTAAAGTCGTTGTCCTTAGATTCTGGTGCGTTTGCTGTAAGTACATAACGCAACACGTCCTGCTGATCTGGAAATTCTTCAAGATACTCGTGTAACCATACTGCCCAGTTTTTTGAAGTAGAAAGCTTGCGCCCTTCAAGATTTAAAAACTCATTTGCAGGTACGTTATCTGGTAAAATATACTCGCCGTGACCTTTGAGCATCGCAGGGAAAATCAAACAGTGAAAAACGATATTATCCTTCCCTATAAAGTGAAGTAGTTTTGTGTTTTCATCTTTCCAGTACGGCTCCCAGTCTTTGCCTTCACGCGCTGCCCATTCCTTTGTAGAAGAGATATAACCTATAGGCGCATCAAACCAAACGTACAACACCTTTCCATCTGCTCCCTCTACTGGAACTGGGATTCCCCAGTCTAGATCACGAGTTACGGCACGAGGGCGTAGTCCATCATCTATCCAAGATTTGCACTGCCCGTACACATTAGTTTTCCAGTCTTTTTTATGTCCTTTTATGATCCACTCCTTAAAGAAATCATTGTATTGATCAAGTGGTAAAAACCAGTGTTTTGTTTCCTTAAGTGTAGGTACAGCTCCCGTAATCGCACTCTTTGGGTTAATTAAGTCTGTTGCATTGTGCGAAGTACCACAGCTCTCACACTGATCTCCATAAGCCTCTTCAAAGCCACATTTAGGGCAAGTTCCCGTCACAAAACGGTCTGCAAGAAACTGGTTTGCCTCTGCGTCATACAGTTGCTCGTTAGTCTCTTCTATAAACTTACCTTGATCGTACATATTCTTAAAAAACTCAGACGCTGTATCGTGGTGAATTTTTGCAGAGGTACGTGAGTAATTATCAAAGGTGATCCCAAAATCTTCAAAAGATTTTTTGATAATGGCATTGTATTTATCTACTACATCTTGCGGTGTAATCCCTTCCTTTTTTGCTTTAATTGTAATAGGCACTCCATGCTCATCACTTCCACAGATAAAAGCAACATCTGCTCCTTGCATACGCTGGTAGCGCGCATAAATATCTGCCGGAACATACACTCCTGCAAGGTGGCCTATGTGTATAGGTCCGTTAGTATACGGCAATGCCGCTGTAATTGTATATCGTTGTGGATTCTGAGACATATTGTGTTCTTTAAGAATCGACAAAAATAAAGAAAAACAAGCAAGGATTATCTATAAACTAATCTAGCTTTAACTCGGTATTATTAAGCTAGGAGCGCTGCAGTAGTTGTAGTAAGCAGCTGCCTCTTCCCGCTATTCATTACAATTCCTCACCTTGCTATCGCTAGGTTGCGGGATTTTCATTGCTATCGGGGCTATGGAGCATGGTTTAGGAGTTATAAGCATCTCTCAAATCACCTTGTTTTAAAATAATAAGTAATTAACCTTTTCACCAAATTACCAGTTGGTTTAAAATCCAAACTGCCGTTAAGTTAGTATATTGAGGTGTGAAAAATACACTAATGATTACACCTCCTTATCTTGTACAAGGCGACAAAGTCGCAATCGTTGCTACGGCTCGTAAAATTTCTAAAGAAGAACTCAAAGACGGCATTGCCTTACTTAAAAGCTGGGGCTTAGTTCCCGTATTGGGCAACACCATTGGGTTAGAAGATAATCAGTATGCCGGCACAGATTTTCAGAGAGCACAAGACTTTCAGCAAATGCTAGATAATACGGAGATTAAAGCCATATGGTGCGCGCGTGGTGGCTACGGGACGGTACGCATAGTAGATAATCTAGATTTTTACAAGTTTGTCAAATATCCAAAGTGGGTAGTTGGCTACTCTGACGTGACAGTTTTACACAGCCACATCCATAAAATCGGGTTTAAAACGATACATGCGACAATGCCTGTGTCTCTTGATGACAATACCGCTTTCGCGAAAGCGTCATTAAAACAATCGCTTTTTGGCGAGCAACCTAACTTTAGTTACAACACCACAAATAAACTTAATAGACTAGGCACTGCAAAAGGCACACTTGTAGGTGGAAATTTATCCATTCTCTACAGCCTTTGTGGTAGTAGCTCTGATCTAGATACAGCGGGTAAAATCTTATTTATAGAAGACCTGGATGAGTACCTCTATCACATAGATAGAATGGTAGTAAACCTAAAACGCAACGGGATGCTGGATCACTGTGCGGGTATGGTTGTGGGTGGTATGACGAAGATGCACGACAACAGAATCCCTTTTGGGAAAACGGCTCAAGAGATTGTGCTAGATGCTGTAAAAGAATGTGACTTCCCAGTAGCGTTTGACTTCCCAGCAGGTCACGTAGATAATAATAACGCATTGAAGTTGGGGAGTGAGATTACGCTTGAAGTAACAGCAACTAAAACAAGTATACAATATGAATAGAATTCTCTCTATACTTATAATGATGTTTTTGTTTTCTTGTATGGATAAACCTTCTTGCAATTTTATAGAATCCTACTATCAAGATGTTTATCAAGCAGAGCTGGCATTTTATGAAGAAGACTACCAGAAAGCATATGATATTTTTAAAGAGGTAGAAGCTCGTTGTGGTCTATTGAACCAGACGCTCATTAGAGAGCCTGAAATGATGGCCAAACTCTCCATTAAAGTAGGTGAACCTCAAAAAGCCTTTCCTTATATGGAGCGTATGCTTAAAGAAGGAATGAGTTTTGATACTTTTAAAAACAATGAAATATATAATATCCTCAAGGAATATGAAGAGTGGGATTATCTAGCGCGTAACGCTTCTTCTTATGAAGATGAGTTGAACGCAAATATTGACCAAGATTTGAGAGCAGAGATTATTGCGATGAACCGTCTTGATCAAAAAGTAAGACAGTCTCCTATAGATTTTATAGAGATGGAACGCGTAGATAGCGTTCACCAAAAGAGAATCAAAGAGATTTTTAATCAATATGGATATCCTTCAACTCAACTTGTGGGTAAGGATAATTTCAATCAAGGTGAGCGTGTAGATATAAAAACATTGTTTTTTCATTTTGACGACACGATATACTTTAAACCAGTGCTTCTAAAAATGATTGAGGATGGTGAAGCTCCAGCAGACATATTAGGTAAAATGATCGACAGTAGACAGCGCTCTCGTGGTTTTTATGATTATGGGATTTATGACAATGTGGATAGCACCAATATTCTTGATTTTAAAAATGTTGACAAAAGGCGTGTTGCAGTAGGTCTTGCTCCTTGGAAGTTAAAAAAACGAGTTGATGCGCTAAGACGAGCTTATTATGGGTACTAATCACACAACTAAATTATGACCCCAAAAGAACTAGGCGAATACGGCGAAGAACTAGCAACCCTGCATTTAATAAAGCAGGGGTACACGATTCTTGAACGTAATTGGTTTTTTGGAAAAAATGAAGTCGACATTATCTGCCAGAAGGAAGAAGGCGTCCTGGTAGTGGTAGAAGTAAAAGCGCGTAACTCAGATTTCTTTGGCGATCCGCAGAGTTTTGTGAGTACTGGTAAGCAAAAGTCTATCGTAAAAGTGTCAAATGAATATGTACTAGAAAATGACCTAGATGTCGAAGTACGTTTTGACATTATCGCAGTACTCAAAAACTCAAAGCAAGAACGCCTTGAGCATTTTGAGGATGCGTTTTACTTTTTTTAAAATGATAGTTCTTATTAACCTATTTGCTTTTTGATCATATCAATCGCTTTTAAAATAATAAGGATATTAAATACCTGTGCCACGATACTTAATGGCAGTGCTACAATGACCAAAATTATGGTGCAAAAGAAAACACCTAGTACAATATACCCGATACCTGTGCCTTGAGACAAAGCCCCTAACCCTTTGAGCTTATAAAGCGCATAGCCAAAAACGAGAAATGCTATACCGTACAACACTGAGGTTATAATACCAAAAGCAATATCTGAGATATACGTGCCGTGCACATCTATAATGGTAATTAAGTTTGTTATAATCTCTACCGTGATAAAAACTAGTGCAGCCGCTTTTAGTATACTCGCCTTAAAGAGGTTTCCTATTAAAATGAAAGCCCTCATATGAAATATAAAAAATACGATTGCAAAAAGAGCTAGCAGTCTAAAACCTATATCTCCAGCAAAATATACATTTTCAGTCTCGTAGTAATATGTGTCAAAAATCTGAAATATGAACACAATCATACTCAAAATACCAGCAACCCAGCCTATGTGCAGTTGTTTAAATAGATATGATACATCCTTACTTTCATCTATTTCAAAAAGCATTGCCTTTTTTACTTTGGCCTCAAAGACGGTGTCTTCTTGCAGGTCATCTAGATCTCTATCTAACGCAGAGAGTATGGTTTTAATCGTGTAAACGCGTGGCATTGTTTCTCCAGCTTCTATGCGCTGTATTGTGCGCACAGAGATATTACATTGCGCTACAAGTTCTTCCTGCGTTAATCCCTTTTGCCGGCGCAGTTCTAAAATCTTTTGTCCTAATTCTGGTTGTTTCATCATAAATGTTTTGCCTTGTAATGATGCGCATCAAATGTACAAGAAGTTCTACACTGCAATAGTATGGCTCATTTATGATTTGTGTCATTTTTTGAGCAGTATTTAACCCGACATTTGCACGTCACTTCAGCAAATACAACGTTTTGCACGTTTTACGCTTTCGCGAAAGCGTACCCTTTAATACGTATCTAACCACCCAAAGTGCTTCTCATTGAGCGCTGTTTTATGCTCCTCGAGGTAACTCACAAATGCTTGTGCGGTGGGAGAAAGCTGCTTGCTTTTTTGCCAGATGAGATTCCAGTGTGTGGTAATAGGCAATCCTTTGCTCGGGATGATTTGAGCATCACCACTCGTAAGTGCATTTTTAAGCCCCACTAGCGGGAGTATAGAAATCCCTATTCCAGAAATCACAGCTTGCTTTACCGCCTCGTTTGAGGTAAGCTCTATTTTTTTACGAGTAGGAAGTTGTCTGTCTGCAATATAATTTTCCATAGCTGCCCGTGTTGCAGATCCTTTTTCTCTATACACCACGGGTAGTTTATCAAAATCCTTTTTTGAAATGGTTTTACCTGAGTACGTGTGCTGCCTCCCTCCTACTAAAAATAGTTTGTTAGGGATGAGTCTCACTTTATCTATCGCGATATGATCTGGAACTACAGATACTAGTGCAAAATCTGTTTCGTTTTTTTCAAGATGACGTACCACTCTCGTTTTATTTGTCACATCCATCTCTAGATCGACACCAGGATGCATATTCATAAAATCTGTGATGTAATAGGGCATCAAATATTTACCCGTGGAGACGATGGATATCTTTAATTTACCCGAGAGCTGACCTTGATAAGCCATCGTTTTGTAATTAATTGCATCTACTTCGGCAATTATTTTACGTGCTGCAGCTGCAATTTCTTCACCAAAATCTGTTACAAATAATTGCCTTCCCACAACCTCCGTAAGCGGAATAGGAAACTGATTTTGAAAGTTTTTAATCTGTATCGAGACCGCTGGCTGCGTGAGATGTAGCTCCTCTGCAGCTTTTGTGATGCTCTTAAAATCTGTGACCTTCAAGAAGACTTGAAGCTGGTGCAGTGTATAATGCATTAAAATTATTTATGTAATTCATTATAAATATAAATAAAAATATATGAACTCTAGCCCACATCTTTGCACCATCAAAACAATGAGAACCTATGTTACAAAAACTAAAAATTGACTCGTTTCGAAATGACAGGTACACACCTCAAGAGATCAAGACCAGTATAACCATAAACTGGACGGCTCTATTTTTTGTCTTAAAAAATTTGATGCTACTTGCTATCCCTATGGTAGCCATTACACTCTCCATTTTTTCAGACTACCTGTTTCTTACAGAAATTCTATCTGCTAGTTTTTTAATAACCCTTCTAGTGTTTATAAACATTGCTAGTAGAGCATCTTAATATCTTATTCATTTAAAAAAATCATTTACTATGAAAACATTACAAACAGAAACTGCAACAATGACAGATCAAAAAATCAACCTAATTGACGGAGTATTTACAGCAACCGAAGCTGGAGATATCTTACACGCAATGCTTGATAAGAAGATCAACTTCCACAAATTACAACGCTTAAGCCGCACCGAAGGTAACATAGATGATGCCTGTGAGTATGATAGTGGACGTATTATAGAGCTACTAGATGAGAAAGGAAAATTAAAAAGCTTTTTAAGTGACGTGCGTGCAGATGGAGGGAAACTAGAAATAAAAAGCACTGTAGAGATACGCATCAAAAAGTAATTACCACACTAAGACACCTAACCCTCTTTTATGGACTTACATCTACTGGTTGATAACTTGACCAACCCTGCCCTCTTGTTTTTCTTTTTAGGATTACTAGCGGTACAACTCAAAAGTGACTTAGCCATACCGCCTAGTTCTTCAAAGTTTATTTCTCTTTATCTCCTACTTTCTATAGGATTTAAAGGAGGACAAGAGCTCGCTCACTCAGCGTTTAATATGGAGATTGTCTGGTCATTAATTTTTGGAGTAGTCCTTGCTCTTTCAGTTCCCCTGTATGCGTTTTTTACGCTCAAAAAGCGCGTCGGAGTTCAAAATGCCGCGGCTATCGCCGCGGCATACGGCTCTGTAAGTGCTGTAACCTTTGTTACCACAGTCGCTTATCTTGATATGGAGCAAATTGCATATAGCGGGTATATGGTTGCGGTTATGGCTATTATGGAAGCGCCGTCTATTATAATAGGAGTGCTTCTTATGATGCTATTTACGGCAAACAGAGACAAGACTGTCTCTATGGGCAGTATTATCAAGCACTCTGTGACTAATGGGAGTGTGCTATTAATTATAGGAAGTCTCGTCATAGGTTTTATGGCAAGCGATGCACAAGCACAAGGCATTGCTCCTTTTACCACAGATATTTTTAAAGGTTTTCTAGCTGTCTTTTTACTAGATATGGGAATCTCAAGTGGTAAAAAAATAGGAAGTCTCAAAGAGTATGGCGCTTTTCCTTATGTATTTGCAATCGCCGTCCCTATTGTAAATGGTATTATCGTGAGTTTACTAAGTGGGTTTATAACAGAATCTGTAGGTAACAGGTTGCTCTTTGCCATACTTGCAGCAAGTGCCTCTTATATTGCAGTCCCTGCCGCTATGAAACTCGCTGCGCCTAAAGCAAACGAAGGCCTATACTTACCTATGGCACTTGCCATTACCTTTCCCTTTAATATCACACTGGGAATGCCGCTTTACCTCTGCATTATAAACTGGAGCTAATATAAATTTTAATCACGCTTTCGCGAAAGCGTACTCAAAACCTTACTTTATGATTCTCTCACAAAGCAATACCCTAACAGAAGATATAGCAGCAGCGAGAGTCGCAGGTTTTACCTCAGATTTTATGTATAGAGGGGGGCGTTTATTGTGTAGAACTAATAATCGCTGGTATCAAATAGAAGACCTCACACTTATAGAATATTGCAGGCACGAGGGAATGAATGACCCAGGGGATAGTTCGATTTTATTTTTGATAGAGACTAATGATTCTATAAAAGGTTGCCTTACGAGTGCCTATGGTAAAGATGCAGATACAGACCTCATAAGTTTTGTAATGAGCTTAGAAGAGAAAGAGAAATAACTATCTTAACATAAAACCAAAAGGTATGGCAAAGATATTAAAATCACTTTCTGAGTATGTACAAATTGCTATAGGTATTGCCCTCGCGAGTATAGGCCTCAAGGCCTTCTTGCTACCTAATGGGTTTCTGGATGGTGGAGCGACGGGTATCGCTATTTTACTAAGTAAAAAGTTAGATCTAGATATCTCCTTACTGCTCTTTATTGTGAGTATTCCGTTTCTGGTGTTGGGCTTTTATAAGCTTTCGCGAAATATTCTTTTAAAAAGTACAATGTCCATCTTAATACTAGCAGTCCTTATAGGTGTTGAGTCATTTCCTATTATCACTGAAGATAAGTTGCTCATTGCGATTTTTGGCGGTATGTTTTTAGGAGCTGGTATTGGCATCAGTATACGCAACGGTGCAGTACTTGACGGATCCGAAATTCTAGGAATTTATGTCTTTGATCTTTTTGGAATAAGCATAGGTAAGACCATTCTGGCATTCAATATTATTCTATTTATTATCACCGCATTAGTACTTAGTGTAGAGGTCGCACTATATTCCATACTTACCTATATCGTGACCGCGAAGTTTATCGATTTTTTTATAGAAGGATTTGAAGATTTTATAGGTATTACCATTATCTCTCCATCCTCTGAAGAAATAGAACAAAAGATTCTTAAGGAACTAGGCACTGGTATCACCGTCTATAAAGCTGCTGCTGGTTATGGAAGTACGGGTCATAATAATGAACGCCGCGTGATACAAACCGTGATAAATCGTATACACCTGCGCAAAATACACAAGCTCATAGACTCCTGCGATCCCGATGCTTTTATCGTAGAGTTTGATGTGAATAATGTAAAAGGAGGAGTTTTAAAAAGGTATCTGAATCCTCAAAGTTCAAAAAAGTTGGCTAGTCTTTAGGGTTTCTCCTAATCTCTACATTGTTTTATACCTCAAAGACAGAATTTTACAATACTAAAAGCATGTTAATTCGCTATTGATTGAGGATTTCCTTTTTTCTACTTCTGTTTTATGTGCTATTTTGCTGACTAACATACAAAATCACGCTTTTAAAGCTATGTTTTGCAGAGATGAGCTCAATAATCCACTAAATAAAGTCAGATGTTTTTAAAAAAAGTAATTGTTCTATTATCTGTTATTTTCTCTAGTACTTTATTAGCCCAAAACGAACTACATATTTTTGAATATGAAGCCCAGTATAACTTAGGTAAGTCATTAATAAAGAAAGGATATCTTTTTAAACATAATAACCAAGTACGTTATCAAACTAGCGCTCCTATCTTTCTAGAAAACCTACCAAAACTTAATCTAGATACCGCAGATGGAGTTCCAGAAATAAATATAAAGTTTGGTCACTCTAATGAAAACACAATCACAAATCTAGATGATAAAGTACTTCTTAATGTAAACTCTATAGGCAATGATGTGTATGTAACTGAAGAAGTTATAAAACCAAACAATTGGATACCTACAGGCCTTTCTAAAAACATAGCAGATAGAAATTGCACAGAATTTACAACCACTTTTAGAGGAAGAGATTACAAAGCTTATGTGGACCTCTCAGTACCTGTTAACTATGGACCATGGAAATTACAAGGGCTTCCAGGCCTAGTCGTTTATACTGAGGCAGATGATGGAATTCTCAAATGGCAATTAACTACTATTACTAAGAAAAAGGTAACAGAACTCGCATCCTTTATGCAAGAGCAAGATGCATTTATAACCTCTCATGAGGTCATCTCTTTAAAAGAATTTGTTTCACTAGACGATGAGTGGAGAGCAAATGGCTCTCCAGTGATTGCGTCTCGATTACCTAGAGAGTACAGACGCTCTGGTTCAAGAAGAGCAAGAAAAAGAGGTGGTAAAGAAATAGCTTATGAATGGGAAGAATAAACACTTTATTACTTCTATTATTCATCCTTTGTACATCTATTACTTCTTTACGAGGACAAACATCTTTGAGAGGTAAGGTTATTGACACATCTGGACTAGAAATAAGTCAGGTTAATTTACTTCTATTTCAAAATGAAAAAATCATTAGTTATACTAGTAGTGACCTTAAGGGTGACTTTACTCTTAAAATCCCTAGCTCTGGCAAGTATATTTTAAAAGCAACTAGTTTGGGCTATAGCGCTTATGAAAAAGAGTTAAATATCACCGCTACAGAGACACTTTCTATTGAAATTTCTTTAATTTCAGAAACTACAAGTCTAGATGAAGTTGTACTTAATGTAGAAAAAAATATAGAAGTACGTAATGACACCCTCATTTTCAAAGCAGATGCCTTTAAAAGGAAAAGCCAAATAGTTCTTGAAGATTTATTAAAGAATATACCTGGGATACAGGTAGGAGATAGTGGTAATATCACTTTTCAAGGAAAGGCGATATCAAAGATAAAGATTGATAATGATGACCTCTTTGGTCAAGGTTATAAAATTTTATCTAAAAACTTAAACTCAGAGGTAGTTGATAAAATAGAAATCCTACAAAACTACAACGATAGCAAAATTTTGAAACAGGTTCAAAAAAACGACGAAGTAGCTATTAACCTCACACTTAAAGACGATAGAAAAAGCAGCTTGTTTGGTAACGTAGATGCTGGAGCAACCTTTAACGGTCGCTATAAAATCAAGTCAAATACAATCTCATTACTTAACAAAAACAAGGCCTATCTTTTTCAAGATTTTAATAATATAGGAGATGAAATAGCAGACAATATTGACGGAATCTTATCGCCTTCTTCCAACAACCGTCTGTATAATTTTGGTACAAATGCTAATGCTACATTTTTTATTGATGTGGATCGAGTAAGACCCACCTTTGACGATCGTATTTCAAATAGAAACAATGCTCAATTTTTATCTCTAGCAGATATTTACACATTCTCAAAAGACCTTAAACTTACGGTAAACGGAGTTCTTACCTATGATAAAAAACGCTATAATCAAGAAGAGTTCACCACATTTTTGGTGGAAAACCCATTTACACTAGACGAAAGCTATGACATCCAACAAAAAGATAATCTAGCAGCTGGTAAGATAGCGCTAGACTTTAAGCGTAATAATGATGAAATACATTTTGATGCACTATACTATACAGGTGACCAGCGAATCAATAATAATCTAATTCAAAATGAAATAGACATACGTGAACACCTTAAAAACAATGCCTCGGTGTTTCAGTTACAAGGAAATTACACCCGAAGTATAGATAGTAATAAAGCTATTGTACTCACCAGCAAATATAAAAAAGACAGTAAGCCTCAAGGATATAATATAAGCCCTAATATATATGGAGATTTTGTCACAGATAATGAAACGGTCTTAGGGATTGGTGCAAGAAGCAAAGAAGTTTCCGAGTTTGCTGGAGTACAAGCTGCTTTTGTGACTAATACTAAGAAGTCCAACTACGAATTTATCTTAGGAATAGACAGCCAAAATCAACACTTAACAAGTGATATAAATAGTGTTAATACTACAGATGAAGAGCAAGCATCAGATGCTATTTTTAATAATAATTTTAAGCTAGAAAACCAGCAAACCTATGGCGGACTACGAGCCAACTATGATTTAGATAAGGTGGACATCCAATTTTCTATAGATGCTTCTCTCAAAAAAACAACTCAAAATGACAATGTAACTTCAAACAGTGAGCATTTCTTTCAGGTAAATCCCTTTTTGAAAATAGATCTTACTCCTATCAAAAATCACAAATTTGAAACAGTACTCGCAATTAATCAAAACACAGCTAGCTTAGGGAATTTATATACGGGATATATCCTGAGAAATTATCGTGCTTTCATTCAAGGAAATGCAAAAAATGACATTATAAACACTTTTCAATCAAGTTTGAAATATACATACGGGAATTGGACCGACAGATTTACTGCATCTGCCATTGCAGATTATAGTAGTACTAAAAACTTCTACTCGGTAGACGCTTTACTCTCCCCTCAATTTAATACCGTAACTGCGGTATCTGGACAGAAATCTGAACAATTCAAAGCAGAGGTTCACACTGATTACTTCTTAAAGTTTATGAAAACTAACCTCAAGCTTAACGGGCAGTTTTTGACAAATAATTATAACGACATTATCAATAATCAAGAGAGAAATGTCATTTCCCATCAGTTGGGCTATGGATTCTCTTTACGTTCTGATTATAATAGTATTTTTAATTACAACCTTGGCGTAAATTGGATTAAGACTGCGTTTGACATAGGCACATTCAACAATAGGGTGACTAATAACAAAATGTTTTTAGACATTGATTTGAATATTAATGACAAGTTTAACATGTACTTCAAGAATGAAAAGTACTTCTTTGGAAACCTACCTAGAGATTCTAACTTTTACTTTAGTAGTATAGAGGCAGATTATGATATCATTCCAAAAACGTTAAGAGCTCACGGGAGAATTCATAACCTATTCGATAATGATTCATTTAATATTTCATCACTAACCGGAGTATCCACTTTCACATCTCAAACCCAACTTATAGGGAGATATGTAATGCTAGGTCTTGATTATAGGTTTTGACAGTTCTAAGCTCATTCCTCGCAATATCCACTAATTCCCTTGTAATTCTGTTGATCTTTTTTATCAATTAACATGGAGATATACCGTATGACTATTGACTTTACAAATCCTGGTAACACCTCTGGATATAATAGACTATGATCTTATTAATGAAAGTAAATATTATGTGTTACTTATGCTTTCGCGAAAGCGCAACCCTACAAACTCAAGTAATACCCCAGATTTATCCAGAATCTATGATTTGCAGTAGCTTTAAGAAATGAATCCATACGGTAGTCTACGCCAACCTCTAGTTTATTTGCATCGTTTACATAATACCCCAAAGTAGGCACAAACCTGACCTCTAGGTCTGTGGCATCTCCTTGAATGGAATATACATACTCGTTCCCTAGTTTTAAATACACTTCTCCTGGGTCTATAAACTCACCATTGAGCGATATATCTGAAGACAATCTGTATCGCGCTCTAAACTCAACTTTTTGCCTAGCATTAAATGTTTGATCTGTACGGAAGCGATGCCCCAAACGGAAACCAAAATAAGGTACAGTAAATGAGTACTGTTGTATCGCACGGTGTATAAGGTCCTTGTCACGGAAGCGAGCTAAATATCCTATCCCCACTTTTGCATCTACTCCCACAGTGCGCGTGGCAACCGTGGTGACATCTAGTAATGAGTAAAATACATCTGTATCATTAGCACCCTTAAAATCGCCTTCACTTACTTCAAAACGTGGCGCAAATTCTACATTGATATTCCATAGCGCATTGATTTTTGTGCCAATATTTACTTCTGGAAGTATACCCACTTCATAAAGCGATTGCCCGTAAAGCAACGTGCTCGTAAAAAATATGAGTATAAAGGATGAGAATTTAAACATACTCAAAAGCGTAAAATATTATCACGTCGTATGCTTACTTGAGACCTACTTATGAAGGCTCCTTTCTCGTTAAAAAGAACTTCATAACGCTTTGATTTTTTACCAGAATTACGTGTTTTTACAACGACCTCATAATACGGAATGAGCGATGAGGCTACGAGCTTTTTTGCAGTTCTATTTATTATTTCGTTTACCGTATTGTTATACTGCGCTTGTATTTTTTCTACCTTAAAATAATCAAATTCTTGCTCAAAATAGCTGGTTATCTCATGTTTAGTGCCTTCTGGTAAATCTCCTAAGCCAATAACTATTTCTACATCTTCTAGCACACCATCTGTTGTAAACTCTACACTATGACGTTGTCCTTTATATTTAAATTTTGCTTCAATACTAGCACCATTATCACCTACTTCTTGTAGCCATTTTACAGAACGATTTATATTAAAGGTGGCAATAAAGTCTTTTGCTTTTTGCGGTACAAGCTCGGGTTTAATTCGGTATTCTCTTTCGGTTTTTACGGCATCTTGTACTTGCGCACGACTCACTGATGTCAGTAGCAAGACACAGGTACACAATAAGAAAAAAGAATACTTAGTCCACACGATCTGTCTTTTTTGAGTTAAATAACCATCCCAGGGGTAACCAAATCACAAAGAACAGAAACTTCCCAGTTACTAAACCTATAATGGTAATAATTGCAGCGATTACCGCAAGCGAATTTTTCCAAGATTTACTCATCCCCTCCTGAGATCTTTGCGCTTACTTTTTGAGTACTCGCTGGCATCAATGGTCTTAATAATGCGACAACGTCATTTACAGTTTTTGCATCGTCAGATTTTAAGAGAAGTCTAAGTCCTTTCGACAGTTTCTTTTCTTTGATGCTCACGCGGTATGCATTTTCTTGTACAAACTTAAGCACACGTCCAAAGGTAGGACTCTGGTAAAAAGAGCTCTGCTGGTCTGCAATAAAGAAGCCTGTGAGTTTGCCATTTTTCATTACTACTTTCTCTAGGCCTATCTTAGTTGCTACCCACTTAATGCGCACAGAGTCCAGCAAGTCTTCGGCCTCATCTGGTAAGGGTCCAAAACGATCTACAAGTTTTGCCTCAAAGGCATCAAGCTGTTCTTCGGTTTTTACATTATTCAGCTCAGTGTAGAGACTAAGGCGCTCTGTAATGCTATTAACATAATCATCTGGGAAGAGAAGACTAAAGTCGGTATCAAGTACAGTGTCTTTTACGTATTCTCTTTCTTCTTTCGCGAAAGCGGGATCATCTTTATACAGCTCTGCAAACTCATCTTCTTTGAGTTCATCTATGGCCTCATTGAGGATTTTTTGATAGGTATCAAAACCTATTTCATTAATAAAGCCGCTCTGTTCTCCTCCTAATAAATCTCCTGCACCACGTATCTCAAGATCTTTCATCGCGATATTAAAACCGCTTCCTAGTACAGAAAACTGCTCTAGCGCCTGGATACGTTTTCTAGCATCCTCGGTCATTACAGAGTATGGCGGTGTGATAAAATAACAGAAGGCCTTTTTATTACTTCGTCCCACACGACCACGCATCTGGTGTAGGTCTGAGAGTCCAAAGTTATTTGCATTGTTTATAAAAATGGTATTTGCATTAGGTACATCAAGACCACTCTCTATAATGGTGGTTGAGACCAGTACATCAAACTCCCCATTCATAAACGAGAGCATTTTTGCCTCTAGGGCTTTACCTTCCATCTGGCCGTGACCTACGCCTACTTTTGCATCTGGCACAAGACGCTGTATGAGGCCAGCGACTTCCTTTATATTCTCTATACGATTATGAATAAAAAATACCTGCCCACCACGTTGTATCTCATACGAGACTGCATCTCGTATCACCTCTTCTGAGAAGCGCACAACATTACTTTCTATAGGGTAACGGTTAGGTGGTGGCGTGGTGATGGTGCTAAGATCACGAGCCGCCATAAGTGAGAATTGTAAGGTACGAGGTATAGGTGTTGCTGTAAGTGTGAGCGTGTCTACGGTCTCTGAGATAGTCTTGAGTTTATCTTTTACGGCTACACCAAACTTCTGCTCTTCGTCAATTACTAGGAGACCTAGGTCTTTAAAAATGACATTTTTACTAGTGAGCTGGTGCGTACCTATCACAATATCTACCGCGCCACTCTCGAGGCCGGCGAGCACTTCTCTTTTTTCTTTGGCAGTACGGAAACGGTTAAGATACTCTACCGTCACTGGGAAACCTTTAAGGCGTTCTTTAAACGTACGCGCGTGTTGATAGGCAAGTATTGTGGTAGGAACTAGTATTGCTACCTGCTTACCGTTATCTACCGCCTTAAACGCAGCACGTATGGCAACTTCTGTTTTACCAAAACCTACATCACCACACACTAGTCTATCCATAGGGCGATCGCTCTCCATATCGCGTTTTACATCTTCTGTAACGCTGCTTTGATCTGGAGTGTCTTCATATATAAAACTCGCTTCTAGCTCGTGCTGCATATGGGTATCTGGCCCAAAGGCATATCCCTTTTGCAAGCGGCGTTTTGCATAGAGTTTTATAAGGTTAAAGGCTATGTGTTTTACCTTAGATTTTGTTTTGGCTTTAAGCTTTTTCCAAGCTTGGCTTCCTAGTTTATATACTTGTGGCGGCTTACCATCCTTACCGTTATACTTGGTGATTTTATGTAATGAGTGTATACTCAAGTATAAGATGTCACGCTCACCATAAATGAGCTTGATGGCTTCTTGCATTTTACCTTCAACGTCTATCTTTTTGAGTCCGCCAAATTTTCCTATACCGTGATCTATGTGCGTGACATAATCACCTACACTTAGATTAGTAAGCTCCTTGAGCGTGATGGCTTGCTTTTTTGCATAGCCATTTTTGATATTAAACTTATGGTAGCGTTCAAAGATCTGGTGATCTGTATACACCACCATTTTTGTATCATTATCTACAAAACCTTGATAAAGTGATAGCACAATGGTCTCATAGGACGATACAATAGCATCTGCATCATCAAAAATGTCTTGAAAACGCTTTGCTTGCTGCTCACTACTACAGGTGATAATATTCTTATAACCACGAGCGTGGTTGTCATTTAAGTTTTCTATAAGGAGGTTAAACTGCTTATTAAAAGATGGCTGTGGCGCCACATCAAAGGTGATGCTATGTTCTATCTCACCTACCTCTGCGCTACTTCCTAAATCTATAGTGGTAAAAGAGTCTAGTTGTTCTTTTAGATTTTTGCCGTGACAAAAAAGCTCTTCTGGTGAGTTGCGTTTTACCTCTTGTGAGAGGTTTTCAAAAGCTTCTTCGGCTTTAGAAAAGTTTTGATCTGTACGATCATATAGCAAGGACCTGTTTTTAATAAAAACGACTGTCTTTGCAGAGATGTATTTTAAGAAACTAGCTCTTGTTTCTTCTAATGCCTTGTTCTCCACATTAGGCATTATTGATATTTTCTTTACTTGGTCTAACGACAGCTGACTCTCAACATCAAAGGTTCTAATACTATCTACCTCATCGCCAAAAAATTCTATACGGTACGGCCTGTCGTGCGAAAATGAAAATACATCTACAATACCTCCACGCACCGAAAATTCACCCGGCTCTGTTACAAAATCTACTCTTTTAAAACGATACTCAAAGAGCATCTCATTTATAAAATCTAGCGATAACTTATCGTTTACAGTAACCTTGAGCGTTTGTCTATCTAGCTCCTTACGTGTCACTACTTTTTCAAATAACGCATCTGGATACGTCACGATAAGAGCTGGCTTTTTACGTGAGTTTACACGATTAAGCACCTCTGCACGCAACAAGATATTGGCATTATCTGTCTCCTCAATCTGATAAGGACGCCTGTAACTGCCAGGGTAAAAGAGTACGTTTTCTTCCTTGCGCAAGGCTTCAAGATCATTGAGATAGTAAGCCGCTTCTTCCTTATCATTAAGGATTAACAATACGGGGCGCTCTCGGCCTTCAAAAAGCTGACTTACAGCAAAAGATAATGACGATCCCGTGAGACCTTTTGCTTGTATACGTTGAGAATGGGCAATAGCTTCCCCTAGTTTCTGCAGTGGCAGAGACTGTGCAAAGTGCTGTGAGAGTTCTGATTTACTCAAGAAATAAGATTTTTTACAAAGATAGTCTTGAGTACGCTTTCGCGAAAGCTTAAAAAGTAAATGGTTTCTTAAATTAAACAAACGTTTTGAACAGAGTAAATAAAATAAATTAAATTATTTTTCTCTAATTGTGATTTATTGAAATTTCCTGCGAATAATAAGGTATACCCAAAATACGAAACAGCTTGAATAAGCAAATTACATTTATTGACATTGTCAAAAGGCACAGAGGCATTTTATATAAAGTGATCACAATGTACTGTACAAACGATGATGATAAAAAAGACTTAGAACAAGAGATTCTCATCCAGATTTGGAAATCTTTAAGCTCTTATAATGATAGCTATGCAATAACCACGTGGTTGTATAGAATCTCAATGAATGTTGCTATCTCACATTATCGTAAAACGTTCAAGAAAAAAAGTAACACTGTACGACTAGATACAAGTTTACTTGAATTCACTCCAGCTCCTGAGACTAGTGAAGGGAGTTATGAGCAGGAGCGTTTAAGAAAATTGCTAGCTGGTCTCAATGAATTTGATAAAGCCTTAATGTTTTTATATCTGGAGGATAAAGACTATGAGGTCATTGCAGATATTTTAGGTATTACAAAAACAAATGTAGCGACTAAGATTAGTCGTATTAAAAACCGATGGAAGCAGGAGCTTTCATCTGCTAAAAACTAATATTATGAATATAGACGATATAAAAAATATTTGGAAAGAGGATATGAACCAATTGGAGGCTCGTGTACAATTCAATGAAAATAAAATCAAACAACTTGAACTTAACAAATCTCAGAGTAGCTTTAATAAGTTTTTAAACATATCGCTCGCAGGAAAAAATATGGCTCTCATTTATGCGATAGCTTCACTGTTTCTTATGTACAAATTATGGGGGAGTGCTTTTTATGTAGGAATTGTAAGTATTGGTGCAGCAGCAATGATTTTCTCATACATACAACACAGTCCTCTCAAAAAATTAAATATTGAGAGTCTAAGTATAATTGCACTTCAAAAGGAGGTAAGTAAATTTAGAATTCACACTGCAAAGACCGCTATTTATGACCTATCAATAGTGGGTATATGGATGGCTACTGTAGGAGTGGGCTTTTATGCGTGGACTTCTGGAGGTAATCATACCCTTAATCTCGCAAAGGGAATATGGATTAGTGTTGCAATCCTTACTTGGTTCATTGTCGCTTATTTTGGAAGCAAATTCATTTATAAAGACATAGATGAAAAATTAAAAGAAAGTGAAAATATTCTTGCCAATCTGTCTAAGTACGAAACGAGCTAGTGTACTTGAACATATGCTAAAACCCAATACTGACTAGTATTGGGTTTTTTGCTTTCGCGAAAGCGCTATTTACTTTTTACCATTTTCATAACATTACACCTCTCTTCTATTTTCTACTTTTAAAGTATGAAACATTGGACAGATCATCAGCTAGCATTTGTAATCGCGCGTATTACCATAGGAATCAACTTCTTATTGCACGGGGTAGTGCGACTTCCTAAAATGGAAGGCTTTGCCAGCGGACTATCAAAAGGTTTTGAGGGAACAATGTTACCACCCGCTCTGGTGGAGCCTATCGCTTTTGGACTACCTATTGTCGAGCTTGTGCTTGGCATCTTATTAATTATAGGATTTAAAACACGTCTTGCCGCAGCACTAAGTTTTGTATTAATCACATTATTAATGGCGGGAACTTCTTTTAAGGAAGACTGGGATCTGGTAGGCTCACAAATGATTTATGTAATTTTCTTCTTCATCTTTATTAAAAATTTACGTCACAATACGTTTGCCATAGACGGCACTTCTAAAACGGTAGTTGACGGATTTTCAAACCAGCAGCAATAATATTTTTTATAGATTTTATAAGAGTTGTGAGTACGCTTTCGCGAAAGCGTGATTAAGATTTTACAATTTCCATAACACCCAAAGGCAGATTACCGCACTACCTTTATAAAAAAAAGAAGGTATGGGATTTAAACATTATGACGTTTTTGTAATAGGATCGGGCAGCGCAGGTAGACAGGTGGCAACACGTTGTGCTAAAGAAGGAATGAAAGTAGCCATTGCAGATAATCGTGAGTATGGCGGCACCTGCGCAAATAGAGGTTGTGACCCCAAAAAAGTACTCCTTAACGCCAGTGAAATCATTGCTAGAACGAGCGATATGGCAGCGGTAGGCGTGACCGAAATCCCAAAAATAGACTGGCAAGCGCTTCAAAAATTCAAAGAAAAGTTTGTCTCTGCAATGCCCATAAAAACGGAAGAATCGCTAGATAAACTAGGGATTACAATGTACCACCAGTCGCCTCAATTTATAGAGGAAGGTCTTCTAAGCGTTGAGGGTAAAAAAGTAACGGTAGATAAGGTCGTTATTGCCTCTGGTCTTATCCCTAGACCACTGCACTTTGAAGGTGCTGAGTTGTTTAAAACCTCAGACGATTTTCTTGAATTACCAGCCCTGCCAGAGAGCATTATCTTTGTGGGTGGAGGTTATATCGCTATGGAGTTTGCTCATATCGCGGCACGCTGCGGTGTAGATGTAACAATTATAGAACGTGGTGAGCGTGTTTTAAAAATGTTTGATGCTAGTATCACAGGGCTCTTAGAAGAAGAGTCTAAAAAAATAGGAATCAACTTTATTTTTAATGCAGATGTTATCCGCGCCGAAATGCTTCAAAAAAATACACGCGTTTTTTATACACGTGATGGCGAAGAGCAGAGCGTAAAAGCCGAAATGGTTTTTAATACCTCTGGACGTGTACCCTCTGTAGATATGCTTGCGCTTGACAAAGGAAATGTAGCAACTACCCCTAGAGGCATTAAGGTAAATGAGTATTTACAAAGCACTACTAACCCTAATGTATATGCCTGTGGCGATGTAGCAGACTCTGGTTCTCTACCACTTACCCCACTTTCTAGTAAGGAAGGTAGACACGTAGGTATACAACTAGCTACTGGAACACATACCAAATATGATTTTCCAGCAATACCTACAGCAGTCTATACCACACCACAGCTAGCAATGGTAGGACTCACAGAGGACCAAGCAAAAGAGCAAGGCATTTCTTATAAAGTACTAAGTGAGCACGTTCCAGACTGGTTTAGTGTAAAGAGATTAAACTCAAAGAACTATTGCTACAAAACGCTTAAGGGTGAAAATGATGAGATACTTGGCGCTGAGATTCTAGCGCCAGAGGCGAGTGAGATGATCAACTTATTTGCGATGGCAATACAGCAAAGGCTAACCTGTACACAGTTTAGAGAAACGATTTTTGCATATCCTACATTTGCAAGTGATATGCAGAGTATGGTTTAATTATCAAGAAACCGTTCCTTGAATTTTAAATGAGGAGCGGTTTCCTTATTCTTAAAAGCGTGTAGCATTGTAATTATTACTAATACTACTGCTCCTAGTAAAGCGTAGTAAGCGATGCTCTCATATTGATCTTTATGTCTTATGAATATTGCGACAAGTGCCCACACAGCAACCAGCGCAAACTCTCTCATATTACGTAACCATACCATAAGTACATTTATAAGTACAGCCACAGTAATCATTACCATAGTCCACACAACCTCGTTAAGCTCTGTACCCTTTAGGTCTATACTAGAAAAGAAAGCAGAGAAGTTTGCAATAGTAGCAACGGCTATCCACCCAGAATAAATACAAATAGGCCACCACACAAGTCCAATGACCTCAACGGGAGCATCCCAACGTTCCATATTAGTGCGCCAGATTACGAGTAACAAGCTCGACAAAATTCCTAGCATAATAAGTACAGATAATCCTATGTAATCATACGTAAATGCAACCACCCAAGCTGCGTTAAGAAAATTTGCAATAGCAAACCACCAGCCGGTCTGTATAATAAACGGTGATTCTTTCTTGCTAAAAAAGGCACGACGTATTTGAAAAAGCGAATATCCTATGAGCATTAAGAAAATCACTCCCCAGATAGAAAATGCATATCCTGCTGGAGTAAATAAATTCTCATACTTATCTGAAGCTTCACCTATCGTAGTATTATTCCAGCGCTGGGCTTGTGAAAGTCCGTTTACTGCTAGGACTAATAACACAGAAAGAAAATTAACAATCGCGTAGGTCTTTTTCATAATCACTGATTTTTAGTAAAGTTACATAGGCTACTATGTTCAAACACCCCTAGCTACTGCTAAAATATTCACAAAACCGAAGCTTTCCTTATCCTAAGATCTCATCTGCAAATTTTTCGCAAAGTGCTAGAGTATCTTTTACATCGTCAAAAGTAGTACGTGGATTAATCAAACACATACGAAGCACTACTTGCTTATTGAGAATTGTAGTTACAAGTTGAGCCTCTCGAGATGCCGTCACCATCCCAGAAATTTTCTGATTAAGTTCATCTAATTTCTTCTCTGAAAAATCAGTACCTAAAGGATTATATCTAAAATTAATAATCGCTAGCGTAGCTGGTGATACAATCTCCCATTTTTTACTTTTACGAAGTAGCTTCTCGGTCTTTTCGGCTATTTTGATGTTATATGTGATAGCATTTCTAAATCCTTCTAGTCCAAATGTTTTTAAAGACATATAGAATTTAAGTGCTCTAAAACGTCTTGTAAGCTGGACACCGTGATCATAAAAGTTAATCTCAGATTCATTGCCTTCTATATCTCTTAAATACTCTGGCTTCTCAAGAAAGGTACTTTTCAAGTATTTGTGATTGCGTATTAATAAACAACCCATCTCGTAAGGTTGGAAGAACCATTTGTGCGGATCTACAGTGAGAGAATCTGCTTTAGAAATTCCTTTTAAAAGTTCTTTGCCATTTTTTGCAAGAATTGCTGCTCCTCCGTATGCTCCATCTATGTGAAACCACAGTTTCTCTTCTTTACAGATTTTTGAAATTTCAGTAAGAGGATCTACTGTTCCCGTATTTGTAGTTCCTGCAGTAGCAATTACACAAAACGGATTGTAACCTTCCAGTCTATCACGAGCAATAGCACTACGAAGTTTTATAGTAGAAAATTTAAATTCTGAATCTGTTGGGATTAATCGTATTTGATCTTTTGTAAAACCTACGATACGTAGCGCCTTAATATTTGAAGAGTGCGCTTGATCTGAAAGATAAATGACTGCATTTGCAAAGTCTTCTCCACACATCACACGACGAGCAGTAACAATGGCAGTAAGGTTTGCCATAGATCCTCCACTGGTAAAGATCCCTCCACCTTTTTTTACTGGTAATCCAAAGATTTTAAGCAACCAACTTATCGTTACGATCTCGAGCTCTGCTGCTGGTGGCGACTGTGACCAACCACCAGAAAATATATTAAAACCTGTAGCTAGCGTGTCAGACATTGCACTCACATAGTTACTTGGTCCGGGAACAAATGAAAATGACTTAGGATGTGTAATGATTGCACTTTGCTTCATCACCTTCTCTATCACAAACTCCAGCACTTCTTGTGGATCTGAAGCTTTTTCTGGTGCTTCTTCTAGAAACAAGGAATCCATTTCCTCTCGTGTTCCAGAAGCTAAAGGAAACTTACTGTTTTGAGTTTCAAAATGTTCTACTACAGCATCTACTATACGATATCCGTATGCTGTCATTTCTTCTTTTGAAAGTTCTAATTTATCTCTATCCATCACCTGTTGTATTAAGGCTGCAAAGTTAGACTATTGCTCAGACCATTAAAAATGTGTGCCATAGTAATTAGAAATAAGATCCTAATTAATAGTACTTCTATAAGATAGCTAATAAACTATAATTCAATTAAGATAACTTCCTCCGGAGTTAACACAAATACCTCATCACCTTCTTCTGGTTCTAATAAATAATTACCCGTAAAAGTGCCAAAAGCTGGCAATATGAGCTGACTTTTTTTCTTAAAAAAACAAGGCATTTTTAAGGCTTGTCTTCCCATACCCTGCAGCCGAACTCCTGGGTGAATATGACCACAAAAATTATATAGCCCATCTCGTTCTTCAGGATGGTGCGTGAGTAAAAAACCATCAATGATTCTTTCGTCATAAATTGTAATGCCCAGTCCTTCAAATCGTAATGGAGAGATGATGTCATGATTTCCAATCACCAGCGTAAATCTCACAGTCTGGTCACTTATCCATTTTTCAAAATAAGCCCATTCTATATTAAGGTCAGAATGAAATAAGTCTCCTAGAAAGCAAACCTCCTTAGGGTTGTAACAAGCAATTGCTTTATCTAACTGTTCAAAATTAGTTTGTATCGCCTCTTGAGGAACAGCACTACCATGTTTTCTAAAATGAGCTACTTTTCCAAAATGCACATCGGCAATGAGTAATATATCTTGCTCCTGCCAGTACATTGCGCCAGTAGGATGTAGTAAAAATGTATTATTAAAAATTGTAGTTTGAGTCACATGGTAAAGTTACAAATGACACTACTTCTTTTACAACTTCCGCGTATCTTTATCATGTGCAAAATCAATACGATTATATTATTCTAGGTGCTGGTCTTTCTGGACTAACAACGGCGCTTCGTATGGCAAGAGATCCCTTTTTTAAAAATGCGTCTATTGCTATCATCGATCAAGATCTCCATAAAAAAAATGATCGCACTTGGTGTTTTTGGGAGACCACTCCGGATCTGTTTGAAAGTGTCGTTTCTTACTCTTGGCCTTCGGTGCTAATTAAAGGAAATAAACAAAGTACGACCATAGACATATCTCCATATACCTACAAAAAGGTGGAGAGTGAACAATTATACGCTTTCGCGAAAGCGGAATTATCGCAACATAGCAATATCACGTTTATACAAGGTAAACTAACGCATGTCACTGAAAAAGAAAACGGAGCAATTGCAAAAACTATTGATCATGAATATCATGCTGCCACAATTTTAAATAGTATTTACAAGCCAGAGCAGCTAGAAAATCAACAAGAAGCCGTGGTATTACAGCAGCACTTTGTAGGCTGGTTTGTAAAAACTGACAAGGCTGTTTTTAATCCAAAAGTAGCAACGTACATGGATTTTAGCATACCCCAAAAAGGTAATTGCAGATTTATGTATGTACTTCCTACGTCTACTCAAGAGGCACTTATAGAGTACACACTGTTTTCTAAAGATTTACTACCAAAGGAAGAATACGAAAAAGCTATAAAAGATTATTTAAATAATCTTGGAGTGACAGATTATGAAATCACAGATCGAGAATATGGTAGCATCCCTATGACCACTTATGATTTTACACAACATAATAGCAAGCATATATTACACATAGGTACCGCAGGTGGGTGGACAAAAGCGAGTACAGGATATACGTTTAAGCATACCTTAAAAAAATCGGCGGCGCTTATTGACTTTTTAAAAAGTGGTAAACCTCTAAAAAATTATAGCCTTAAAAACCGTTGGACTTTTTATGATGGCGTATTACTTGAAGTGCTTGCTGCGCACAATGAACGTGGTGCAGAGATTTTTACACGCATGTTTAAAAAGGGAAAAGCCGCACATATCTTTAGATTTCTAGATGAAGAATCATCCTATAAAGATGAGCTTGAAGTTATTTTAAGTGCGCCTAAAATTCCTTTTATAAAAGCGGCATTTAAAGTGTTATTTAAAAAGTAGTACATTATTTATTTGAGAAGATGTCTACCAGACCATCGAGTGTATCGACATTATAATCTGGCTTTTGAGCTAGTGGATACATTTGTTTACCTGGCCTGCTTATAAACGTAGTTTGCATTCCTGCTTTTTTTGCACCAGTAATATCCCAACCGTGAGCAGCAATCATCATAGCATCCTCTGCTTCTACATTCAATTTTGAAAGTGCCCAACTATAAACTTCTAAGCTAGGTTTAAAAGCTCCTACAGTCTCGCAACTCAACAAGGTGTCAAAGTTATCTTTTATTTCAGCATATGCTAACTTCTGGGCTAGTCCAGAAATTGATGAATTTGTGAGCGCAACGAGCTTGAAACCTTGATCCCTGAGCGCCTCTAATGCTTGTTTTACCTCTTTATAAGGCATCAAACTTTTAAAAGGTTTAATCACCGCATCTTCGGCTTGCTCTTTTGTAATGGTAATATCATTACCTGCGGCTACCATTTGCAATGCTGCGACACCTATCTCGCTAAAATCTTTATAATCTCCTGTTACGTTTTCAACTAGTGAGTAATGTAATAACGTGCTGAACCATAATGGTACAAGCTCCTCCCTCCCATTTAAAGCAGTAGTGACACTCTTCTTTAACGCTGTAAGCTCTAAAAGAGTTTCGTTAACATCAAAAAATAATACGGAAGGCGTCTTCATAACGTTGTTTTGTTACAAAGTTACTAAGCGCTATACACAATGTATCTTAAAGAAATAGTAAGGTTATACTAAGAAAGACGTTAAATACCTCGTTCTTTTTGAATCTGCTCGTAAGCTTCTTGCACGTTTCTAAACTTCTCCTCGGCACCTTTTCGGTAGGCTTCATCCATGTCCATAAGTTTATCTGGATGATATTTTTTGGCCATGGTTCTAAAGGCTTTCTTCACCTCATCATTGGTGGCAGACTTATCTATCTCTAGTATTTTATACGCACTATCTGCTTTCTTAACAAACATGTTTTTAATACTCTCAAAATCCTGATGGTTGATTCTAAAATATCCTGCAATAGTCCCCAGGACATTTACCTCTGGCTGACTTATTTGCCCATCTGCTCCTGCGATACCAAATAAGAAGTGCAAAATCTGTAATCTAACCTCATAACGCGTTCTAGCATTAAGGTATGTACATATCTTTGATGCCGAAATCTCACGATTTTTAATTACATCATTAAAAGTTCTAAAGGTTGCATTTGCACGCTCCTTTCCATACGCTCTTACAAAGTATGCTCTAGCATAGTCTAGTTCTGTCTTACTTATTTTTCCATCTGCCTTAATCACAATAGATGCTAGTGAAAGCAAGTTAAGTTCAAAATCACCAGGTGAGACATTCTGCTGTGTGGCTTGCTCAAAAACATCCTTAAAGCGTTGGCCACGAGACCCACCCTCAGATGCTCCCTTATTTGTACTCATCATCATGTCTATCACATTGCCGATAATGTAGCCTATTAAAGCTCCAAAAAATCCACGTCCCAAAAACCAACCTACTACGGCTCCTATATATTTAATCATAAGTAATTCTCAATCTTTTAGAACTGCAAATCTACGAGTTCTTAAGATTAGACGAGGGCTCATATCCTTTGTTACGCTTTTGTGTCATACTTACAGCTTGTTATAAAAGCGATAGGAAATTATAGTAAGAATCTGACATATTTTCCGTCATACAAAGGAGGAACACTTTTTGTACCTTTGTTATCAAAATATATTGATTATGTATCCACCAGATTTAGTAAAACCTATGCGTGAAGACCTTACCAGAAATGGCTTCACAGAATTACATACAACAGACGACGTACACGCTGCAATGAAAAAAGAAGGAACGACCCTTATGGTTGTAAACTCTGTTTGTGGTTGTGCTGCTCGTAACGCACGCCCAGCTGCTGTACATGCTACAGTAAACGGGAAGACGCCAGACAACTTATTTACTGTGTTTGCAGGAGTAGACGGCGAGGCAACAGATCTTGCTCGTTCTTTTATGGTACCATTTCCTCCATCAAGCCCTTCTATGGCGCTTTTTAAAGATGGAGAGTTAGTACATATGTTAGAGCGTCACCACATTGAGGGAAGACCTGCAGAAATGATTGCAGAAAACCTTATGGATGCTTTTAACGAGCACGTAGAGTAATCTGCAAACTTTAGTCGCTAGACGGCAATAAAAATAAGCCACTCTTTTTAGGGTGGTTTTTTTATGCGTATGCATTTTGTTTTCAGTGCGCTTTCGCGAAAAAGTAACATTTCAAACTACATGGTTTTGCCATAAGTAACCTTGTAGGTCTGAAACAAACTGCCGACATTTGAGATTATAATCTATTCTACCTCTTCTGAAGATGACACAAGAACACCAAGAACTCATAGACAACACCATCACCTTTGTAAAAACCACCCTTGCAAATGCCGAAGGTGGTCATGACTGGTTTCATATAGAACGGGTGTATAAAAGCGCCGTAAAGATAGCTCAAGGAGAAAAGGTAGATCCTCTCGTTGTAGCGCTTGGCGCGTTATTACATGACATTGCAGATTCAAAATTTTTTAATGGTGATGAAACTATTGCTCCTAAAATGGCAACAGAGTTTTTGTTAAACCAAAACTGTGATAGTACCGTAATTGAACATGTTGTACAAATCATTAAAAACATATCCTTTAAAGGCGGAAATAAAGCGCAAGCGTTTACATCTCCAGAGCTAGATGTTGTACAAGATGCAGATAGACTAGACGCAATAGGAGCCATAGGGATTGCACGCACCTTTAACTACGGAGGGTTTAAAAATAGAAAACTCTACGATCCAGCAATAGCACCTCAGCTGGATATGACAGTAGAGGAGTATAAAAAAAGTACCGCTCCTACCATCAATCACTTTTATGAAAAGCTATTACTATTAAAAGATAGAATGAACACCAAAACCGGTAAGAAAATGGCAGAGAAACGTCACCAATATATGGAAGGCTTTCTAGCCCAATTTTATGCCGAGTGGGAAGGTTTAAAATAGGAAATTATACCTCATTAAAAACCCTGAATGTCAAATGACATTCAGGGTTTTTTTATTCAAATTTTCGCGAAAGCGTACATTGTAATCTACTTTTTAAGAGTAACAACTTCTTCTTGTTTTAAGTGCTCTGCAAAAAAGCCCATCATTGCTTTATACAACTCCAACGTGTTTTCTTCTTTCCCAAAACCGTGACCTTCATCATACTTTACCATGTATGGCACCTCGACTCCGCGAGCTCTTAATTGCTCGACAATTTGGTCTGCCTCGTCTATATTTACTCGAGGATCATTTGCTCCTTGCACCACAAATAGTGGCTTTACGATCTTATCTACATGTAAGGCTGGAGAAATCTCATCCATGATTTTCTTCTCCTCTGGCTTGTTAGGATTGTACCAGATGGTATGTAACATATCACGGTACTTCTCCCAGTACGCCGGGATAGTTTCCATAAAGGTATGTAAGTTACTCACACCTACATAATCTACACCACAAGCATATTTTTCTGGTGTTTTAGTCATTCCGCGTAGTACGGCATATCCACCGTGACTTGCACCATAAATGGCAACTTTATCTTTGTCAATCTGTCCGAGGGAAATTGCATAATCTACACCATCTTCTACATCATCCATCGCTTTACGACCTATTTGTCCAAAACCAGAGGTGTAAAATTCTTTACCATATCCACCAGAAATTCTAAAGTTTACGGCTAGCGTAGCATATCCACGGCTAGCAAATAATTGTGCTTCTGGGTTAAAACCCCAGCTATCACGTATCCCTTGCGGTCCTCCATGCGGATTTACAATCATAGGCACTTTTTGACCTTCTTTCACACCATTAGGCATGGTAAGATACCCGTGTAAAGTAATCCCATCACGACTCTTAAAACTGATAGGAGTCATTGCAGCCATATCTTGCTCCTCAAGCTGAGGAAGAATTTTATACAGCAACGTTACCGTATCCTCCTCCACGTCATAGAGGTGATACTCACCTATAATGCGATCGCTCGTTACCACAACCATCATTTTACTCTCATCATCTGTGCGTCCTACCACATAAAAATCTTTATCGCCAAAATCTTTCTGCAAACGCTTTTGTACCTTTTTATAGGTATCACTTACAGGTACGATAACCGCTTTCTCACCATTGTGCGAAAAATAATCAATCTCATAGTTACGCTTTCGCGAAAGCGTAATTCCGCTCACGTCATACGTCTCATCCTTGTACATGGTTGCCAGCACCTTATTTGCTCGCAAATCATAACGCTGAATCTCGATTTTATCTGTCTCAAGATTAGAAACCACATAAGCCGCATCTGGATTATCTGAAGCATAATCAAAACGACTGATACCGAAAGTTTCTCCAAAAGGGACTTCCATTATTTTTACAAACTCACCATCAATATTGTAAAGCAACTCCATGTCTACGCCATTGATAATTCTTGAGATTGCACGTAGCTTTCCATGCTTATCAAAATCATATCCTGCTACCGGTGCATCTCCCTCATGTACGGTGTACAGCTTCTCAATAGCACCCGTGTTGATGTTTAATTTATAAGGCTCTTCTTGTGCAGGGTTGTCCTTATTCATCTGCACGATAACGTGATCCTTGTCCTCCTTAAGAACGGCAAGTACTGCTACTCGTACCTCATCAAAAGGTGTTAACTCTTCATTATCGCTGCCGTCTAGATTTACTCCAAAGAGATGGTAATTTTCATTACCGCCTTTATCTTGAGAGTACACAATGCGATCTTCGCTCGCCCAGAAGTAGCTACGTATTAAATCTTCTTGCTGTTCTACAAGCTTAATTTCTTTTTGAGTAGTCGTATTTTTTAGAAAAAGATCTCTTTTTCCATCTTCTCTACGCTTCATGTACGACAAGTACTTTCCATCTGGTGAAAGTTTAAACGCATACGCCTCTGGCGTCTGGAAGTAATCTTCTACTTTATATTTAAAATCTCCATCTTCTTGTGCAATGAGCTTTGCAAGTGCAACGCTTGATGATGGTAATGATGTATTTCCTGGGAGTGTTTTTTCTGTTTTCATTAATTGTAATGGATAGTCAGTACCTAGCTGAGTGTAGGTTCCTGAGATGTTATCATTTGTAATAGTCCCAAGATACCTCATTTTTAGTTTTGCACTTGTTATAGAAATCTTATTTTCTTCAAGTGTGGCGCTATCCATAGCTATTCCAGACGCTCCTTGCATAGGTACATCCATAGTAGCCGTAAGATTGCCATCTATAGTTTGAAAATTAAAAATAAGTTCAATTTCAACTCCTTGAGCAGTTATAGTCCCTGCATAAGATCCAGTGAGTTGTTGTGCAACTACTTGCTGTGCACAAATGATTATTAAGAGACTGATGATATACTTTATTATTGAGGTCATAATGATTGATTTTAGTAATTAGAAATATGAATAAGGAATAGTATCGCGAGGCCTGTGAGGACTCCTATAGCGAGTTTGCCCATTTGTGCAAACCGCTCTGCATTCATTGTTGGTTTCATAATTGTTTGTTTTGATGATTGATTTTCTTTAATTGAATGATCTCTTAAGCGTGTTATCGCCAACATTAATTATTGTATTACTCCATTTTTTATAGTGATGGTTTCGTGCTTATCTACACCTACAAATTCTAGTTTAAGAAGGTCAACTTCTTCATAACCTTCTACTTCTTCTAGTAGTGCAAGATTGAGACGCGCTACTTCCTTATACAAATTATCGTAAGTACAATTTTTGAGTTCGTATTCGGCTGTTTCCTTAGATACACCATCTTCTTTGCTAAAGTGGATTCCCTTTGTATAGATAAAAGAAGTTACAGACTCGCACTCGCAGTGATCTAGAAGCACTGCTTGAATTGCGTCAGATTTATCTGCACTTAAAGCATCTTTTACTCCGCTTATCGCTCCTGCGATAACTACCCCTGCAAATAATCCAACAACTAGTAAGAGTATATACTTAATTACTTTTTTAAATGATGTCATAATGTTCGGTTTTTAGAATTGATATGTGATTGATTTCTAAAACCAAAGATGTGTTAAGATTGACCTATTTAAAAGAGTAACCGCCCGATTTTAGGAAAATTAGGGCAGTCTATAATCGCCGTAAAGTACTGCTATTACAAGTTAAAATGGATATATGTACGCTTTCGCGAAAGCAAAAAAAACCTTACCCCAATTTTATAAATTTAGGGTTTGATTATAATCAAAAAGTGAAATTTTAAGATGTCTCGTTGAGCTTTTTAATGTAGAATGAAGGAAGAAGTCCTGTATCCTTTTTGAAGTACTTTGTAAACGAATCTGCACTTTTATATCCCAATTCTGTAGCTATCGAACTAATGGTATAATTGCGGAATTTTGAATCTTGCTTCAATCTTTTGATAGCATAATTAATGCGCAAGTCATTTATATATGTACTAAAATTTTTACCAAAATGCGCATTAATCACCTTAGAAAGATAAGTGGTATTTGTTTTGATACGCTTTGCCACATTAGGAGCGCTACATGCTGGGTGTAAGAAATAGTGTTGCTCCTCCAGTTTTTTAAGACCGTCTAGTATGAGCTGTGTGGTCTCTGGATTTACATCTGAGGTAGTTTGTTCTTCTAGCACCTCATCCTTAGTGTCAATAATATTTTCAGACTCCTTTGCCGCCGAAACTTTAGCCTCAAGAATATTGAATTTTTCCTCATTTTCTTTTCTCTTTTTATTGCTGCAAAAGAGACCATAAACAAGTACGAGAATAATAAGTGCTCCAGCTATACCTCCATACAGAAGTAGGTTCTCCTTTTGAGATTTTTGCTTTGAAAGTTCAATAAGCTCTTTTTGAAATTCTTTAATTTCCTGTTTTCTAAAAGAGTTTGAAAGTCCGCTTCTCAGGTCATTGGATTTGCTAGTGGTATTGAGGTGCTTCTCAAGAAAATAGTTTGCGCTATCTACCATACCAACGTTTTTATAAGCCTTAGCAAGTGTTTTATAATAGTCTGCCATAAACTTCTCCTCTGCAGGAGTAACCCTATAGGTTTTCAACCCTTTATTTAAGACGTTAATTGCTTCTTTGTATTTTTTATTACCCAGATATATCGCTCCCTTAGTATTACTCCATCTCAAACTATCTAAGGCAGACTTTGGACGGCAGTATTCTGTTGATTTCTTGAGATAAATACTTGCTTCATCAAAATCGTTTTTATCTACTAGCGTATTTGCTTTAAGTTCAAAAGCGGTACTTATGTAACAACTATCTACAGGTAAAAAAATAATTTCTTCCGCTCGATTTATATATAGCAATGTAGAGTCTAAGCGACGCGCATTACGATGAGCCATGGCAATATTAAGATTAAAAGATATTTTGAGTTCGCGTCTTGTAATAATCTTCTTGTCTATTCTAATATTCTCGTCAGATACGCTGCGCAGTCCTCTTCTTAATATTTCTATGGCACCGTCATAATCTTCCATGTTGCCTTTTATCCAGCCCAGGGTATTAGTAATACCAAATGCTGTTGCATAATCCTCTTCTTGATACGCTAGCTCTAATGCTTTGTAATAAGAATCTATGCTTTTGGTAATTAG
The DNA here is from genome assembly GCF_000355805.1 of Dokdonia sp. PRO95. Taxonomy (NCBI): domain Bacteria; kingdom Pseudomonadati; phylum Bacteroidota; class Flavobacteriia; order Flavobacteriales; family Flavobacteriaceae; genus Dokdonia; species Dokdonia sp. PRO95. The sequence continues at coordinate 1,089,527 of NZ_CM001837.1, forward strand.
AAAGTTTGAATCATAAACAACCGCTTTAGTAACATGAGCTCTAAGTGCAAGTTCGTTAAGCTCATTAGCCTCTGCAATAGTAATGGCTGTGTCTAATGCTGCAATACTCTCTTCTACCTCTCCCTTAATCCCAATGAGAAAACCATATCGACCATACCCAAAACTAATTTCCTCTTGATTATTTTCTATAATCGCTCGGTTTTTATGGTACTTAGTAACCTCTATCGCGCGCAGAGTATCCTTTTTATCCCTCAACTCGGTTAGTATAATCTCTCTCAACTCATCATAACTAGTGGTAGCAAGAGTGTCCTGCTGCGCAATAGCCGCAGAAGCACTAAGAGTAAGTACAAAAGAAAATAGAAGGTGCAAAGACTTAGTCATATGGTATGAGTGTAACAAGGCTTAACAATGTTACAACATCTCAAATATAAGTAAAGCTTAGGGTACTCTTAATTACATAGAAATCTTCTGTATAGTATATTTTTGATCCAATTGAGAAATAGGTATAATCAAGATTTGCTCTTGCTCATCAATACCACCATAATTTGATTGTATTGTCATCTTTATAAAGCGAGGCACTCTTGATTCTTTAAAAGTGTTGTTTGTAATATTTATAATCCACTCACCTTTTTTAGAATCATCATCAATTATAAATTCCTTTGATAACAAACCATTAGTGATAACATCAGATTTATCTGGCGTACTCAAATTTTGCGACCAATTGTAGAATTTTTTTGCTGGATTTACAAACTGTAAATCAAACTCCATTTGAGGGTCGTTCCATTCAATTAAAATCCTTTTATCAATTAATTGTACTGTTTCATAAAATGCCGAAGGCACTTCTTCATAATTTATACGATCTTTATTTTTTGTAAGAAGATGTCTTAATTCTGTTTCGGCTATCTTAATTAGTTCTGGAGAAATATTATAAGTGGTAGAATCTGCAGAGAGAATACTTTTGAGAGTTTCAAAACTCTTTAGGTATTTACCTTCTTTTTTATATGACTGTATAACATCAAGGTGTGACTGCGACTCTTCTGGAGCTAATTTTAGTACACGCTCATGGATTTTTAAGGCTTGTTTATATAAATTCTGTTCCTCTAGAAAAAAGGCAAGCGACCTTAACACCCTTGTATTGCTGTCTGCTATGTCTAAAATTGTTGTTAGCCCTCTAACTGCCTGATCTTTATCTAATGGCTTTAAAACCTTGTAATAAGCTATATAGTTGTTTACATCTAAAGGATCTTCATCTATTTTATTCAAAAACTGCTGCTGTAATGTTTTTAGATTTTCCGTAGTTGCTGCATTGTATATTCCAGTCTTTCTGGAAGACGAAAATGTTTTTGCACCTTCTTTATAATCATTATTCTTTGCGAGAGCGCTTTGTGATTCTTTAGTGTCGATAAAGTCTCCACTCATAGTTGTAATTTCTATAACTCCGTTTCGTCCTAGCGCACCATACTTATTGGTTCCCGCCAGTGTAGACTTAAATGTTATATTGTCAATTCTATTTAAATCAAGAAATGTAGGAGGTGTTTGCGTTAACACTCCGTCTACAGCAAATAGAATCTCATCACCTTGTAGAATGGATGATCGCTTTCTTGTATGATAGGTTGCTTGATCACCTTCTCCTTTAACAAGAATAGTTAGAAAACGCCCTCTTATTAGGTCTGCTAGAAATGAAAAACCACCTGGATTAAAGTCTTCTTTATCTATCGATTGATACCCTATCCCGGATCTTTCTTTTTGGGCAAGTCTCTTTTCCTTATCAGTTAGGTTTTTGTCTTTCTTTTGTTTTGCCTCACCAGTAAGAGCTACTTCATTTAATATCTCATACTGAGATTCTAGTTCCACTTTTAAGAACGAGTTATCTAAAATAATGATTTCCTTTGCCTTAGTGTCTTTATACTCAAAACTTAAAATAGCACCCTCTTGAGTAGTGATTACAAAATCACCATTACTATCTGTTATCACTTCATTAAGAGATCCTTCTTGAATAACGTAGCATCCAGAAACAGCTGTGTTATTTAATAAAACTTTTCCTCTAACTTCAATGTTTTCATCAATACCTTTCACCTTATCAGAAAGTGTTTTCTCAAAACTATTTATTGAGTTAGAATGGTCTAATTGAGAAAGGTTTCCTTCATAATCATTCCCTTTTACTAAGGCGCTATTTACTTCTTTATTTACTACTGTATTAATTATGATTGCCCCATTGCTGGCTGTAGATCCATATTTAAAGTATGCCATATCACCTGGCATTACATATATGCTGGAAATAGAGCTAGCGTCGAGATATAGTGGCAATGATGTAAATGGAATATCATCTACAATAAAATATCCTATTGGATTAACATTAGTTATAAATTGAGCAAACCGACCAGTTCCTTTTACCGTTAATCCCGGAACAATTTTTAAAACATCTGCTACATACTTTGCTCCTGAAGGAAAATCCTCTTTTGTCAATATACCATAAGCTTCTTCAACAGAGGATTGCTTATTTTTATTTACAGCACCACTACCCGTTACTACCACCTCATTGAGAACATCAAATGATTTAGTTAACCTTATCGAGAGATCCCTTATATTATCATCAACAACTACTTGTTTTGAATCCATACCTATGAATTCAAAATTTAATATATCCCCTTTTTTAGCAGGTAATTTAAAACGCCCACTACGATCTGTTTTAACCTCCTTAAAAGTATTATTTATACTTACTAAAACTCCTGAAAGTGGCTGCTCATCAAAGAATACAGTTCCTGATATCGTAGTAATATCATTTGCCGAAATCTTAATAGTCTCAGTAAATACACCATCAGATGTATTGAGTAAGTTTTTGGCTTCTTTAATTTTTCTATTGTACAATGGTATGTACTTACCCTCATTATATTGAGCCCATTCATTGAGAACTAAGTGATTAGCACTCTGAGTACTGCTCACAACTATAAAATCCCCAGATGTATATAAAGGATCATGATTCCCCAAATTAACATGCCCATCAGAAAATAAAAAGGTCACATCAGAATTTTGAGGTATTTCAGCCAATTCACTAGCATCAGTATTACCAAAATATGATTGATTCTCTAAAAATCGATATAATTCATCTTGTGATAATCCGTAATTATAAGATTTTTTATCATTTATTGTATTACTAAAAACAATGACGTCAACCTCTCCAGGGTTGACATCATCTAAATATTCTTTCAAGAGCTCTATTTCCTTATCTAAAGATCTATCTACCATAGATCTAGATACATCCCAGAGAATAGAAACACGGTCTACCTTGGTGTTATTCATCACAGAATTATTTTGAAGTGATGGCTTTGCTAGTACAGACAAATCTACACCATTTGAAGTTTGTTTAACCCAACCGTCTTGACTTACCGACCTTAAGAAAGATCGTTTAGAATTAAGACTTTGAGAGATTGCAAGACCTAACTCTTCACCATAAACTTCTAGAAGCTCTATGCTTAGAACAATATCTTGACTTACAACAATATTAGCTGGTATTAAATTTATAGTTTCAATACCGCTCCTAGAAGAAATAGTATGGTAGATAGGCTTAGACAGAAATTGCTCTCTTGGGAATCCTTTATCATAATTATAAATATTCACACGTATTTTTATACTGTCCGAAATATTTTCAACAACATTGAAGCTAACCTTTGATAATTTATGCCTTCCTTTTGGAATCTTAATAAAACTAGCTATTTCTCCCCCTAATGCCTCCTTATCTTTCCAGTAGGCTAATAATTCATTAGTGCGCTGTTTAGACCCCAATCGCACTGCTTTTCCCCATTTTGAAGTCAGCATCACTTCATCTAACCCATAGACATCTTTAACGAGTTCAATAGTGTTATCTTTTTGAAATTTACTAACCAATTCCTCAAAAGAATAGCTCTGTGTTTTATACCCTACAACTGAAAATTGGATGACATCGCTATCTACAATTTTACTTTCATCAAATTGTAAGGACATGAAACCATCTTTATTAGTTACGGTTCCTATTGCTTTATCTACGAAACCAGCATTCACATATGGAATACCTAAACGAGTATCGCTGTCAATAATATTAGCCTCTATAGTTATTACATACTGAGCACTACATAGAGAACTAAAAAAAAGAATGATTAAAAAAGTAAATTGTTTCATAAAAGTGATTTTTGATTGATTAAGCTATTTTAACAAAAAGGATGCCAAAATCGTAATTAATTTGCATTTACCCGCTCATTATCTTCACTTTACACATGATTAACGTAATATAATTAATGTTAGTAGACATCCACATATAAAACATTTAATCTCAAAAAATAATTGGTTCACACCAAGAGAACTTTCCTATTCACATAATTATTCAAAATACAATTTAGCCAACACTGACAGCGGTATAACTCTCACAAAGAATATTTATACTTTTTAAATTATGTATGTCTTGTATGCTTTCGCGAAAGCGCCACATCCCCAATTAAAGGTAACATCCAATTGATTTTTAATATCTTTAAGAGAGATTCAAAAAAGCAACCCTTATGAAACGTCGTTCCTTTATCCAAAAAAGCGCTGCAGCTAGCGCAGCTTTTACAATCGTTCCTAGCTTTGTGTTAGGCGGAAATCATGTACCTCCTTCTGATACTTTGTATATAGGAGCAATAGGTGTAGGTGGTCGCGGAGGTGGCGTGGTGAATGATCTTACAAACTATGGTAAAGTGAAGTTTGTAGCTATGTGTGACGTAGATGATAAGATGGGTGCTGCAAGCTATGCCATGCATCCTAAGGCCAAAACATACAGAGACTTTAGAAAGTTATATGACAATCATATTAAAGAAATAGATGCGATAATGGTGGGAACACCAGATCACACACATGCTACCATCGCATTACCTTTTATGCGTGAGAATAAACATGCCTATGTAGAGAAGCCTCTTACGCATAACATTTATGAAGCTCGCTTAATGGCAACCGTAGCACAACAACAAGGCATTGTAACCCAGATGGGAAACCAAGGAGCTTCTGGTGATGGGATTAGAGTAGCGCAGGAGTGGATTGACGCAGGGGTAATTGGTACTGTCTCCCGTGTAGACTGCTGGACTAATCGCCCCGTGTGGCCACAAGGATTTAAACATATTACAGAAGGACATCCTGTACCAAAAAACCTAGATTGGGATTTATGGTTAGGACCCGCTAGTTACAGACCTTATAATGAGAATTATCTACCGTTCAATTGGCGTGGCTTTTGGGATTTTGGTACAGGAGCAATGGGTGATATGGGTTGCCACATTATGGAAACTCCATTTAAAGCATTAAATCTAGGCTTTCCTTATGAAGCCGAAGCTAGTTGCACGAGCATCTGGTCTGGAGATTTTGTGGAGGCAGATTATCGCGAGGCTTGCCCACCAAGTTCTATAGTACGATTAAAGTTTAACTCTCCTACGCAAGGTGACGTGGGATTAAACTGGTATGATGGAGGAATTATGCCGGATTTACCTAGCGAACTAGGAGAAGGTGAGAAGCCGGGAGATGGCGGTGGTGGTAGCATTTTTTACGGTAGCGATGGCATTATGGTTACAGATACTTATAGTGCAAACCCTCGACTACTACCTAGCGAGCGTATGAAAGATATGGCTGCAGTTCCGCAAACAATTAAAAGAGTGACTACTGGACACGCTGGAGAGTGGGTTGAGGCGTGTATTAATGGTGGTACTACATCATCCCCATTTTCTTATGGAGGGCCGCTTACGGAGGCTGTACTTATGGGCAATCTTGCAATTAAAGCTTTCCAATACAAAGAATTGAAAGAAGGTAAAAAATCAGGAGACTGGGATCCATATAACTATCCTGGTCGTCGTACGATTAAGTGGGATGGTGATAATATGCGAGTGACTAATTATGAGGAAGCAAATGCATGGGTAAAACGTGAGTATCGCAAGGGATGGGAGATTTAAAAAACAAAAAAGTCTGTAACCTAATAGCTACAGACTTTTTTATTTTATAGAACTTTATCTGATCTAAAACTCAGCCTTTCTTTTTTCAAGAAATGCTGTGGTTCCTTCTATGAATTGGTCGGTTCCAAAGCAACCTCCAAATTCTTCAATTTCCGTGTCATAACCATCTACACCGTCTTCAAATCCGGCATTTACGGCGTTAATTGCTGCTGCGATTGCCATAGGTGAATTACGCATGATTTTACCTCCTAGCTTCTCTGCAAGTGGTAATAATTCTTCTTGTGCTACGATATGATTGATAAGACCGTAATCAAGCGCAGTATTTGCATCTATCATTCCTGCAGTCATGATCATCTCCATTGCACGTCCTTTACCTACTAGTTGTGGTAGGCGTTGTGTACCACCATAACCTGGTATCACGCCTAAGCTTACCTCTGGAAGCCCCATGCGTGCATTATCACTAGCTATTCTAAAATGTGCCGCCATCGCAAGTTCTAGTCCGCCGCCTAGTGCAAAACCATTAATTGCAGCGATCACTGGAGTTCCCATATCTGCTACATAATCAAAAAGCATTTCTTGTCCTTTACGAGCAAGTTCGGCTCCTTCAGATTCTGAGAAATTTGCAAACTCTGAGATATCTGCTCCTGCTACAAAAGCTTTTTCACCAGAACCGGTTATGATTGCAACGCGTACGGTTGCATCTTCTTCCGCTTTCGCGAAAGCGTTATGAAGTTCCTCAATAGTCTCTTTGTTCAAAGCATTGAGCTTAGATGGACGATTGATTGTGATGGTAGTGATACCGTTTTCTGTAGTTGAAAGAATATTATTGTACATAATACTATGTTGATTTTTAAAATTGGTTCTTATATGGCAGTAATAGCCACGCTTTAAAACTTCTTATTTTGGAAAAACAACTTTAAATACAGTTCCTTTTCCTTCTTCTGAAGTAAAGGTAATACTTCCATTATAGGTCTCCATAATATTTTTTACCATTGCTAGTCCTAGGCCCATTCCGCTAGATTTGGTTGTGAATTTAGGCTCAAAGATTTTTACTTCATTCTCTGCTGAAATCCCTATTCCATTATCTGTCACAGTAATCTCAACCTCCGTTTCTAGCTCTTGTACAGCTACAATAATATTAGGATGCTCTGTAGTCTTGGTTGCTTGCACTGCATTTTTAACCAGATTTGTAACTACGCGAATTAACTGTGTGCGGTCAAAATTTGCATAGAGCTCTTCCTTTTCACTAGAAAAGTAGATGTAACGTTCATTAAATATATCTACTGAAAGCTTTACAATATTGGGCACATTAAGAATTTCGCTTTGCTGTGCAGGCATGTCTGCAAAGTTTGAAAATGCACTCGCAATACTGCTCATTGTATCTATTTGCTGTATGAGCGTCTTGCTGTATTCCTTTATTTTATCGTGAACCTCTGGATCTTCTGGGTCAAAACGGCGCTCAAAACTCTGTACAGAGAGTCGCATAGGCGTAAGCGGGTTTTTAATCTCATGTGCTACTTGCTTTGCCATCTCTCTCCAGGCGGCCTCACGCTCGTTTTGCGCAAGCTTCACCGCACTACCTTCTAGCTCATCAATCATGCGATTATAAGCGTTTACTAAGGTCGTAAGCTCTGATGGAAGCTCTGTGGTATCAATTTTCTCGTTACGTTTATCTAGTTGGGTTTCTTTTATGTTATCCTCTACCGTTTTGAGCGTTTTTGTAATATACCTCGCCAGAAAATAAGCGAGCAAAATTGCGGTTAATACCATAAGGATATTTACCACCACCAGACGCCACAATATCTCTCTGAGTTCCTTATTAATAAAAGCCTCACTATCTTCATACTGTATCTCAAGTATGGCGAGTGGTCTATATTTAGGGTCATTTATATAGCTATAAGAGAGTTGTTGAGACACCTCACCATCCAGCTGATTTACATATCGTTTTTCTTCAGATTTTTCTAAGTTTTCTAAGGTCTCAAGACATAATTTCTTTTGCGCGGGACTATCAAATAATTGATCTGTAGACGAGATAAGAGGCTCCCCATCTAGATCATACATTGTGAGATTCTCACCCTGTATACTTGCGATTTCATATATTTTCTCCTTAAAGATATACGGTATTCTATCTGTCTTGAGCTCCCAGCTGGTGTTATCTAATACAAAGTCTATGGTTTTCTTAATGGAAGACTCTTTACGTTCTAATCGTTCCTCATTATAGTCTCTTATTTGCTCTTTGTATTGAAAGTAAGTAACAGCAGCAATCATCAAGAAGGCAATCAATACCAATGCAAGCATTGAGGTAAAGATTTTTGTGCCAAGGGATGTACGATTAAAAGTGAGCATTAGGCATCTGGATTTTTATCTTGTATTTTCTTATACAGTTTTATGCCTAGCATCAATAATACTGCCAGACCTACAAGACCTAGCATTCCAAAAATCCAATTGGTTGTGCTTTTTGTGACTGCTAGAAAAACAACCGCAAAAAGTATAAGCGTTGCTCCTTCATTCCAAAGGCGCATTTGTCTAGAAGTATATTTAAAAGTACCTGCTTGAAATGTCTTGTGTATACGCCAGGTTTTCCAATGATATAAAAACAACAACACAATAAAAGCAAGTTTAATATGCATCCACGGGGCACTAAAAAGCCCTGGATTTATATAAAACATCAAACTCCCAAAAATCACCGTGAGGACCATAGAAGGGCCTGTAATAATCTTCCATAGGCGGTGTGCCATTAAGCCAAGTTGCTTGCCAAGTATCTCTTTATCTGGTGATGGTTTTTCACTAGCTTCTACTTGATATACAAAAAGACGCGGCATATAAAATAAGCCAGCAAACCAAGTGACCACAAAAATGATGTGTAGGGATTTGAAATAAGGGTAGTATTCTGCCATAATGGTAAAGATACGAAGCAAGACAAAACAATAAAGGCGCAGAATCTCTTCTGCGCCTTTCTAATAAGAATATTACTTATTTACTCTTTTGCATCTTCTACAAAAAGATAATCTAACTTCAAGCTATTAAACTCTTCATTAAATTTTGACACCTCTGCATCTAGCATTGTGTCAAAGGCATTGAGTTGTGTATTGATTGCTGCCGTAAGTTCATTTTTTACAGCTACGTCTTGGTCTGTAGGTCCAAAATCTCCCATACCCACAAGGCTGTTTAAATGCCCTAATTTATTAGTTAACTTAATAGGGAAGTTAAGCGGATCTTGACCAGAACGGTTCTTAGTCTGATAGAGTTCTTTCTCAATCTTACCAAACTCTTCCTGCATTGTTTTTGCTTTCTCACGCAGTACTTCTGTACGTGGGTCGTCTTTATATTGCGCAGTAAATGACTTGAGTTGCTTATTGATTTTTCTAATCTTTTTGATACTCTGGTGCGCTCTGTCTACAGATTTATTTACATCAGAAATGAAATCGTGTTGCTTCTGCATATCTGCCACTGTCGCCTCTGCATTAGGATTTGCAACAATTTCAAAAGTCTCTGTTTGCACATCACCATTTACATTAAGTGACACTTTGTAATTACTAGGTACTGCTTGTGGCCCGTCAAGACTTGCCCACCATAATATCATACCATCTAGACGCTCTGCGCCGTCTATTCTAGTATTCCAAGCAAACATATTTCCACCTTTTTTGGCTTTCAGCTTTTTCTTTTTACTACCTGTACTATATGATTGCAAAGTATCACCCGCCATACTCATATAAGTAAGGGTAACGGTATCCTTTTTCTTATCAAAATCCTTGAGGTTAAAATAAGTCATCACACCACCTGGATGATTAGTTCCAGCTGTAAGGCTCGATCTACCACCACGGCCGCCCATTCGGTACGTTTTCTTAGGTTTAAACAATTTATTTGTTCCCGCTTTCGCGAAAGCGGACTGATGCAACATTCCCAAATCATCTATAATCCAAAGGCTACGTCCCTGTGTTGCTACAATGAGGTTGTCATCCTTAATCGTAAGATCTGTAATAGGGACGATAGGCAAGTTAAGTTGGAATGATTTCCAGTTTTTACCATCGTCAAAACTGATGTACATACCCGTCTCTGTACCGGCGTATAACAAATCTTTTTGTTTTGGATCCTCACGTACTACGCGTGTAAAATGCTCTGTAGGTATACCACTTGTAATCTTTTTCCACGACTTACCGTAGTCTGTAGTTTTATATAAATAAGGAGCAAAGTCACCTAATTTATAACGTGTTCCAGCCACGTAGGCTGTTCCTTCTTCAAAGGCAGATGGCTCCACACTATTAATCATCATATTTTTTGGCATCCCTTTAGGGGTTACGTTTTCCCAAGATTGCCCTCCATTACGAGTAACGTGTACAAGTCCATCATCACTACCTACCCAGAGAAGTCCTTCTTTAAGAGGAGACTCTGCCGCTGCAAAAATGGTACAGTAGTACTCTACAGAAGTATTATCTTGTGTGATAGGTCCTCCAGAAGATTTCATTTTTTCTGGGTCGTTAGTCGTAAGATCACCACTTATTACTTCCCAGCTTTGACCTTCATTTTCACTCACGTGCACGCTTTGTGAGAATGTGTACAATCTGTTAGGATTATGCTTTGAGAAGATGATAGGGAAATTCCACTGGAAGCGGTATTTCATATCCTCCACACCGTGACCCATTGGGTTATCTGGCCATACAGATACGCTACGTACGGTATTTTTCTCGTGGTTTACACGCGTTAAGAATCCGTCGTAACTTCCTCCATACACAATCTCATTATTTTCTGGATCTACAGCTATATGTGCAGACTCACCACCGGCGGTACTCTCCCAGTCATTTTCTGTAATGCTACCACCTTCTGTGCGGTGCGGAATGCGTATTGTGCTATTATCTTGCTGCGCTACATAAATTCTGTACGGAAAGGCATTATCTGTAGTCACACGATAAAACTGAGCCGTAGGCTGGTTCATATACGTACTCCAAGAGCGACCACCATCATAAGACACTTGTGCGCCACCATCATCACCTATAATCATACGGTTAGGGTCTTCTGGAGCTATCCATAAGTCGTGGTGATCTCCGTGCGGTGCGTTATGTGTGCTGAAGGTTTTACCTCCATCTGTCGATTTGTGGTAACGCACGTTCAGTACATACACTGTATTCTCATCCTTAGTATCTGCATATAGACGTGTGTAATACCAAGCACGCTGGCGTAGCTTACGCTCATCGTTTATTTTTTTCCAAGTCGTACCTGCGTCTGTAGAGGTATATAAACCTCCTTGCTCTTGGTTTTCTACCATTGCATACAGACGGTTACTGTTTGCTGGAGAAACAGTGATTCCCATAATCCCTAGTATACCTTCGGCAAAACCATCGTTTGTAGAAATCTCTTTCCACGTCTCACCGCTGTCTGTACTTTTCCACACGGCCGATCCTTCTCCCCCAGAACTTAAACTGTAAGGTGTCCTACGAGCATTCCACGTAGTAGCGTACAGTACTCTTGGGTTGTTTGGATCTATAATTAAGTCAACGACACCACTATCTGCGTTAGAAAAGAGTGTTTTTCTCCACGTCTTACCACCGTCTGTACTTTTATAAACGCCACGCTCTTGTGTAGGTTTATAGATGTTACCTAAAACCCCTGCATATACTATATCAGAATTAGTAGGATGTACACGTATTCTTGGCACGTGGCGGCTGTTTTTAAGACCAGACTGTATCCAAGTTTTCCCTGCATCTTCAGACTTCCAGATACCATATCCAGAAGATACGTTACCTCTTAGCGTTTTCTCACCACCACCTACATAAATAACGTTTGGGTCGCTTTTTGAAACCTCAACGGCTCCTATACTTCCTCCAAAATAGCCATCTGAGATATTTTCCCATTCTTTACCGCCATTTGTAGTGCGCCACACACCACCACCTGTACTTCCCATATAAAATAGGTCTGGTTGTCCCGGCACTCCAGTAACGGCAGCACTTCGACCACCACGGAAAGGGCCAATGAGTCTATATTCTAAAGCTTCGTAAGTAGAAGGGTCTGGTGTTTGTGCAAACGTATCAAAAGATAATACTGAGCACACCGCCAGTAATAGGTAGCATAATTTTGTCTTCATTTGGATTGTGTTTGTTATAGCTAAGAAAATTACACAATTCTCTATGAAGTAAGAAGCAAGGATGAATTTTTAACGCTTTCGCGAAAGCGTATACCTTATAATCTCTATAAAATTAACGTCATTATTATCATCTCAATAACGAAGAAAAAAAGAAAAGCAATCGTCATCTAGACAAAGGAGAGATAATACATCAAGCTCAGAAAATCTATCAATACTCAACGACAACGGCTCACAATTATGAGATTTATCGGCAAGCTTGAAATGACAGAGATACGTTTTGGAGTGCTTCACTTTTTCGCGAAAGCGCAGAAATACTACTCTTCTATTACTACAAGATTATTTTTTACATCACGCCTTAAATAATAACCCGTAACTACGGTAGACAATACATCTGCAATAGGAAATGCAATCCATACTCCCCAAACACCAAAAAAGTTAGGTAGTATGAGTATAAGCGGGATTAAGAAAAAGCCTTGTTTCGTAAGGCTGAGCAGTAAAGCTGGTATCGCTTTACCTATGGCTTGAAAATACACAGCTCCTATTAACTGTATTACAATAACTGGTGTCGCAGCGAAGACAGTGCGTAGTGCATTAGGGGTGCGTTCCATCAATACTTTATTATCTGCTACCGCCTGGGCTTGTGCGTTACTATCGCTTATAAACCAAGACACAAAAAAATCTGGCACCGTCATTATGATTATAAAAATGGCTAGTGCAAGACCGCCTGCATAAAGAATGGACGTCTTGATAGTTTCTCGCACGCGCGCGTATTGGTTTGCTCCATAATTATAACTCGCGATAGGCATAAATCCTTGTGTGACCCCTATCACGGGAAACAATGCAAACATTAACATCCTGCTTATAATACCATAACTAGCGACGTCAAGGGCATCTCCATAATTGATAAGTACATTGTTAAGTAATATAGTAAGCACAGAAATTACTCCTTGTCGCGCAAGTGTCACAGAACTCAAACCAGAAATTTCTGAGACGATTTTTCTTGTAAGCACAAGGCATTTAGGTACAATTCTAAGTTCGCTCTTAAAAATGAAAAACCATACGATAAAAGCAAAACACACCGCATAACTTGCAAACGTTGCCCAGGCAGCACCTTCCATCCCATAGCCTAGCACATTGATAAGAAGGTAATCCATCCCTATATTACCTATGGCTGGGAGAATCATCGCATACATCGCAAATTTAGGTTTACCCTCTGCGCGTATCACGTTGTTACCCATCATACACATTGCAAGCATTACAATACCGTAAAGTACAATGCGGTAATAGGTGAGCGCCATATCTTTAAAAGAGTCATCTGCTCCAAAAAACTCTATGAGCGTATTTTGAAAAACGAGTCCTAGAATTGCTAGTAATCCCGATACTAAAAATGTGAGTGTTATTTGATTACCAAAAACTCGAAGCGCCTTATCGTCATCACCAGAACCTAAGGCTCTAGACAGTACAGAACTACCACCTATACCTACGGCGAGGCCTATAGCTGCTATAAAAAAGGTTACGGGTATAACTACTGTAATGGCACTAATGGCAAGAGGACCTATCCATCTTCCTACAAAGATGGTATCTACTATATATTGAGCGACATCACGAGTATCCCTATAGATGCGGGTACAGCTTGCTGTACGAGCAACTTTGATATGGGTTGTGTGCCTAGTGCTGTAGATTTTTTATTTGCCAATAGATATTTGCTAGTTTATTATATAATGAAACGTTATCAAAGTTTTAACGTAAGCTAGGTAATAGATTATTTACTTTTGCCACGTGCAATATGCTGTATAACAGTAAATTAATGTTTCCCAAACATCCTCAGATATGAGTAATTTAATTCAAGTTAAAAAACTTTCTTTTGCAACTATTGAGTTTTATAAAACTTTTATAATATGCAAAATGAAAGAAGGAATCGTATTAGATATTTCAAAAACTATAGAACTTCACGAGCAATCTCGCGCATTTTATAACGGGCTTAAATACGGCTTCATCTTTGACAGAACAGTAGACTTTACAATAGACCCCATAGTCTATATGAAATGTCCGTACTACCCAGACATAAGTGCTTTACACATTGTAGCAGATAAAATTACTACGAAGAAAGTAATTCACTTTGAGCAGAATTTTACAAAATATCCTATTAAGCTCTTCATCACTATCGACGAAGCAATAAGCGTTATGAACAACGTTCCCTTTGGAGAAAAGTCAACCTTCTCTGAAAAAGAAGGGACTATAAACCCAAGGCAAACTAAACTGCGCTCTAAAGCTTAAACAACTTAACTACGCTATAGCCTTACCAGCCTCTACAAGCGCCCATTCATTTATCCACCCTGCAACAACACCTGCCCAGTCATCACGATCATTGATACAAGGAATGGTATGGAAGTCCTTTCCTCCAGCCTCGTGAAAGATTTCTTCACCCTCCATCGCAATTTCTTCTAGCGTCTCAAGACAGTCTGATACAAATGCTGGTGTTGCAATTGCCATTTTCTTAAATCCTTCTTTACCCATACGTTCTATTGTACGGTCTGTATACGGCTGTAACCACGGGTCAAAACCTAAACGTGATTGAAAGGAGGTAGAGTATGTAAGTGGCTCCATACCTAAATATTCGCCTACTAACCTTGTAGTCTCATAACACTGGTGACGATAGCAAAACTCGTGTGCCTTAGATTGTGACATACAGCAAGAACCATCTATTTTACAGTGCATACTCGTCACATCACTCTTACGTATGTGCCTTTCTGGTACACCGTGATAAGAAAATAAGAGATGTTCATAATCTACACCTTTAAGGCTATCTGCAATAGAGTCTCCTAGCACCTTGATGTACTCTGGCTTGTTGTAAAATGGCTTTACATCTGTAATCTTCATTTTAGGGAAAAACTCAGCACGTATCTCTTCGGCTAGTACTAAGATGGTTTCTGTAGTTGCCATTGCATACTGAGGGTATAATGGTAATAGCATTACCTCATCAATCCCTTGATCGTGTAATTTTTGAAGTCCTTCTTTTATAGAAGGTGTACCATATCGCATTGCGATTTCTACAGGGAGTTTTGTGTGGCTTTGCACTTTTTCCTGCAAGCGTTCAGTAAGAACAATTAACGGTGATCCTTCATCCCACCATATCTTACTATAGGCCTCTGCACTCTTTTTAGGGCGTGTATTTAAGATAATACCTTTTACTAGCAATGCTCTTGCAGCATAAGGAACATCTATTACGCGCTCGTCCATTAAGAACTCGCCTAGGTATTTTTTTACGTCTTTTGGATCTGTACTATCTGGTGATCCCAGATTAACCATTAAAACTCCTTTGTTCATTTGTTGGCAATTTTTCTTTAACAAAAATAAGGCTTAACCTTCTTTTAAATGTTATGATTGTTATAAGACTTTGTGATAATGGTATTAGTTTTTACGCTTTCGCGAAAGCGTACCTACCCCAAGCTCATTAAATACTTTTTTGGGGTGGTACCAAATTTCTTTTTAAAAGCAGCTATAAAGTGACTCGCCGTACTATAGCCTACTTTAAGACCTACCTCATTTACATTATGTGATCCCGTCTCTAGCAACTGGCGTGCGACTTCCATTTTATAGTCAAATAAGAAACTAAACACAGAGTCTCCATAGATTTGTTTAAAGCCTTCTTTTAATTTACTGAGTGAGAGACCTATCTCATCTGATAATTCACTTAGTGTGGGTGGTGCATCCATTCTTGCAATAATTATTTGCTTAGCACGCTTTATTTTTTGCACATTATCCTCATCTACTAGAAAAGGGCATTGTTCTATATCTACATCTGCTGGTCTATTAAAGTAGAGGCTTAGTAGCTCGTAACTTTTTCCTTTAAAATACAATTGCATTATAGAAGGGTGCAAGCTGTAATTCATTAACTGGTTAAGCACAATCGCCATACTAGGTGAGATGCTGCCGTCCTTGTAGTACTTTCTATCTTTATTTTCATCACTTAAGAAATGCATAAAATTTGCCTCGCTTGAAAATAAGCTATGAAATTTCTTGATAGAGATAATGACACTCACCAGCCAGGTCTCTGGGGCGAGTTCTAGATTCATAGGTAAATCACGCTGCGGATTATATAGTAACAGCGAATTCTCATCTGTAATAGAAAGTTGATAGGCTCCATTATTAAAATTAAACACCGCAGAGCCCTTGATACAAAAATGAAACTGTATAAAGCTACTATCTACCTCTCGCTCCACTTGGCTCACATTAGAATCATTGTTATCAAAACGTAAGACATAAAAACCGTCTTCTATTTCAATCTCTTTAAGCAAACCTTGAGCGTTACTTTTTTTATTTAATTCCATTTTATTGATCTCTTTTTTATTTAGAATCACTCTAAATTAAGATGAGGGTATTCCTTTGCCACTAGCAGTCATAACGATAGCTTACACAAATTTACGGTTTATTACAGACGTGATAAACCGCTCTCGACACAAATGATTCTTCTAGCGTTATTTTTTAAGGAGAGTGACCTTTATTTTTGCACTCCCTCATATTTGGGATACAAATAGAATTATACTTTTGAATAGAGAGCAACAGTTTTATGCCATAGGTCTGAGTTACAAAAAAGCAGACGCGACCACGCGTGGGCATTTTGCAATATCAGAAACAGCACAAGCCGCCATTCTTAATGGCGCTCGCGATGAAGGCGTTACGGCTCTTACCGTAATATCTACTTGTAACCGTACAGAGTTATACGGCTTTGCACCAGACGCGATTACACTAGTAAAAATTTTATGCGAGCATACGCACGGAACTATAGAAGAGTTTCTAGACGTAGCATACTTGCACAAGGGAGATGACGCGATTGCCCACCTCTTTAAAGTAGGTACCGGTCTTGATAGCCAGATACTAGGCGATTTTGAAATTATAGGTCAGCTTAAGATTGGTTTTAAGCGTTCTAAAAAACTGCAACTTATTAATCCTTTTATGGAGCGATTAGTAAACGCCGTTATACAAGCCAGTAAGCGCATTAAAAATGAAACCGAGATTTCAAGTGGTGCAACTTCGGTGAGTTTTGCAGCAGTACAATATATAATGGCACGTGTGCCTTATATGTCAGAAAAGAATATTCTTCTTTTTGGTACTGGTAAAATAGGTCGCAACACTTGTGAAAACTTAGTGAAGCACACTAAAAATGAGCACATCACCCTCATTAATAGAACTAAAGAAAAGGCAGATAAAATCGCTGGTAAATTTAACTTACTAGTAAAAGAGTATGCCCAGATAGAAAGTGAGATTGCACAAACAGATGTACTCGTTGTAGCCACAGGAGCTCAAAAACCTACGGTAAGCAAAGAGATTATCCATTCTAAAAAGCCACTTCTTATACTAGATTTATCGATACCTAAAAACGTATCTAATGATGTAGAAGAGCTAGAGAATGTCACACTCATACATCTAGATCAATTATCAAAAATGACAGACGCCACACTTAAGCGTCGTCAAGGATATATCCCACAGGCAGAAGCCATCATAAAGGAAATTACAGATGAGTTTAACGCCTGGTTACAAACCAGAAAGTTTGCTCCTACCGTAAAGGCTCTCAAGGCTAGACTTAAAGAAGTACAAGCCGCAGAGCTAGAAAATGTACGCAAGAAAACTCCAGATTTTAGCGAGGCGACGGCAACAGCTATGAGTGATAAAATCATTCAGAAAATTACAAACCAGGTAGCACATCACCTGCGTCACGCAAATGGAGAAACCGAAGAAAGCATTGCCTTAATTTCCACTATTTTCCAACTAGATCAACATAATGTCTAAAACGATACGAATAGGCACTCGAGACAGTGAGCTCGCTCTCTGGCAGGCAAAAACAGTTCAAAAACAACTAGAAGATCACGGCTATACCACAGAGCTCGTACCTGTAAAATCTACAGGGGACCTCATACTTGATAAGCCGTTATATGAACTAGGTATCACTGGCATTTTTACAAAAACACTAGATGTTGCAATGCTCAATGGTACGGTAGATATTGCCGTGCATAGTATGAAAGACGTCCCTACGGCATTACCTATAGGGATTGTGCAAGCTGCAGTATTACCTAGAGCAGAGACCGAAGATATTTTAGTACACAAAGGCGCGCCAGATTATAAGCAAGCCTGCACCATCGCGACAGGTAGTTTAAGAAGGCAAGCCCAGTGGCTCAATCGCTACCCTAACCACAAAACCACAGATATACGTGGTAATGTAAACACACGCTTACAAAAGCTAGAAGAAAGTGACTGGACGGGCGCCATTTTTGCAAAGGCAGGCCTTAAACGCATTAATGTACTTCCAGAAAATTATGAAGTACTTGACTGGATGATTCCTGCGCCGGCACAAGGAGCTATGCTCGTGGTAGCAATGGAAGAAGATACATTTTCTAAAGAAGCTTGTGCAAAGCTTAACGATCGCACGACAGCATTGTGCACCCATATAGAACGCGAGTTCTTACGCACGCTAGAAGGCGGTTGTACCGCACCCATAGGTGCACTAGCACAAGAAATAGATGGAGCCATACGTTTTAAGGGAGTCCTTTTTTCACTAGACGGCGCGACAAAGATTGAAGTTGAGCAAGTAGTCTCAACAGAAAATGCACTAGGTTTTGGTACAGACTGTGCGCTAGAGGTTCTTGATAATGGTGGTAGAGCATTAATGAAGGAAATCAAGAGTAGCTTGAAAAAATGACCGTGCTATCCACAAAAAAACTAAAGCCTAACCAGCGAGAGCTACTTCTCAATGCAGGCTTACAATTTGTGGAATATGATGCGATACGCACACAAGAGGTTGCTTTTACGCTTTCGCGAAAGCTAAAAAATATCATTATCACCTCTCAAAATGGAGTACGCGCTTTATGTACGAACCTTTCTAGTGAGCAAGTAGAAAGTATAAAAAGTTGTTTTGTTGTTGGCATAAAAACAACAGCACTTCTAGCCGAAAATGGCATAAAAGTGACAAAAACAGCTCAAAATGGAGAAGAATTGGCTCATTTTATAGCCAAAAACCATAAAAACGAATCGTTCACTTACTTCTGCGGGAGACAGCGCAGAGATGAGTTACCTACATTACTCAAAGAAAATAATGTAGCGTGCGAAGAAGTGATGGTTTATGAAACTCATCAAATAACACAGTCTTTTGACCGTACATTTGATGGTATATTGTTTTTTAGTCCGAGTGGTGTGAACGCTTTCGCGAAAGCGAACAAAAACACACGAGCAATAGACAGCACAGCGTTTTGCATAGGCGAGACCACTGCCACAACGGCAAGATTACACTTTAAAAAAGTAATCGTGTCTAATGCAACAACTATAGAAAGCACCATTGCTAAAGCGGTGAAAATATTGAAAGAATAATCTAGAACATAAGCATCTAGAAAAACATAAAATTGTCCCCTCGAGCGCAGTCGAGAGGTTCATTATAAGAGTACAATTAAGTTCTCGACTGCGCTCGAACAGACCTAGAGATATGAGCATAAAAAACGACCTATTTTTAAGAGCACTTAAAGGAGAAACTGTAGACCGTCCACCAGTATGGATGATGCGTCAGGCTGGGAGATACCTTCCAGAATTTATGGAAATCAAAGCAAAGTATGACTTCTTTACACGCTGCCAGACTCCTGAGCTTGCGAGTGAGATTACCGTACAACCTATACGTCGTTATGGGATGGATGCTGCTATTTTATTTTCTGACATCTTAGTGATCCCACAGGCAATGAATATTGATGTAGAAATGAAGCCTAATGTAGGACCGTGGCTACCTAACCCTATACGGTCTGCAAAAGATGTGGAGCAAGTAATTGTTCCAGATATCGATGAGACGCTAGGCTATGTGATGGATGCCATTAAGATGACTAAGGAAAAACTCAATGACGAGATTCCGCTTATAGGTTTTGCAGGATCACCGTGGACGATACTTTGTTACTGTGTACAAGGTCAAGGGTCAAAAAACTTTGACAAGGCAAAAGAGTTTTGTTTTACACAACCACTAGCCGCGCACGCTTTACTTCAAAAAATCACAGATACTACCATTGCTTATCTTAAGAAAAAAGTAGAGGCTGGTGTAAATGCAGTACAAGTTTTTGATAGCTGGGGAGGAATGCTCTCACCAGTAGATTATCAAGAATTCTCGTGGCAATACATACAGCAAATTATAGACGCACTTAAAGATGAGGCTCCCGTAATTGCCTTTGGAAAAGGGTGCTGGTTTGCACTTGATAAAATGGCAAAATCTGGAGCATCTGCACTAGGTGTAGACTGGACGTGCTCTGCACGCAACGCTCGCTACCTTACTGGTGGTAATATCACGCTGCAAGGTAACTTTGACCCTACTCGATTATTCTCACCTCCTAGCGAGATCAAGAGAATGGTGCACGAGATGATTAATGAATTTGGCAAAGACAAGTATATTGTAAATCTTGGTCACGGTATTTTACCTAACATTCCTATAGAAAATGCTGGTGCATTTATAGAAGCAGTAAAAGAGTACAAAGCATAATGAACGTCTGGGCTGTTGTCAAATCTATGGATTTTAAACAGCTGTGGAGCCTTTTTTGGCTCAGTGCACGCCACCCTAGATTTGTGATTCCTACTATAAGAGGAACTCGCAAAACGGTTGCTATATGTAATAAACATTATGGCAAAAAACAGCACCTCAACGGCCCAGAAAATGCTTTTAGACACGCCCTGTGGAATATGCTTATCGTACACCTTAGTGTGCAACGAGGCTTGCCACTGCAGCGCTCGCTGGCGTGGGCAAAACGGTTTACAGACTGGCACGAAGATTTCTCTCCTAACGCACCTTTAGAACGTGCGATGGACTTGCATAATAACCGCGTGGGGCGCGACCTCATCACTAGTCTTTGCGGGCAAGACGAAGAGCAACTGGTGACACAATTGCTGGAAATGGTCCCGCTTTCGCGAAAGCGTACTACTCTAAAAGAAATCAAGCGTTGTGATACAGTACTAGTTCACTTAGGGTGATAATTTAACCATATGTAAACAGGCTATGGAGGGCAAAACAAATACTTTTGAGTATAATTTCTAGCTATGAGAACATTCTACAACAAGCTGAGTTTACGATACACCGCACTTAAAAGGAGTTGGACGCCGCAGCAAAATTTATTTTATGGTTTTCTCACATATGTTTTAGTAGGAACTTTACTCCTGAGCTTGCCTTGGTTACAAAAGACGAGTGCCTCAATACTAGATCATCTATTTATTGCAACCTCTGCAGTGAGTACTACGGGGCTGGTTACGATGTCTATTTTTGACTCATATAACATAGGAGGACAATTTGTTATAATGGCACTTTTCCAGCTGGGAGGTATAGGTTACTTGACCTTTACTACATTTATGCTGCTATCTACTACCCATAAAATAACACCCTGGCATAAAAGTATTCTCAATACAGAGTTTACATTACCCGTTACTATACGTATCAAAGACTTTTTAAAATCTGTAGTACTATATACGGTAATAATGGAAATTCTAGGTGCCATATTATTCTTTATTGCTTTTAAGTCAGATGGTATGGGAACGGGAGAGGCAATCTGGTCATCTATTTTTCATAGTATAAGTGCTTTTTGTACCGCTGGTTTTAGTCTTTTTAATAGTGGATTTACACCTTACGTAGATAATGGACTCATAAACTTTACCATATCAATGCTCGCTATTTGCGGTTCTCTAGGTTTTATTGTGATTACAGACGTGGGCTTATGGTTAAAAAACAGAACACACTCGCTTAGCTTTACAACAAAGATTGTCGCAATAGGTTCGCTTATACTTCTAGCTTTTGGATACTTATTTTTTTACTTCTTAGAGCCGTCCATCTCAAGCCTGAGTGGGTCAGCTCGAGTGAGTGCTGCATTTTTTCAATCTATGACCGCAATGACTACAGTAGGTTTTAATACTGTTGACTTTGGTACTTTTGTATTACCTATGTTACTTGTAACTATATTTTTGATGTACATAGGTGCCTCTCCTTCTGGTACAGCTGGAGGTATGAAAATTACGACACTTACTGCCGTATTTGCCATAATGAAAAGCCGACTCAAAGGACCTAAAAACATCACCTTCTTAGGAAAACGCATTCCTTATGAGCGACTATACGTGGCAACATCATCTTTTATATTTTATACAACACTTATTTTTGTAGGGACGTTTATACTCACATTTTCAGAAGATTTTGATTTTGAAAATATTTTATTTGAAGTGGCCTCTGCACTTGGTACTGTGGGTGTGAGTACTGGGATTACTGGAGATTTAAGCAGTATAGGTAAGATTATTATCATAATCCTTATGTTTATAGGTCGACTAGGTGTACTTACCTTTGGCCTCGCCATTTGGTCAAAAGGAATCACAAAGGAAGATAGAGAAGTTCTCAAAGAAGATATAGCAGTATAATATGATAAAAGGCATCTTAAACGGATTACAAACGTATAGAACATCATTTGGGTTAATCTCAAAGCTGGGGCTTTGGAAGTATTTTGCCATCCCAATGGCTATAAGTCTTATTACTGCCTCGATGATTGCAGCATCTGCCTGGGGTTTTTCTGATAATATAGGTCACTGGGTAGAGCAAATCTGGCCTTGGGAAACGGGAAGACACGCCTTCTTTATATTTGCAGAGATAGTAAGCGCACTACTCATTATCGCCATAGGCCTTATCTTATATAAACACATTATAATGGCACTGAGCGCTCCATTTATGAGCCCTGTTTCAGAAAAAATAGAAGCTCACCTTAAAGGAGAAAATCACACCCATAGAGACACCTCAAACACCGAACAACTTATACGAGGCATACGCATAAACGTGCGTAACTTGGGACTAGAATTGCTTATCACACTACCTATCTTACTACTCAATTTTATCCCAATTATAGGGAGTATTGCTGCCACTATTTTACTATTTCTCACGCAAGCATACTACGCAGGTTTCGGTAATATGGACTACACACTAGAACGTCATTTTAAGTATAGAGAAAGCGTAGATTTTGTAAAAAGAAACAAGGGCCAAGCCATAGGTAACGGTATTGTATTTATGCTGTTTCTTATCATCCCTCTTGTGGGAATTATACTCGTTTTACCCATATCTGTAACTGCAGCGACGGTACAAACCATAAAATTACTTGACAAGGATCATCACACTAGCCTGACTGCATAGGTCACCACCTAAAAAACATATAATGAAAGAACAATTTGTAAACTACATACTCAACCTTCAAGATCAAATTACTAGCACACTAGAGCAACTAGATGGTAAGGCCAGCTTTCAAGAAGATAACTGGAAACGCCCAGAAGGTGGTGGTGGTCGCACACGCGTGATTGAAAACGGAAATATCTTTGAAAAAGGAGGTGTAAACACCTCACAAGTACACGGTGAGTTACCAGAAGCAATGCAAAAATACTTTGGTGTAGAAGATGCAAACTTCTTTGCCTGCGGTCTATCTCTAGTGCTTCATCCTAAGAGCCCTATGGTGCCTACGGTGCACGCAAACTGGCGTTATTTTGAGATGTATGATAAAGAAGGAAACATTGTAGACCAATGGTTTGGTGGAGGGCAAGACCTCACTCCTTATTACCTTTTTGATGAAGATGCAACGCACTTTCACCAGACGTGTAAAACCGCTTGTGATGCACACGATGCCGATTTTTACCCAAAATACAAAGCACGTTGTGATGAGTATTTTTACAACACACACCGCAATGAAGGTCGCGGTATAGGAGGTTTATTTTTTGATTACTGCAAAGCTACCGAAGAGCGCTCTATGCAAGACTGGTACAACTTTGTGACCACTGTGGGCGACAGTTTCTTAGAGGCATACGTTCCTATTGTGGAGCGTAGGAAGGATACCGCTTTCGCGAAAGAACAAAAAGACTGGCAAGAGGTACGCCGTGGTCGTTACGTAGAATTTAATCTTGTACACGATAAAGGAACCCTCTTTGGGCTAAAAACTAATGGCCGCATTGCAAGTATTTTAATGAGCCTACCACCCGTAGTACAGTGGAAATATGATCACCACCCAGCACCTGGAAGCGAAGAAGAACGATTAATTAAAGTGCTGCAGGAGCCGAAGGAATGGGTTTCTTAATAAAACTATCCGAACTATTTAACGGACAACAAGATAATTATAAGAAAACAATCTTAAGAAGATGATTCAAAACATTCAGAAAATCCTATTTCTACTATTAATATTCTCTTTTAAAGTACATTCCCAAATCACAATAGAACAGTTAGTAGACAATTCGCTTTATTCATCAAACGTCGGGGTTGGCCAAATATTTACTGTTTCACAAGAAGCAGCAATTACTAATTTAACTATCTACTCAGATGAAGATCAATCTAAAAATTTATTTTTTAAACTATTGCAAGGTCCTAACTCTGATATTATTTACGAACATGACCTAGTGGCTATAAATAGTAGTCCAAATGAAACTTCCATAAGCATAAATGAAAATATAATACTCCAACCCGATAATCAATATGCTTTCCTCTTCTGCCTGAATCAAGAATGTGAAATAGCCGGGAGTAATACCATTAGGTTTAAAGCAGGGTGCATAAACCCTACTGGTGAATTTTATCAAAACGGTTACGCTATAAGCTCAACTGATCTAGATGAATTTGACGCTAATGCAAGTTTTAACCATTGTGACTTAACTTTTATAATAAATTTAGAAGAAACAATTTTAAGCAACAATAATGGGGTTACTTTAAATACTAAGAGCATCTTTCCTAATCCAACGTCAGGCTTTTTAAAATTACCAGAAAATATTGAAAGTATAGTTTTAATATCAATGACCGGTCAAATAACAAAAATGCAAGCAATTGATAACGAATTAAATATTTCTTTTTTAGAAAGTGGACTGTATTTTATACGTTATAAATATCAAAATTCAATTATAACAAATAGGATAGTTAAACTTTAAAAAATTAAAAAAATTAAAATTTTTATTAAGCCCATTTTCGCGAAAGCGAAAAACCTCTTATCTCCAGATAGCAGACGTTTTTGTCTTGAGGCCATTCTCGGTATTCAAATAGTGAAAACGTGCTTTGAGTAATCGCTTACGACCATCGCGGGTTCTTGTAAAGTTGAGTGTTGCCTCTTCACTCACAAAAATCTTCCAGTACTTGAAAAATAAGGCAGCATCTTTCTTGTTGGTTGTAAATATAGAAGGCACACTATAATAACTCGCTAACCCAAATTTCTCTTGAAACCAACCCGATTGTTCAATCATATAGCGTGCATTATCTACGGGTTCTAGAAGTTCTTGCAGGCAGTTTACAAAAAGTATTTCCTCCTTTGCCGTAGCGCCTGTGAGAAAACAAGCAATCTCTCCGTTTGGTAAATACTCTACGCCAAGCTTCAGTTGTTGTAGTTGGGTGGTAATGAGCAATTGCTCTCTCAATGACTTTAATACCACTTGCCCCATTTTATACACTTGCTTATCGATACGCCCAAATTTAAGATACTTGACAATCGCCTTATAAGTTTTAGGTGCTAACACGAGAACAATGGAGCCAAGAGTAGCGTAAATAAAAAACAGCATCCCTTTAGAAAAATAGCTTCCTACATTGTTAATAATCACCTCTGGAATAGTCATAGTTATGACAGCCCCCAGCTGCATGAAACTATACTTTACAGCATCTTTGTAATAAACCTTTTGTGTTTGGGCTTCTTTCTTCTTGCTACTTGGGCTAAAATCAAACTTTAGTTCTCTCACAAGTAACTTTCCAGTCCCTATGGCTTTATTCCAGCGCTCTTTAATATGGCTTCTGTTTGCTGCTAGCTGAAGCATTTTTTCATTAATCGTCTCCTTGTTGATTGTGGTTGCAGGAAGTGCAAATCGGTCGGCGCCATTTTCTATAAAAGGATCATTTTCAAGGGACACTCCACAAAAGGCGTCAAAACGTTTTACGAGTTTTGCCACGTCTTCACCACCGCCATCTATGGTAGGATCTATACATGCGAGATGCCAGATGGACGCCACTTTATCAGGATTACCAGATTGCACGCGTATCGCACGACCACGCATCTGATTAGACATTACAAAAGAGCTCACGTAAGAACCAAGTACTAAAGTATTAATAGCGGGAGCATCCCAACCTTCCCCTAGCAGAGCTGCGGTACCTACTAGAATTTGTATGTGACCATCTGTAAATAACTGAGTAATCACACTCACAATTACATTTTTTGCACGCTCCTTTGTTTTTACAACAAGAAATTGAGTTCCATCAAGAGGCGTGATGGTATAATCATCATTTGAAAGTACTTTGATGATTTCGCTTTCTAAGCCTTTATGTATAATAACAAGTGTACCTGTGAGAACAGCCAGTTTATCTAATTTGTTTATTCCGTTAGAGCTTTCTACTACTTGTGCAAGCGAGTGTCGTAGGTGATGAAAAATAGGAACTACACCAAGTTTATTTACATCTGCTAAGTCTTCATTTACGCTTTCTAAGAATTCTTTACGTACATAATCCGTGAGGATTACTGCACGTAAATCTTCACCCATTTCTTGGGATTCAAAATCTATAATCTCACAAATACTTTTAAGCTTGTTAGGACTTTGCGCAAGTGATTTATAGAGCTGTCGCTCTCCTTTAAAATTCACTCGGTCATTATCAAAGGCGCCAACTCTACGCAGCTGCTTTTCTACATCCATTAGCATCTCCTCATCTTCTAGAAAAAGCTCTCTGTCTGTAACAAGTATAGGCTGCAATAATCGCTCTGCCCATTCTTGATTAAAAAGTGGTAATTGAGCCTTCTCGGTATCTACTCCCAGTACCTCTATTTTCTCTTTTGGGATCTCATGACCACGCGCTTGAAGATACACGAGAATGGCAACGTAAAAATCTGGTTTCTCATAAATAGGATCTAGTAATCCATCTGTCAAAGTGTACAAAGTATGTTCTAAAACGAACGTTCCAAAATATTCGTTTTCAACTAGAGAATCAATGAAACCCTTTGATTTTACTCGGTATTTGAGAATATATTGAATTTGAGCTTCGTCTGGTTCGGAGAAATAAATGTAATCTTGATGTGCACATAGATTTCCTTCTCTCACTAATTCTGGAACGCTTATTTCAATATCTATCGGGCCGCATAATTGGAAGTATTTGGCTATTTCTCGTTGCTCACTATCATAGGGTGGTGTGGCGGTCAATGCGGTGAGCGTTCCTTCCAGTTTTTTGAGTGCAAAAAGTGGTTTCCACCACTCATTTTTAAGGTGATGTGCTTCGTCTAATACAATATGTTTGATGCCCGCTTCCGCGAAAAAAGCTACCAGCCGATCCATGTCGCCTTCCATTTCATTTTTTGAAAAAGCATGTAGTGATTGATAAGTAGCAAAAGTGATGTGTGCAGGCTCTTTTATATTTCGCGAAAGCGGAATAGTACAATCTTCCTCGCTCACAAAACACTCAAACATACGTTGCTCCCACTGGTTTCTTATTGTAATTGTAGGTGCAAGTACAAGCGTCTTCTGGTTAACACGGCGCATCATCTCAAGGCCAAGCACCGTCTTTCCAGAGCCTGGAGGTGCGACTACGTGCAAATGATCATCTGAAGCATGGCTTTTAAAATCCTTTAAAAATCGCTCCTGGTAGGTGCGCCACGGGTATATGAAATGAAAGGCTTCTTTAAGCAAAGGGAGTGGAAAATTAATTGGTAAATTTGTTTAAATATAAGACACACTATTCGAAGTACGAACGACTATTTGTAAAAGAGTTGTGGTCACCTAACGAGACGATTATAAATCTATATACCTCTTTTTTTATGCTACGCAGAAATCGCAGACTACGCACCTCAGAAGCTATACGTTCTATCGTGCGTGAGACATACATCACTCCTAATGATTTTATTGTTCCACTTTTTGTGGTGGAAGGCAAGGGTGTGAAAGAAGAAATCAACTCTATGCCTGGATATTATAGGTACAGCTTAGAGCTCATAGCCAAAGAAGTAAAAGAGCTGTGGTCAATGGGATTAAAATCTGTACTGCTTTTTGTAAAAGTGCCAGATAACCTTAAAGACAACTCTGGAACAGAGGCTCTTAATAGTGACGGACTTATGCAGCGTGCAATTAAGACGGTTAAGGATGCATGTCCAGAAATGGTTGTGATGACAGATGTGGCATTAGATCCCTATTCGTCTTTTGGCCACGATGGGATTGTAGGAAGCGGAGAAATTGTAAATGATGACACCGCCGCTGTTCTTGCCGAAATGGGACTAAGCCACGCTCGTGCAGGTGCAGATATTCTTGCGCCAAGTGATATGATGGATGGTCGTATTTTTGAAATGCGCACATTGCTAGAAGATGAAGGTTTTTATAACACTGGTATTATGAGCTATAGCGCAAAGTATGCAAGTTCCTTTTATGGCCCTTTCCGCGATGCACTGGATAGTGCCCCTGTTGATCTCAAAGATGTTCCAAAGGATAAGAAAACATATCAGATGGATTTCGCAAATCGTGATGAGGCGATTAAAGAAACGCTCATGGATATAGAGGAAGGAGCAGATATAGTGATGGTAAAACCAGGCCTTTGCTACCTAGATATCGTGCGTGACCTACGAGAAGCAGTAAATGTACCTATTGCCGTATATCAAGTGAGTGGCGAGTATGCAATGCTCAAAGCCGCTGCCGAAAAAGGTTGGTTAGATCATGATAGCGTGATGATGGAGCAAGTAATTGCCATTAAACGTGCTGGAGCAACCATGATGGCGAGTTACTTTGCAAAGGATGTCGTGAAGCTGATTAGTTAATTGTTAGGTTAAAACATACTCAAACTAATGTTGAAATTAAGGGCTATATCTTTTTTGGTAGACTATCTTATTATGATAGGTATAGGAGGTCTAATCATGTTGTTAACCTCAGACTTAATTATAACAATGCTCCTTATTTATCCAGCTGCAATTAATAAAGATTTTCTAAACGGTAAAAGTATAGGAAAGAGGATTTTTGGGATACAAGTCCAAGATTTACAATCTAAAAGTACCTCTGAATGGAAAGGCGCACTTAGAAATATATTACCAATAATACCGATAGATCTTTTGTTTACAATACTCAATCCAATGCGAAGAATAGGTGATTATATAGCCAGAACTCAAGTTGGATATAATGATCAATTCACACTACGCACAATCGGTTCAGAATTAAAAAATTATAGCGTAAACAAGGAGCTTATATTTGGTTTAATTTTCGGGATTATAAATATCTATGCTGTTTTAAGTCTTTACGCAATGATATTACCAATATGATTACAGTTTACCACCTCGCTCAAGTAAACGTCGCCCGAATGAAAGGGGTCTCTATAAATGATCCTGAGATGAAGGATTTTAGAGATCATACAGATGAGGTAAACGCGCTTGCAGAACAATCTAAAGGTTTTGTTTGGCGGGATGTTTTTGATGAGAATGCCGATCCTAAACCCAATGCGCTGGCAGATGAGCAGGTACTTATAAATTTCTCCGTGTGGGAAGATGTTGAGTCGCTTAGAGCGTATACTTATAAGACGTTCCACACGGCTATTATGAAACGCCAGAAGGAATGGTTTCAAAAGTATGGTGAAGCACATTATGCGCTATGGTGGATAAAGGCTGGAATTACTCCCACAGAAAAAGAAGCGATCGAAAGACTTGCTTATCTCCAAAAAAATGGTGCTAGTGAGCATGCATTTACTTTTAAAGAAGTTTTTGAAAAGCCTCATTTTTAATGAAAAGTAATACGTCTGTAATATATGCTGTAGCTCTTCTAGGATTTTTCTTACTAGGGATTATTTTATGGAATATAGATTACGATGAAGAAAGTTATGTAGAATGCTCAACACCGCTACCTCCTGTGCTATTTTGCGGCACTGTGAGTCCGTACAATAAAGATCTTTCAGACCAAGAGCTTGCTGGAGAGGCTATTTATCACGCAAATTGTGCCGCCTGCCATAAAGTGCAAAAAAGGATGACTGGACCTGCTCTTTCAAAAGTATTGCAGGCCTATCCTTCTGATTCATTATTTCACAAATACCTGATCAAATCTAAACCGTTAGAAGGCAAAAGGTGCTTTCAGTTTGAAAAACTAACCCTAGAGAATGCTTCTCAGTTGAGAGATTTTATCGCCGCTTATAAATAATTCCGCTTCCGCGAAAAAATGAGTTTCTAGAAAGAAAAACGCGATTCAATATGTGCTCGTGCTTCTCTTAAATCTGTGTAGAGTGAATCTGCTCTTTGCAACCTCTTATGTTGTGTAATGTCGTGTTGTACTATTAAACACTGCAATCCTGCGTCTTTTGCAGAAGTCATACCGCTATGTGTATCTTCTATAGCGATACAATTTTTTGGCTGGAGACCTAGATCACTAAGTGCTTTGAGATAAGATTCTGGATTAGGTTTTGTATCCTTTACATCTGAGGAAGTCACTGTAATCTCAAAAAAGTGTGCGAGATCTTCCTTACCAAAAATAATATCTACCATCTCACGATCACTCCCTGTGACAAGTGCTAGGGTAATCCCTTTGTCTTTATAATAATTGAGCGTCTCTATTGCATGAGGCATAAATGTAACTGGTGAGTTACGAAGATTTTTATAAGACAACGCTTCTTTTTTCTTAAGCGTTTCTTGAAAGGGAACATCAAGGTTATGTTCTTTGATAATTTGTTCTAATGCATAATACGCTGGTTTCCCAGCCATAGTAGCCGCATATTCTTCCCAAGTATATTTGATATTAAACGGCTCAAGAAGCTCATTAAATGCATCAAAATGAAGCGACTCCGAGTTTACTAAGGTTCCGTCAAAATCAAAAAGTACTGCCTTTAATTCTTGCTTTTTCATATCTAATTATAAGAGATGCGAACCTACCCAAAAATCAAGTGTTTGGTCTTAAATTATTGTTATGATTTGAGGGCGGTTTGATTAATTACGCTTTCGCGAAAGCGTAACTACCTATAAAGTACGTCTCACACCACTAAAGTATCGTCGCTTTTTCCATACATTTACATAAAACAATTACATTATTATGGGTCAATTACTGTTGTGGGCAACTATCTCAATCTTTTTTTCATTCTTGTGTTCTATACTTGAAGCTGTTCTTCTAAGTGTGACACCTACATTTATAAACATCAAGAAAAACGAAGGAAAAGCCTATGCCGAAACTCTTGAAGAACTTAAAAAAGATGTAGATAAACCGCTTATCGCAATCCTTACCTTAAACACACTCGCACACACAGTAGGTGCAATGATGGTAGGTACTGTAGCTGCAGATTTATACCCAGAGTTTGTTATCAACTTAGGCTTTACAGAGATTAATTTTCTTGGTTTTGTCTCTGCTATAATGACGTTACTTATCTTAATTGCTAGTGAGATTATACCTAAAACTATAGGTGCAAAATTTTGGAAGTCTCTGGCCAACTTCTCTGCAAAGACACTTAAAATAATGGTCTTACTCTTAAAGTACACAGGTATTTTATGGTTACTACAGCTTTTTACGCGCATGGTAGGTGGTGGCGGTCATCACGAGAGTGTGTTGAGCCGTGAAGACTTTACTGCAATGGCACAAATGGCGGGTGAAGATGGTGTTTTTGAAGAAAGCGAATCAAAAATTCTTAACAACCTTCTCACTTTTAAAGAGGTACTTACTAAAGATATTATGACGCCACGTACGGTGATCAAAATGGCAGATGCAAACACCACCGTTGCAGATTTCTTTGCCGAAAATCAATCATTACGTTTTTCTCGTATTCCTATTTTTGAAGGAACGAGAGATCATATCACTGGCATTGTTTTAAAAAGTGAGGTATATCGAGAGATGGCTTTAGACAAGCACGCCACCACATTGAAGGAGATAGAACGTCCTATTCTTGTTACTAAACGCAATTTGCCTATTCCAGATCTTTTTGACCAGCTAGTTTCAACTAAAAATCATGTTGCACTAGTGGTAGATGAGTATGGAACTATGAGTGGTCTTGTTACTATGGAAGACGTGATTGAAACTTTATTAGGTCTTGAAATTATGGACGAGAGCGACAGCGTGGCTGACTTACAAACCCTCGCTAGAAAGAACTGGCAAAAGCGTGCAAAAACATTAGGCCTTTATGATGATTCTGACTCAGAAAATAAGCCTTCTGATGTTTAAATTAATTTAGAAACTCTTCACTTTCAGGCAATACTGTTTGTGCCTTCTTATTTTTAATATTACGGAGTATCACACTTAAAAATTGAGATACATCATAAGGTTTTACTAGGATATCATCCATGCCTGCTTTGTAAATTTTATGACGTATCTCATCAATCTCCACAGCTGTAAGTGCTATTATCGGGATGTCTGTATCAAACTTTCTAATGTCCTTAGTTGCTTCGACACCGTCTTTTTTAGGCATATGAATATCCATAAGGATTAAATCATATGCTTCCTTTTGAGCCATGGTTACTGCTTCTATACCGTCACTAGCGAGGTCACATGTAAACCCTTTGTTTTCAAGAAGTTTTTGGGTGATCTTTTGGTTAATGCGGTTATCATCTACTACTAGAAGATGTGCTCCTTGCAATGTATGAACACTTTCTATAGCGTCTAGTTGTTGTTGCTCTATAGCAGCAATTCCCGTAGCTTTCTCTAAATTAATTACAAATGAGAATGTCGCCCCTTTACCTTCCTCACTTACTAGTGTAATATCACTTCCATAAAGCGCTAGTAGTTTTTTTACGATAGGTAATCCTAATCCAGTACCCTGATAATTATAATTTTTATTTTCTACTTGAGAGAATTCTTCAAATACACTTTTCTGGCTGTTTTTAGGGATACCCATTCCGTCATCTTCTATAACAAAGGCTGTTCTATACAGTCCATCTGGGGTAATAGATTCCTTTTTAATACGAACCCATATATTTCCGTTTTCATTGAATTTGATAGCGTTTCCTATAAGATTCATTAAGATTTGTGAGAGCCTCACTGAGTCACCCACAAGTTGGTTAGGAAGGTCTTTGTCTATCTCTAAGTGTAATTTATTATTATTTTGCTCTAGACTAAATTCAAATGAATGCGTGATACTGCGCAAGAGTGTATTAAGTTTAAAAGGAGTATGCTCAAGCTTAATGTTTTTTGCCTCCATTTTACTCATAAGAAGCACATCGTTAATGAGTGCCAGCAGATAATCGGCAGAGAATTTGAGTGATCTTAAATCATGTCTATGTTTATTTACTTCTGTGTCTTCAAGTAAAATTGATGCAATTCCTATAACTCCATAAAGTGGTGTGCGCAGCTCGTGGCTTATAGTTGAGAAGAATTGTGTTTTAAGCTTTGAAAGCTCTTCGGCGTCATTCTTTGCTTTTTCTAGTTGCTTATTTTTTTCGCGTAAGCGTAAAAGGTTTTGCTTACGAGCTCTATACAATGTAAAAATTATAAAAAGCGCTACAAGTAATATCGATGAAGCAAAAAGGAGTGCTGTGGTAGTTTTGAGCGAGCTCTCGGCTACTTGATCCAAGAGTTCCTTTTCCTTTGTTGCTATCTCAAGATCTCGTTCATTCTCTCGAGAGTAAAACTGAGCACTCGCTATCTGTAGTTCTTTCTGGCTTTCATTTTTAAAGACTTCATTTGCGAGCTGCAATTGTCTTTGTGAGTGATAATATGCAGCCTCAAAATTTTCATTGCTTTCATAGTATTTTGCGAGATGTTTTTGGGCCTCCTCCTCTTCGGCTACTAATCCTTCTGAGAAGCTTATGTCTATCGCTTCCATAAAAGCATCTTCGGCGAGTGTTTCTTGTTTACTGCTAGTGTAGTATCTTCCTAACAATGTGAGTACTCGTGCACGACTTTTACGATCTAAAGAATCTCTTAAACTGGCAAATTTTGCTTGCATTAAAGCAGGGTAAGCTTCTTCAAAATTTTCTTGTTTTAAGTACAGTGTTGCGAGGTTTATGCGGGCTGCAAGTGACTTATCTGAGCCATCTAACTTCTCTATGAGTTCGATGTTTCTTTGCAAGTAGTTAATTGCCTTTTCTTGATATTCCTCAGAGGATGCATATAACTTTCCTAAATCGTTGTAGGAGGATGCTAGTAGTGTATCATTTTTAAGCTCTTGAGCTATCACTAATGCCTTCTCAAAAACATTACGTGACTTTGTGGTGTCTTGTAATGATAAATACACATTACCTAGAATGGAGTAACCACTATACTGCTTGTTTTTATCATCTTGATTTTGCGCTCTTTTAAGAACCTCATCGAGCGTTTGGATAGCACTTTTATATTCTTGATTCTGCAATTGGATAGCAGCAAGATCCAGAGTATTGCTTTGATAATTTTCTATGTTTTGAGATGGCGTTTGCGCCATTATTATGAAAGAAAATAAGCTGAAAATAAGATAAGTAAGGTGTTGCGCGAGCCGCATATGTAGTTATTATAATCCATAAAAGTACTGATTGGCAATAAGATAAACAACACCTTAAGTGGTATATTTGAGATAATGGAAAATGTAATCATAGCTACACCCATAGGTTTATTAGAGTTAAAAGGCTCCAGCAGCGGACTGTGTTCTGTGCTATTTATAGAAACAGGTGTAACGCCTTCTTCTATAGTTCCAGAAGTGCTTGAGGATGCTGTTACACAACTTCAAGAATATTTTGCTGGAAAACGAACTACCTTTTCCCTTAAAATAAGTCCGTTAGGCACAGATTTCCAATGTCGTGTATGGAAAGCACTAGAGGCGATTCCTTTCGGGAAGACAACCTCTTATCTTGCTATGGCGAAACAACTGGGTGACCCAAAAGTAATACGTGCAGCAGCCAGTGCAAATGGTAAAAATCCTATTTCTATCATCATCCCTTGTCATCGCGTGATAGGTAGTGATGGCTCTCTCACGGGCTACGCTGGTGGATTGCATCGTAAAAAGTGGCTCTTAGAACACGAGAGCCCAGTGACGCAAGGTTCTTTATTTTAGATGATAAAAATTAGATATAATGCAGTAAATAGAGCAGATAACATTCCGTAATGTGTTTTTCAACTATATACAAACAGAGCTTAAAATACGACTCAAAACACTGATTAACATAGAGTTCTATTAATTTATTGTATTTTTCAATACATTCAATCATCAATCAATGCGATTATTTTCCCCTTCAGAATTCATCATCAAGGCGCTTGCTGCCTTTAAGAGATTTCCGGTTACACTCATCTGGGTTATATTATTTACACTACTGCTAATAGTACTTGCCGAAAGAGATGTAGACGACATATTTGAAACCTATAACAACATTTCACTCACAGCAATATTAGGTGTGAGCTGGCTTATAGGGACTCAGTTTTACATCGAGCAGTTTAAAAGAAAAGGACTCTGGTGGATTAAAGTTATTATCATATTACTCCTTGTTGCATTCTATTTTACATTACCTGACTATGACTTTCAAAATAATAATGAGACCCCATATATAAGGTGGTTTGTACTACTTATAGTAGGGCATCTAGCGCTACTCTTTGCTCCTTTTATTACTGTATGGCACCCTAAAGCCTACTGGAATTATCTGGCAGATATGCTTATGGCAATCGCCAGGAGTGCCTTGTTTTCTGGAGTGTTTTATCTAGGTATTGTACTTGCGTTGCTAGCCATAGAGTATCTTTTTGATGTAAAAATAAATGGTAGGCGCTACTTCCAGTTGTTCCTGCTGTGTTTAGGAATCATAAATACGTGGGTATACCTATCAGATTTTCCTAAAGAGATACAACATAACATACACCTGCACTTTCATAAAGCTATTGAAGTTTTCGTAAAGTTTATACTCATACCGCTTGCCGCACTCTATATCACGATACTGTATGCCTATGCGCTTAAAATCTGTATACAGTGGGAATTACCTAAGGGCTGGGTGAGCTACCTTATTATCGCACTTGCTGGGCTTCTATTTATCATTCAGTTTATTATTCACCCATTAAAAGCAACTCATACCTCTAGGGTCTTTAAAAACTTTCAGCCGCTAGCATACTGGTTATTACTACCCCTGCTCATATTGTTTTATGCTGCGATTTATAAAAGAGTATCAGATTACGGCATCACAGAGCCGCGATATTTTCTTATTGTAATTGCGATTTTTATAACAGGCGCTACGCTTTATTTACTCTTCAGTCGCAAGCAGCAGCTTCGGTTTTTACCTATGGCTCTTGCGGTTATGGGTTTATTGAGCACTTTTGGGTTTTGGGGAGCCTTTTCTGTGAGTAAGCGCAGCCAGATGGACGAATTTGAAAAGATGTATACCGCTTTCGCGAAAGCGGAAAATAAAAAAAACTCAGACCCCGAATCTAATAGAAGATTTTCATCTATCACAAGCTACCTCGTAGAACACGATGCCGCAGAAGATCTAAAACCCATCATAGGTTACAACCCGGCAGAAAAACATACCGATGTAAACACCTGGAAGTTGTCTAACTATATTTTAAAAGACTTAGGGTATAAAATGACGGCTAGTGATATAGAGAAAAAACGCGTACACTTTAACAACGCCTCTAGCGCAGCATATAATATACGTGGCTATGACTGGAAGCAGGACTTTCACTTTAACCTCAACGGCCAGTCAGAATATATAGAAGAAGGCTTTTCTATGATGCTTAATGGGAAAGAAATTCTTATCACAACACAAGACAGCACAGCACTCACGATACCCACACAGGCATTTTTAAAACAACTAGAAGGTGAGGATATAAATAAACCCATTAACGACCGAGATAAACTTACACTCCGTAAAACAAATGATTTTGTGGATGTAAAAATAATATTCAACTCCATAAATTTAAAGGTTGATGGTGGTGGTCAACGTATTATAAATTATGCGAGTGGTAGTGTACTTTTAAAAGTAAAAAAATGATACAAAGGCTTCAACTAGAACATATCCTTTTTTTGGATATTGAGACGGTACCTCAACATCCAGATTTTTCTGATCTAGACGATGTAGAAAAGGCACTTTATGCAGATAAAACAAGATACCTACGCAAGGATGAGTTTACACCAGAAGACTATTATGAGCGTGCCGGCATTTGGGCAGAATTTGGAAAAATAGTGTGTATCTCTGTGGGCTATTTTAATACCAGTACAGATGGTAAACGCTTTAGAACCACCTCCTTTTTTGGTGATGATGAGACCAAGCTACTTAATGAGTTTAAAAATCTACTTGAAGATCATTTTAACCGCCGTGAGCACTTACTCTGTGCGCATAATGGTAAAGAGTTTGACTTCCCATATATCGCGCGACGTATGATTATAAATGGAGTTACGCTACCACAAAAGCTAAACCTTTTTGGTAAAAAACCTTGGGAGATTCCTCATATAGACACCCTAGATTTATGGAAGTTTGGAGACTACAAGCACTACACCTCTCTCAAGCTTATGACCAAAATTTTGGGAATCCCTTCTCCAAAAGATGATATAGACGGCAGCCAGGTGCGCCAGGTATATTATGAAGAAAATGACATTGATCGCATAGTCGTATATTGTGAGAAAGACACCGTTGCCGTGGCTCAAATTTTACTCAAGCTACGCAACGAGCGCTTGCTTGATGAAGATGAAATAATATCGGTTTAACAAATCCATAGTTATGAAAGTAAAACATATACTCGCTCTTTTTATTTTAGGTTTAATTTGTACCGTTCTGGGCGCATTATTTAAAATTATGCACTGGCCAGGAGCCCCAGAATTATTAACAGCTGGGACCTTCTTACAAGTTATCGCTGGCTTTTTGGGCATCTGGAAACTCTTTACTAACAAGGAGTTTAAGAACTTCTTAAATAAATAGTATTGCTTTATTTACGCTTTCGCGAAAGCGTAATAACCACAAAAAATCCCGACCTCATCTGAAGTCGGGATTTCTTATGTTTATAAATGACTGGCCTTACTTTTTGATAAAGCGTTTAATCATTTTTGAACCTTCAGCCTCTACTTGAATGACATAAACGCCAGCTTCAAGTCTCGACACATCAATTGTGTTTTCAAAATTACCTTTATGAACCGCTTGACCTAGAAGGTTAAATATAGTTACAGAGGTTGCTTCTGCTCCTTGTAAGCTTATATTTAATTCTCCACGAGTAACCGGATTAGGGAAGATTGAGAATTCTCCACTTCCCGTCGCTTCCGTAAGGCTGCTCTGAGCATCATTTGCTCCAAATCCAGCACTACTCACTACATTTACAATATAATCCTCTACTTCTCCATACTGGAAGCTTTCACAAGCAGTAGGGATACCATTATACTTCATAGAGACTCTCATTCTCGTTAGTCCTTGAGATGCTCCTGAAGGCACGCTAAATGTTCCCGTTATAGGAGTAGCAGAAGTTGCTGCTCTCGTGTATACGGTCTCTCCTGCATCTGTAAAATCTCCATCACGATTCCAGTCTACAAATACTGCATAACCTTCGTTGTATATAGTCCCTGTCCATCTTGGAGTAATTGTTATGGTATTACTACTTCCTAGTGTTGTAGAAAGGTTTGTAAAATCACCATAACCTCCACCAGATGCTCCGGTTGCATTATTAATGCTTCCTATTTGCACTCGTTGTATATACTCGT
Organism: Dokdonia sp. PRO95; assembly: GCF_000355805.1. Classification (NCBI taxonomy): domain Bacteria; kingdom Pseudomonadati; phylum Bacteroidota; class Flavobacteriia; order Flavobacteriales; family Flavobacteriaceae; genus Dokdonia; species Dokdonia sp. PRO95. The sequence continues at coordinate 1,128,078 of NZ_CM001837.1, forward strand.
CATTTGTATTATTTCCATTTGATGCACAGTATCCAGATGGTGCTCCTGTATCACCTCCATCACTTCCGGCAGATAGCGTAATATCATCGATAGCAACGTCAGATTGCCATGTACCACCGGTGATACGGTTAAAACGTAATTGCACTGTCCCGCCAGTGTAACTATCAAGATTGATTGTGACAGCATTCCACTGGTTGCCTTGGTTTCCTGTCTGGTTCCATAGGCTTGTCCATGTCGTTCCACCATCTGCACTTGCTTCAAGATCTATGCGACCACCGTCTGTAGATCCAAACATATGATAATCAAAAGTGAAGTTTGCCTCTGTTTCTCCTGTTAAATCAAAACAAGGTGAGTTTATAATCGCTCTTTTATTAGGGAAACCTGTTCCATTACCTGACGCTTCTACATATAAATAGAAAGATCCATCAGCTCCAGAACTTGGCCCTGTATTATTAGATGGCGTTCCTGAAGCATCACGTGTCCAATTTATATCATCTCCTGTAGCTTGTGACCACTGGCCTAGTCCTGACTCAAAACTCTCACTGTATGGAGCACTCGCTGTGCCCACACAGCCACTAGGTGGTGCAGTAACATCAGTTGTCGCACTCACCGTATTACTATTCCCTGAGGTATTACCTGCTTCATCTTTTGCACGAACCGTAAATTGATAGGTAGTTCCTTCTACCAATCCAGTAATATTTGCCGAAGTAGCTGTTACCTCTCCTAGGTTATTAGTTCCTTGGAAGACATCATATGCAGTTACTGCTACATTATCTGTAGCTGCTGTCCATGATAAAGCTACAGATGTTGTAGTAACATCTGTTACTGCAAGATTAGTAGGCGCAGTAGGCGCTTGTGTATCTGCTGGAGCAGTACCATCAATAGCAAAGCCATCAATAGCAATATCCCCCTGCCAAGAAGTTCCAGTAGTAGCACGGAAACGTAATTGTGTAGCGCTATCATAAGATGCAAGACTTACGGTTGCATCTAACCACGCCGCTCCTTTATCTCCTGATTGCACCCATAATTCATCCCATGTTTGAGATGCATCATCTCTTGCTTCAAGGCGTACCGTTCCCACAGCATTACCCGTCATCTGGTAGCTAAATGTAACTTCGGCTGCGTTTACTCCTGTTAAATCAAAACAAGGAGAATTTAAAATTGCAGTTTTAGTCGGGAATCCTGCACCGTCACCAGATGCTTCTACATAGATGTAAAATGATCCTTCATTTGCTGCTGCTGGTCCTGTACCAGAAGATGGCGTACCAGACGAGTTTACTGTCCAGTCAATATTATCTGATGTGTCTTGAGACCAAGATCCAATAGTATTTTCAAAACCTTCAGAATATGGGAAAGAACTCACAGTAGAGTTACAAGATGCTGGCGCTGGTGGTCCAGAACATCCACTTGTAAATGATACTACTTGATCTGAGTTAGTATTTGTTCCTCCGTTGCTATTTTCTACTGCATCTACACCTACTCCACGTCTAGCAAAAGCATCCCAAATTAAACAGTTGTACTGCCCTCCATAAAGATCTTGGTCTGCTTGTAGGATTCCATTACGACCAGAAACGTACCCTGGATTATTTGCAGTATTTTTAAGTCCTTCTATTACTAGTGACATTGCGATATTATTACCACCATTACCACTGTATTGGTTAGGATCATATCCCTCTTGATCGATAAGATCCCAAGTCATGTCCCAAAGAATAGTAGCAAATCCATATCCCACTCCGTGTGGTGCTACTAGACCTGGAACGTCGCTATATGTTGTACCATTTACCGCAAGGTCTGTAGCATATCTAGTAGGGCGTATTCCTGCACCTGTGGTAGGCTGTCCTATAGCATATGTTCCTACTCCTCTCGCAGTATCTCTGGTATCTCCTGGGCGTATAGTCATCACTAGACCTAACCAGTCTGACCATCCTTCACCCATTTGTTCTGAACCTCCTAATGCGTTTGTGCTAGGACCACCTACAAGACGTGTAGAAATACCATGACCATATTCATGTGCAATAATTACATTGTCAAAGTCACCATCACGAGTAGGATTTGTAAATAAAAACATTTGCATTCTAGGGTTTTGACCATCTGGTGGTGTTGCAAAGTTTGCATTATTTGTACCACTTCCATCCTGAGCATCTGCATTTACAGAATCACTTCCTGCACCCCCTTTACCATAGTTATTTTCTTGAAAGTTACCTGCTGCCTCTGTAAAACCGTACTGGTACCATACATCATGCATAATATTATTCCAGTAAAATAAATTTGTAGTAGCTGCTGGTAAGAAAGTAGATGGGCTATTATTTAAATTAAGGCCAAAATCAAAATTAAGAGCGCTCCCACCATTAGGGCTTGTACCTGATCCATTATTACCATTAGTATCATCTTGCGCGAGTACATTATTACCACGCGTTGTTGTAAACTCTGCACCAGCAGATCCGTTTGTGTCATGCCACCCATAAGGAGAAGCATTAGCATTTGCTGGATCTGTTACTACAACACGGCTACCGTGACTAGGGCTTTCAATCCCTAGCGGAAATACGTTATAAGAACCACCTCCTACTGCAGCTGCTGTATAGCTCGCTTCAGTAGCGCTACGCGGTCCAAATACTTCTACTGGTTCATTTGTAGCCGCATGACCATGCTCTGTGTGATTAGGATCGTCAAAAGAGCAAGAAATCACCCAGTCTGTGGTTTTAAGAATTTCTCCAGTAGATGCATCCACATTTACATTCCACCAGTGCTTTGCATCCAGTTGATAAAGAGATACATTCCAAGTGAGATGCATTTTATCACCTATTGCTAGAAAAGTTTTTTCAACTTTAATAGGCTCAAGGCTTATCCCAGAATTTGCATATTCGAGAAGGTTTCCAGCAGATCTTGTAGCTCTTAGATTGCTAGGAGTCTTAAGACTATGAGCATTTACAACCTTGAGGATTGCGTTTTCTGGAGATACTGATAGTGATGTTTTGGCAGCTTTCTGAGCAACGTCTTTTGCAAATTGATTTATCTCGTAGGTTACTTTACCATCTTTTACAGTCAGTTTATAAGTTCCGTTTTGAATTGGGATACCTTGATACATTTGCTTTACATAAACGTGTTGTATCTCAGGATTTAAAGAAGGTACGACATCTGTAATCTTCCATTGTGCAACGTCTGTTGATTTTAAGCCAACTTCTTCTGCATTGCCACTTAGATATTTTTGGACGATTCCGTCCACACTGGTCTGTGCATAAACGGTGGTTCCTAATAGAAAGGTCATTAGGAGAAAGGAGTAGATTTTTTTCATACTGTAGTTTTAAATTATTTATAGGGAAATATTAATAAAACATATTTTTTATCAGCTATTATGCTAAAATTATATGCTTACACAGTAAATGACGTCATTTCATTGAAGAAAACATAATTTATTCGACGAACTACACAAAAGTTTTTAAGATTTTTTTAAGAAATATAATTTGTGTGAAGAACTGGACAAATGCCTAAACAAGAACTACGTATTTTTAATGCTAATTACATTTAATGATATTTAAAATATTATGACCACGCATCATTGCAAAAAAAAAGACTCCAATAAAGCCCGCTTTTTACGTGAAAAATTGAAATGCCACCCTGTAAAAACCGACCGTAAGAAATCGTATTTTTGAAATATGCAGCCACAAAAAATCCTTTCTGTAAACCAACTATCTATATCCTTTAAACAGCAGGGAGAGGTACAAGAAGTTATACATGACATTTCATTTGATCTTTATAAAAATGAAATTCTTGCCATTGTGGGTGAGTCAGGCTCTGGGAAAAGTGTATCATCACTCGCCATTCTAGGGCTTTTACCAAAAACAAATGCGCTCATTAAAGGCTCCATCATTTTTGAAAATCAATCATTACTAGAAGCGAGAGAAAAGGATTTTCAGAAAATACGAGGTAATGAAATCTCTATGATTTTTCAAGAACCTATGAGTAGCCTCAATCCATCAATGCGCTGTGGTGAGCAAGTAGTCGAAATTCTTTTGCAACACACTTCACTCAACCGAAAGTTTGCCAAGGAAGAAACCCTACGCCTATTTGAAAAGGTAAAACTGCCTACGGTGGAGAAGATTTTTAGTTCCTATCCTCATGAGATTTCCGGAGGCCAGAAACAGCGCGTGATGATTGCGATGGCTATTGCTTGTAAGCCTAAAATCCTTATTGCAGATGAACCCACAACAGCGCTAGATGTTACCGTTCAGCAGGAGATTATATTATTACTTAAGGAATTGCAGTTAGAAAATCAGATGAGTATTATTTTCATCTCTCATGACCTTTCTTTGGTAAGCGAGATAGCAGACAGGGTTGCTGTGATGTATAAGGGAGATATTGTTGAGTACGCTTTCGCGAAAGCGTTATTTTCAAATCCACAACATGAGTACACAAAAGCATTGTTAAGCGCAAGACCGTCTCTGGATGAACGCCTTAAAAAGTTACCAACGATAAAAGATTACCTAGATAAAAAGCCACTCTCTAAAGCCGAAACAAAATCTGAAAGAGCCGAACATCTAAGAAATCTGTATGCTCATCCACCTTTACTGGAGGTTATTAATGTAGAAAAATCATACTTCTCTAGTGCCGGTATATTCGCCGAAGATATTGCCTTTAAGGCCGTAGATGATGTTTCATTCTCCATTTATGAGGGAGAAACTCTTGGTCTAGTAGGCGAGTCTGGTTGTGGTAAGTCTACCTTGGGAAATGCCATCTTGCAATTAGATAAAGCGACTGCAGGAACCATTTTATATAAAGGAATGGCTATTAATAAGATGCGTGGAGCAGCGCTGAGAAGTTTAAGAAAGGAAATACAAATTATTTTTCAAGACCCTTTTGCCTCTCTTAATCCCAGGCTTACTGTAGGTCAAGCCATTATCGAGCCCATGGAAGTCCATAAACTTTACGATTCTAAATTTATGAGAAAGCAGCGCGTGCTAGAGTTGCTAGAACGCGTAGGTCTAGAAGCATCGCATTATGATCGTTATCCTCATGAGTTCTCTGGAGGGCAGCGACAACGCATAGGGATAGCGCGTACTATCGCTGTAAATCCAAAATTAATTATTTGTGATGAGTCTGTAAGTGCCCTAGATATATCTGTACAAGCACAGGTGCTTAATTTACTTAATGAACTTAAAACAGATTTTGGCTTTACCTATATTTTCATCTCGCATGATCTTGCGGTGGTAAAATACATGTCTGACCAGCTAGTGGTTATGAATAGAGGGAAAATAGAAGAGATAGGTGATGCAGACCGTATTTATGAACAGCCAGAAAAAAAGTATACTCAAAAGCTTATTCATGCCATTCCAAAAGGAATGTAAGCGTTACTAGATCATAAATAGAAACACTTTCTTTGCTAGTCTAGCACAATTTGTAGTAAAATCTGCAGCATGTTTTACACCAGAAACAAATGATCTCGTGGAGTTTGTTATTTTTTCCATAGTAGGGATGAAAGACAAATGAGGTTTAAAACAAAATCCGCAGGGCTCCCCCCGCGGATTTCTAACAAATCATAACTTAAAACACTCTTATACGTTTAAGTCATACTATAAAACTAAATTACAACGTTAGTTAACGAACTTACTTAGCATTTAATCGAAATCAATTACTTGATTTGGGGGACTGCTAAAGTACTATAAAATTATACATCTGCAAGCATTTTGATTGGGAAATTTTGTGTGAATGTTAAAATTTAGTGTATTTCATCGAAATATTATGTTTTTAAACGTCGCTAATTGATGTTTTTAAATTTTCGCGCAAAAATCCTCTTGCTAATTTTGATGAATATAAGACGATTCATATTGTAGGATTTTTCTTTATATGTATTAAGTCCAGGAAGAAGTACCCTCTTTTTATGACAACTAATAAATAGAAAAAGAAAAGCCCAATAAAACCTTTTTGAAAGAAGCGTTCTACAAGAGTATATTAGTTATTAGAGCCCCTATATGTCCACCACAAGACAGAAGATGGTATATGAGGCGAAAACAGAGCGTAAAAAGTGTAAAACATGTATAATCTCAACCAGAGAGTATCACCACAAGGTATCTTAAAAATAAAAATCTCCAACTACCACAAAAACCATTTTTACTGGCTTGTGCGATAGTTGGAGACTATGTTT